>OZ255707.1:324190-648381 GCA_965277075.1 Candidatus Lustribacter sp.
TGGGAACCTGAATCGAAAATCCGAGCCCGCGCTGCATTGCGAGTTCATTGCCGACGAGCGCTTCGAGCAGCCCGCGGCCGCAGGCGTAATACGCCTCGCGAAACCACGGCGCAGCGAGAAGCGCGTCGATGATCGCGAGGCGCAGATCGTTGAGTCTGCCGGCGTCGCTCAGCTGCGCTCCGATGTCATCGAGGAACGATCCACGATCGTGCGGCAGCGTCAGCGAGAGGAACGCGGCGGCGCGTTCGGCGACGAAATCGCGGATGCGGTCGAGTGCGATGCGGTCCTCGGCCGGCGCCACGACGAAGCCCTTCGCGAGAAACTCGGCGCTCAATGCCTCTTCATCGGAACGCACAAACGTCACGGGACGCGCTACGCAGCGGCAGAATGGTTGTCCTGTGCATATCGGGCTCGATCTGGACAATACGCTGATCGACTATGAAGCGGCGTTGTGCGCCGCGGCTGTTGCGCTCGACGCGATCGCGCCGGGCACGCATCTCGGCAAGACGGCGGTGCGCGATCGCATTCGCACGATGGCTGACGGTGAAGCGCGCTGGATGATGGTTCAAGCGCAGGTGTACGGACCCGGAATCGACGCGGCGCGGCTGTATCCGGGGGTCCCATCGTTCATCGCCGCCGCGCGCACAAACGGTGTCGAGCTGTCGATCGTCTCGCACAAAAGCGAATTTGCCAAGGCGGCGCCGGACGGCCCGAATCTGCGCATGTGCGCGAGCCGTTTCCTGTGCGCGCAGGGCATCGATCTGCCGGTGTACTTCGAAGCGACGCGGCCCGAGAAGTGCAAGCGCCTCGCGACGTTGCGCGTGACGCACGCGGTTGACGATCTGGTCGAGGTGTTCGCCGATGCGGCGTTCCCGGGCGGCGTGCAGCGGTGGCTCTTTGCGCCGGACGGCGGGCCGCCGCACCCGTATGTCGACCGGCAGTTCGCGTCTTGGGATGCGTTGCGCACGGCGCTTGCGACGTGAACGATGCAGCGCTCCTCGCGGCCGCGAGCGCCCTCGCCGGCGAGCCGCTGAATGGCCTCGCACCCGTGCGCGGCGGCGGGAACAACCGCCTCTACTGCGTGGCGGGCGCCCGGCGACGGTTCGCGCTCAAGCGGTATCCGGACGATCCGCGCAATGCCCGCGAACGGTACCTGCGCGAATTCGGCGCGCTCGCGTTCCTCATGCGTGCGGGCGAAACGCAGGTGCCCGAGCCGATCGGGCTCGACGAACGGCGGGGTCTCGCGCTCTACGCGTGGATCGACGGCGAGCGCGTCGCCCAACGCAGCGGCGATGATATCGGGGAACTGGCCGCGTTCGCCGCGCGCTTGCACGCTAGCCGAAAACGAAACGATGCCGCCGCGCTAGCCGATGCGCGTGAGGCCGTGTTCGGTCGCGCCGAGCTCAACGGCCAAATGCGTCGGCGCGTCGCGCGTCTGCGCGCGGAGGCGGCGGAGCACGCCGCGCGGCTCGAGCCGTTGCTGGAGACGATCGAGGGTCTCATCGATACCGCCGGCGACGCACCTGCAGCCCCGCTCACGTTCGACCGGCGCACGCTCTCACCGTCGGACTTCGGTTTCCATAACGCCGTGCGAACGCGCTGCGGACTCGTCTTCCTGGACTTCGAGTATTTCGGTTGGGACGATCCCGTGAAGCTGGTCGCCGACGTCCTCTGGCACCCCGGCATGGAACTACAAGCGAGCGAGCGGCAAAAGTTTTATGCATTGGCGGCCGATGTTTATGGAGTGGATCGCTCGTTTGCGGATCGCTTCAAACGCGACGCGCCCTCGTATGGCTTGCGCTGGGCGTTGATCGCGCTCAACGAGTTTCTGCCGGCTATATGGCAGCAGCGCGCCGCCGCGGGCGAGGGCGCATCGCATGCCGCCGCATTGGACCGGCAGTTCGCGAAGGCCAGCCTCTTGGTCGACCGCGTCCGCAGCGGCGACGCGCTCGCGTGATCGCATCGCTCACGCTCGACGAACGTTCCATTGAGCTGCGTTTGCGAATCGTCGATGCGCTCGAGGGCGGCCGCCGCGGCCATGTCGGCGCGTCGCTTTCGCTCGTCGAGCTGTTGCGCGTGCTCTACGACGACGTGCTCGACGTGCGGCCGTCGGAGCCCGGCTGGCCGCATCGTGACCGCTTCATTTTGAGCAAGGGTCACGGATGCCTCGCCCTCTACGCGTTGCTCGCCGACAAGGGCTATTTCGATGCGAGCGAACTCGCGCGACAGTGTACGCCCGGCGCACTGTTGGGCGGCCATCCCGATACGCACGTTCCGGGCGTGGAAGCGTCGACCGGAGCGCTCGGCCACGGTCTCGCCATCGGCGTCGGGTTCGCGCTCGCCGCACGCATGACGCAGCGCCGTTCGCGAACGTTCGTCGTGATGGGCGACGGCGAGATCGACGAAGGCTCCGTGTGGGAAGCCGCGCTCTGCGCCGCCAAACACCGTCTGGCTTCCCTGACGGCCATCGTCGACTACAACAAGTTGCAGTCGTACGGCCCGGTGACCGACGTGCTGCCGCTGGAGCCGCTCGTCGACAAGTGGACCGCGTTCGGTTTCGCCGTTCGCGAAGTCGACGGTCACGACGTCGACGCGTTGCGTTCGCTTTTCGCGCAGTTGCCGTTCGATGTGGAGAAGCCCAGTCTCGTGGTTGCACACACGATCAAAGGCCGCGGCGTGCCGTTCGCCGAGGGCGACCCGCTGTGGCACCACAAGGCCACGGTCGACGCGGAGACGGTAGCGCGTCTGCGGCTCGCGATCGCCGGCGGCGCGTAGTGCGCAAGGTCGCGATCGAATCGATCTACGCACTAGCGAAACGCGACGCGCGTGTCGTCTTCGTCGGTTCCGATCTCGGCGCCGGCGTGTTGAGCGCCATGCGTCGTGATTTCCCCGAGCGTTTTTACATGGAAGGCGTGAGCGAGCAGGCCATTATCGGCATCGCGGCCGGGATGGCGATGGACGGCTTCGTGCCGTACGTCAACACGATCGCGACGTTTCTGACGCGGCGCTGCTTCGAACAGCTCGCTGTCGACGTGTGCATGCACAATTTGCCGGTGCGCTTGATCGCGAGCGGCGGCGGTGCCGTCTACGCACCGCTGGGGCCGACGCACATGGCGTTCGACGACATCGCGCTGCTGCGCACGTTGCCGGGGATGACCATCGTCGCGCCGTGCGACGCGCCGGAGATGGCGCGCGTGATGGACGCATCGCTCGACGTCGACGGTCCGCTCTACGTGCGGATCGCCAAGGGTGGCGATCCCGTGATTTCGCGCTTCGATCTGCCCTTCGCGATTGGTCGAGCGGTGTTGCTCGCACCGGCGGGTGACGTGCTCTTCGTGAGCACCGGCGTTCTGTCGTCGCGGACGCTCGCCGCATGCGACCTCCTTGCAGCGCGCGGGATTCGTGCCGGCGTGCTGCACGCACACACCGTTGCACCGCTCGATGCCGATGCGATCGTCGCCGCGGCGTGTGACGCACAGCTCGTTGTGACGGCCGAAGAACATTTTCGCAGCGGCGGTCTCGGCAGCGCGGTCGCGGAAGCCTTCGCCGATCGGCAGATTCGCACGCCGCTTGTCCGCTGCGGTTTTCCGGCAGCCTATTCGTATGATTTCGGCTCGCAGGATCACGTGCTCGCGCGCTACGGCCTTGACGCGCCGGCGCTCGCTGCGACGGCTGAACACGCGCTCGCGTCGGGAACGGTGCACGTGTGAGCGCGAACGCCGCACCTTGCCGGCGCATCGATTTCACGCAAACGTTGCACGCGTCGACCAAACGCGATTACATTGCGCGCGTCGTCGAGCACGACAAGGCGGAAAGTGCGGCCGTCGCATCACGGTTCGGGCAAGAATACTGGGACGGCGACCGGCGCTTCGGATACGGCGGTTACCGTTACGACGGACGCTGGTTGCCGGTCGCCGAGGCGATCGCGCATCACTACGGCTTACGCGCCGGCGACCGCGTACTCGATGTCGGTTGCGGGAAGGGATTTCTGCTATACGAACTCGCCCGTGCCGTGCCGGGCCTCGTCGTTGCAGGAATCGACCTGAGCCGCTACGCGATCGAGCATGCCAAGGACGAGATACGGCCGTTCGTCCGCACCGGCGACGCGGCCGCGTTACCGTACGACGACGGCGCGTTCGATTTGGTCGTCTCGCTTGGGACATTGCACAATCTGGGCGCGCAAGATCTGGACGCTGCGCTCGCCGGAATTCGACGCGTCGCGCGCCGCGACGCGTACGTGATGGTCGAGTCGTATCGTGACGAGCGCGAGAAGGCGAACCTGCTCTCTTGGCAGTTGACCTGCCGCAGCTTTTATTCCGTCGCCGACTGGGAGTTCGTGTTCGAACGTACCCGCTATAGCGGCGACTACGGATTCATCTTTTTCACGTGATGGTGTAGTGTCATGAACCGAAAGTCCGCGCACAAAATGTCACTCGTCTTTTTGCACGACTCGTCGTTGTTCTTCGGTCACAACGCGGCGACGTTGCTCCCTCATCACTCCTCGATTCGTACAAAAATCCTTCGTGATCTTTTGCACGGAACTTCCGGTTCACGACACTAGCAGCATGGAAACGCAACCGCGTCACGCCGACGCGACCAGCGAGAAGATCTTCGAACCCGGGGAACTCGCACTGCAGCTTGCCGCACTGCGCGCTGAAGGGAAACGCATCGTGCAGGCGCACGGAGTGTTCGATCTCCTCCATCTCGGACACATCCGGCACCTCAAGGAAGCGCGTTCGTTCGGCGACGTGCTCGTCGTTTCGATCACCGAAGACGCGCACGTCAACAAAGGACCGAATCGGCCCGCCTTCGGCGAACTGCTGCGCGCCGAAGCGTTAGCCGCGCTGGACGCGGTCGATTTTGTGACGATCTCGCGCGCGCCCAGCGCCGTTTCGATGATCGAATTGTTGCGTCCGAACGTCTACGTGAAGGGACCCGATTACGCGCCGGGTCGCCACGACATCACGGGCGGCATCGGCCGGGAAGAAGCGGCGATTGGGGCGGTCGGCGGCGAGATTCGCATCACGCAAGACATCACGTTTAGCTCGTCGACGTTGATCAATCGCTTCATCACCCCGTACGGCGAAGACGTGCAGGCGTACCTGGCGTCGTTTCGCTCGCGGTTCTCCGTCGCGGACGTGCACGCGTACCTCGACCGCCTCGCAAAGATGCGCATCACCGTCGTCGGCGAGGCGATTCTCGACGAGTACGTCTACTGCGATCAGCTCGGGAAGTCGGCGAAAGAGCCGGTGCTCGCGATGCGGTACGTCAACGCCGAACTCTTCGCGGGCGGCGCGCTGGCCATCGCGAATCACCTCGCGGATTTCTGCAAGTCGGTCGAACTGATCACGTATGTCGGCGAAAACGACGGCCAGGAACGGTTTATCCGCAGCAACCTCAAACCGAATGTGCGGCTGAACTTCGTCTACAAGTCCGACTCGCCGACGATCGTGAAACGCCGCTACGTCGAGAAGACGCTGCTCAACAAGCTCTTCGAGGTGTATCATATCAACGACGAACCGCTGCACGAACGCGAAGAGGCGGAGTTCTGCGGATTGCTCGAGGAGCGCTTCCATAATTCCGATGCCGTGATCTGCGGTGATTTCGGGCACGGGCTCATCACGCCGGCGGCGAAAAAACTGCTCGGCGAGAGCGGAAAGTTCCTCGCGGTCAACACGCAGATAAACGCGGCGAACATTCGCTTTCACGCAATCTCGAGCTATCCGCGTGCGGACTACATCTGCATCAACGAGGGCGAACTGCGCCTCGATGCGCGCAATCGCGTCGCGCCGTTGCGCAGCTTAGTCGATGAACTCACCCAGAAATTACGCTGCGACCGCGTGTTGGTGACGCGCGGCAGTCTCGGGGTCGAGGGATATTTCTCGGGCGAACGCGTTGTCAGCCCGTCGTTCGCGACGCGCGTTCTCGATCGTACGGGTTCGGGCGACGCGGTGCTCGCCATCACGGCCGCCGGCGTTGCAGCCGACATGCCGCCCGAGGTCACGGCGTTCGTTGCGAACGTGATCGGCGCGCAAAAGGTGCTGATCGTCGGCAACCGCACGTCGATCGAAAAAACCGCGACGTACAAGTTCGTCGAGACGCTGCTGAAGTAACCGATGGATCTCGGACTCACCGGCCGCACTGCGTTCGTTACCGGCGCGAGTCGCGGTATCGGCGCCGCATGTGCACGACTGTTGGCGGCAGAAGGTGCGCAGGTTGCCATCTGCGCTCGCGATTCCGCACGCCTGCAATCCGTGCTCGATGACTGCGGCGGTGAGGCGGCGGGGCATCGCGCGCTCGCGGTCGACCTGGCTGCCGCGGGCGCGCCGGCCGATGTGGTCGCGTGGCTCGCCGAAGCCGTGGGGGACGTGGATGTTGTCGTCCACAACGTCGGCGGCACCCTGGGCATGCGCGACTCGCTCGCGCCGGCGACCGAGTGGGAACGCGTGCTGCACTTCAACCTCGGCATCGCGATCGATCTCAACGCCGGACTGATTCCGGCGATGCGCGCGCGCCGTTTCGGCCGCATCGTAGCGATCTCGTCGCTCGCCGCGTTCGAACATCAAGGGTCGATTCCGTACTCGGTGGCAAAGGCGGCGCTGACCGCGTACGTTCGCGGTCTGGGCCGCACGTGCGCGCCTGACGGCGTCGTGATCTCGGCCGTCGTGCCGGGTGTGATTCTCAGTGAAGGCAACACGTGGGATACGGTCATGCGGCGCGATCCGGCCGAAGCTCAACGCTACCTGGGCGAACGCGTTCCGCGCGGCCGTTTTGGTTCGCCCGAAGAAGTCGCGCACGCGGTGGCATTCCTTGCATCGCGTCATGCGGAACCGTTCGCCGGTTCCATCGTGCCGCTCGAGGGCGGTCAAGGACGGAGTTTCTTCGGACAATGAACGGTAACGACACCAACGCAGAAGCCGAGAAATGGCGCGAGATGAAAGCGTTCATCGGGAACGAGCACGTCGCACTCGGGCCGTATTTCAGTTTCATCGTACGCAAGAGTCCGCGGCGGTTGCTGCACCTGTTGAGCTACTACAAGTTCGCCGCAAAAATGATCGGCCCGTCGAAGCGCGTCCTCGACGTCGGGTGTAGTGAGGGTTTCGGGACGATTCTGTTGGCGGAGGCCGCGGCGTCCTGTTTGGGCGTCGATCTCGACGCTGACGCAATTGCCGTCGCGAACGCGAGCGTTGCCTCGGATCGCTTGCAGTTCGCGACGATGAACGTGCTCGAAGCCGATCCGGGCCGCTTCGATGCGGTCGTGACGCTCGATGTGATCGAGCACATTTTCACCGAGCACGAGGACGCGTTCGTTGCGCGGCTGGCGAGTGTCTTGGACGATCACGGCGTCCTCGTGATCGGCACGCCGAACCTCACGTCGGATCAATACGCGAACGAACATACGCGTCGCGGGCACGTGAATTTGTTCTCGGCCGACCGGCTGCGCGAGCTCGCGCTCACGCACTTCCACAACGTGTTTTCCTTCTCGGCCAACGACGAGATGGTCCACACCGGTTTCGCGCCGCTCGCGCACTATCTCATCGCGCTCTGCGTGGGCCCGCGCCGGTGAGCGCCCGACGCGCGTTCGTCGACTACTATCGCGAGCGCGATATCTCGCCCGTGAAGCAAGATATCACCGATCTCGAACGCCATCACGGCCGGCGCGCGTCGCTGTACCGTTTTCTCGGGATACCGCCGCTCTATGTCGAGGGGGCGCGTGTGTTGGAATTCGGACCCGGTTCGGGCGACAACGCGATCGTCACGGCCGGATTGTGCCCGGCGCGATACGTGCTGGTCGACGGCAACCCGCGAGCGATCGCTGAGACGCGCGCGCAGCTCGCAAACATATCGTTGCCGTCCGGTGCGTGTTCGGTCGTCGAGAGCTATGTCGAAGATTTTACGACGGAGGAGCGCTTCGATCTGGTCGTGGCCGAGGGGCTCGTCCCGTTTCAAAACGATCCCTCGGCATTCGTCGGGCACATCGCGTCGTTCGTCCGCACGGGCGGTATGCTGGTGATCACGACCGCCGACGCGGCTTCCGCGATCGGAGAGATCGGCCGCCGCTTATTGGGCAACCGGCTCGCTCCGCCGTCGTTGCCATACGATGAGCGCCGTCAGCGGCTGGTGCCGGTGTTCGCGCCGCATCTCGCGACCTTGTCCGGCATGAGCCGCTCCGTCGGGGACTGGATCGACGACAACATCGCGCATCCGCTGACGGGCCGGCTCTTTTCGATCGCCGACGCAATCACGGCCCTCGAACCGGCGGGCTTCACGATCTGGGCTTCCTCGCCGCAATTTCTCACCGACTGGCGTTGGTACAAACAAGTTTACGGCGAGGCGTGCGCGTTCAACGCGCGTGCGATCCACGCGTATCATTGCAACATCGCGAACCTGGCGGACTATCGCGTGACGTTGTCGCCGCACGATCCACAGCTCGGTATCGCGCTCCTGGAGGCCGGCGCCGCGCTCTATGACCTCATGCAAGCGAACGATGCCGGCGACGAGTCGGTGACCGGCGATGTAATCGCCGTCATCGGGCGGATGGCGACGTTGCTCGCATCGGTTTCACCGTCGACCGCGACGAGCTTGCAAAGCCTGGCCGCAACCCTGGCGTCGGGCGGCGAACCGGGCCTCCCCGACGCGTTCGCCGCGCACTTCGGTCGCGGACAGCAGTACGTGAGCTTCATCCGCCACCCTTCGACAAGCTCAGGGTGACATTCGACAAGCTCAGGGTGATATTCGACAACCTCAGGATGACGCTTGTCGAAGGGCGGGATTACACCAGAGGGTCGAGCACGGGGGTTGCGCCGGCCTGGGCGCGGCCCAAATCTGCAACGATCGCGGCGGCGGCATCGCGGTTGAGGTGCACGCTGTCCGAACCGAATTCCGGACGGAGTATGCCGTCGTTCGACGTCACGATCGGCCACGTATCGATGAATCCGATCGACGCATCACGAGAGAAGCGTTCGTAGAGCAAATTGATGCTCCGATGCACGGCGTAGCGGACGTGACGACGCGAAGCGAAGCCGCAATGCGCCTCGTAATCGGCGTCGCTCGATCCCGGCGGCGGCAGCGCGAGCAAGAACAGATTGTCGATACCCGCGGCGCGCAGCGTGCGCAACCCGCGAAAGAGCGGTTGCAGATACTCCGATTCGATTGCGGCGGAGAGCTCATCGAATGCGACGGCTTCGCGCGTTTCGGGCGGATCGTCGGCGAAGCGGCCGATAGGACCCGGCAACGCGATGCGCGCGTCGAGCGGCAAGCGCCGAATGACGTCACGCGCATCGACTTCACCGCACGAAATTACCAGCAATTCGTTGCGGAAGCTTGCGCGCAGCCGTAATCCGAATTCCCAGCCGAGCGGCTCGCGTGCTGTACGAAAACGGCCGAATGCCGAAACGGCGTTTTCGCGGGTCCCGCGTAAAATGTTGAGCGTCAGCAGCGAGCGCACGAGCCGTTCGTTGAGCGTCCCGTCGTCGTAGGAGAATTCGCTTGCGCGAAAGCCATAGTGGTTGTGCGCTTGTGTTATCACGTAGCGCGTCACGTCGGCGTCGTCACGGAACACCAGTCCGTCGAAGCGAGCAGCGTGGCTGTCGCCGAGAAATTTGAAAACGCGGGGCCGCGCCGCCAGCCGGAGGCTCATCGTTCCACGTATCGGCAACTCAGGTCACCGGCTTGACGTTCCGATACTCCAAGGACAATGGCTCGTTCACCGTTCCCCTACGACGGACTCGAGCGCCGCGCGATCTGGAAGCCTTCGGTGACCGACGTTGCACCGTCGGAGATCGATCCGCAGGCCGGCGCGCCCTTCGTTTTCGATCGCGCGGCGAAGGTCGCATCGGGCGGTAGCTGTTTTGCGCAGCGGATCGCGGAAGCGCTGCGCGCAAGCGGTTTTCAATATTTCAACGTCGAGCCCGGGGCGCCGGACCTCTCTCCCGCGGAGCGTGCGCGTCACGGCTATGCCGATTACTCGGCGCGCTTCGGCAACATCTATACCACGGTTCAATTGCTGCAACTCTTCGAGCGGGCGTTCGACGGATTCACCCCGTCCGACGACACGTGGGAACGGCATGCGGGCGGGTTCGTCGATGCGCTTCGCCCGCGTGTCGAACCCACCGGCTTTCGCACGCGGGAAGCGCTGTTCGCCGACCGGGCCGTCCATCTTGCGGCGGTGCGCCGGCTGTTCACCGAGATGGATGTCTTCGTCTTTACGTTGGGGCTGACGGAATCGTGGCGCTCCCGGATCGACGGAACCGTATATCCGGCACCGCCGGGCCGTTCGTTCGGGACCTTCGACGACGCGGCGTATCGCTTCGACAATCTCGGCGTCGCCGCCAACGTCGAGGCGCTGGGGCGTTTTTTGACGCGGTTGCGGCAGGTCAACCCGTCGGTGAACGTTATCTTGACCGTGTCGCCGGTACCGCTCGTCGCGACGGCGACCGACGCGCACGTACTGGCGGCGACGGTCTATTCCAAATCGGTGTTGCGCGTTGCCGCGCAGGAAATCTGTGCGGCGTTCCAACGCGTCGCGTATTTCGCCTCGTACGAAATCGTCACGGCGACGTTCAATCAAGCGACGTATTTCGAGGTCGATCGGCGATCGATCGCGCCCGGTGGTATCGACCACGTTATGCGCTCGTTCTTTCGTCACTTTACGCGGCCCTCGGAAGCGGAGGTCGCCTCGCGACCGAACGCCGCCGCGGCGACCCGAAGCGTTCTCGGCGCGGCGCGGCCGCTCACGGTCGCGCTCGCAACCGATCCGTGCGACGAGGACGTGCTCGGCGCGTACATCGCGCGTGAATTCTCCGAAGGTGCAAACGCGTAACCGGCCACGGACGGCCGGCGAAACGGCGGCGCCGGTTTGTCGGTCTTAGACTACGATGTCACCCGAAAAACTGCTGCTCTTTCTCGTGATGCTCTCGGTGCTCGTCGTCCTGCACGAGTACGGCCACTTCTTGCTCGCGCGCCGCAACGGCGTTCGGGTGAACGATTTCGCACTCGGCATGGGCCCGACGCTCCTCAAGTGGACGTCGAAGCGAAGCGGAACGAACTACCGCTTGAACCTCTTGCCGATCGGCGGCTACTGCGCGATGCAGGGGGAAGACGGGAAGACGAACGAGTCCGAACAGCGCCGTGATTTCCTCGCGTCATCGGCGCCCGGTCCGAGCGATAACTTCCAGGCGAAGACACCGTTGCAACGGCTCTCGATCGTGGTCGCCGGGCCGATTGCGAACTTCATCGTCGCGTTGGTGTTGCTGTTTGGCAGCGCCGCGATCTTCGGCGTCGCCGACCAAGCCCCGACGACCAAAGTCTATCAGCTTACGCCGGGCTTCCCGGCGCAGGCGGCCGGGATCCGGCCGGGCGACGACATCGTGGCGATCGACGGCGTTCCGATGCGCGACGGCTCGCAGCTCGTCCAAACGATTTATGCCAAGCCCGGGCAAGCGATTCGTGTTACGTATCGCCGGGACGGTCGCGAGACCACGATTCCGATCACGACGAAGACGATGAAAGGCGACAACGGGAAGCCGCAGGGCCGGATCGGCTTTCGCCCGATGCCGGCTATGCGCCACGCGAGCATCGCCGAGGCAGGGCAGGCGACGTGGTTCCAATTTTCCGCGATCGTCGGGGGCACGTTCGGGGTCCTCGGTCATCTCGTCACCAACTTCGCCGGCACGGCCTCGCAAATCCAGGGGCCGATCGGCATCGCGCAAGTCTCATCGGAGGTCGCGGACTTCGGCTGGGGTGCCTACTTGTCGCTGGCGGCCGCGCTTTCGATTTCGCTCGGTATCTTCAACCTGCTGCCGATCCCCGCTCTCGACGGCGGTCGCGGGCTCTTCATCGTGATGGAAATGCTACGCGGGAAACCCGTCGATCCCGGCAAGGAAGCACTGGTTCACGTCGGCGGCTTTGCCGCCCTCATGGTCATCATGCTGGCCGTCGCCTATCACGACATCGCCCGCATCGTCGCGGGCAAAGCCGCGTTTTAGAGAGAAGAGCTCATCCCATGATCCGTTTGCGGCGCCAATCGAAGCCGGTTTTCCTCAAGAACAAGTCCGGTGAGTCCGACGCTAAGGGCGTCTGGATCGGTGGCGACAACCCCGTCGTCGTCCAGTCGATGACGACGACGGATACGGCCGACTACGACAAGACGCTCGAGCAGGTCTACGGCCTCGCGATGGCCGGTTGCGAGGTTGTGCGCGTGACCTGTCAAGATTCGCGCGACGCCGCGGGGCTGCCGCACATCGTGAAGCGTTCGCCGGTTCCGATCGTGGCCGACATCCATTTCGACCATCGCATGGCGCTTGCCGCGCTCGACGCCGGCGTCGCGAAGTTGCGTCTCAATCCGGGCAACATCACCGATCCGGTCAAAACGCGCGAAGTCGTGCGGCTCGCGATCGAACGCGGGACGCCCATCCGCATCGGTGTGAACATGGGTTCGCTCGCGAAGGATCTCGAGGAGCGCCTCGGCCATACGCCGGAAGCGATGGTCGAATCGGCCCTCCGCCACGTCGACATCCTCGAAGATCTCGGACACACCGATATCGTCATTTCGCTTAAAGCGCACGATGCGCCGAGCACGGTCTACGCCTACCGGTTGATGGATCAGCGCCTGCGCGAGCGCAAGACGCCCTATGCCTTACACCTCGGCGTGACCGAAGCCGGCTTACCACGCGAAGGCACGATCAAGTCCTCGATCGGGATGGGCATTCTGCTCTGGGAAGGTATCGGCGATACGTTGCGCGTTTCGCTCGCCGCCGATCCGGTCGAAGAGATTCCGGTTGCCTGGGGCATCCTCAAGGCGCTCGGGCTGCGCGAGAAGGGTTTCGATATCACGGCCTGCCCGTCGTGTGGGCGCGCGGAGATTCAAGTGGTCGACCTCGCTCGTCAGGTTGAGGCAATCGCCAAAGAATACTCGGCTCCCGTCAAGGTCGCCGTGATGGGGTGCGTCGTCAACGGGCCGGGTGAATCGAAGATGGCCGACGTCGGGATCGCCGGCGGAAAAGGCAAAGGCGCGATCTACCGCAAGGGCGAGCTCGTCGGAACCTATCCAGAGGGCCAACTCCTCGATCAACTTCGTGTCGAAATCGAGAAAGTAATCGCGGAGCAATACCCGGATTACCTCCACGAGACGAATCGTGAGACTGCACCCGTTTAACGTACTTCCGAGTTGGCGACTGATCGCCGCGACCGCCGTAGCGGCGTTGGTCGCGTCGACCTCGCTCGCGTTCTCGCGGACGGCCGTCATGGACGTCGACGGTCAACGCGTTGTGTCCGACGTAGCGCCGGTAACCGCGAACGGCGTCGCGTACTTGCCGATTCGTGCGGTCAGCGATGCGGCCGGAGCGATGACGACGTTTGACGTGGCGAGTCAAACGCTGCTCGTTCGCCGCGGCACCGTCACCTTGCGCATGAAGGTCGGCGAACGGAAAGCGACCCTTGACGGGCACCCGATCGAACTCGCCCGCGCGCCGTTCATCGTCCACGGTCGCGCGATGGTGCGCGGCGCCGACGTCGCGATGGCGCTCGGCTCGGCGGTGCGCTACGACGCGCGTCGCGGCCGGATCGACGTCCGGACGCCCGGTGCCGTCGTCGCCGGCGCGCCCGACGACACGCCCTAACTCCTTCCGCACGCTGCGCCGAAACGATTAGCGCATGTACAGTTGTGCCGCATCAAATGCTTGCGGAATGACGCCATATCTTGCGGACGCTGCGATATACGGCTGCAGCACGCGCGGATCGGCGTCGGTCGCGAAAACCGTGCGCGTCGTCGCCACGATCGCTTTGTCGACGCCGGTAAATCCCGCGTTCAATTCGACGCCTTCTCCCGTATGGGCGTTGAGCCAAACCTGCGCCTCGCGGATCGCGCGAACATAGCGCGTCACGGTATCGCGGTTGTTGGCGATGTAATCCGTCGACGCGGCCCAGGCCGTCTCGAGAAATTTGGCGCCCATGGCTCCAAGCAGGTCGCCCAGTGAGCGGACCGTCCCGGCGGTAACGTCTTGCTTGAGGTACGGATCATTCGACACGCCGGCATCGATTCGGCCGGCCACAACCGCCGCCGAAGCCGCGGAAAACGGCAGCTCGATAAATTTGACCGTCGACGAGTCTCCCCCGTTGGCGTCGACCCAGAGGCGGGCGCCGATCCAGGTTGAGTCTTTTATCGCCGACACGGAGATCGTCTTACCGTTGAGGTCGCGTCCGGTTCGAATCGGCGAATTGGGAGCAACGATGAGCGCCGTCTCTGCTTGCGCTCCGTACGTATGAAGCCGATCGGGAAAAATAATCGCCAGGCCGACGCCGCGCGCGTGCGCGGTGATGATCGAGACGGCGCTGACCTTCCCGATTTCGATCGCGTTGCCGACGAGCGCCGCTGCGACCGCGGAACCGCTCGTTGCTTTCTGTAACGTCACCTCGAGGCCCGCGTTTCGGAACAAGCCGCTGTTCTGAGCATAGAGGAGTGGAATAACGTCGCCGACGGGATTACTCGCGACGCGTACACTCGTCGGCGGGGCTTGCGAAAATGCCGTGCCGCCCGTTGCGATGACCGTGGCGGTACCGGCAAGAACCCGAGATCTGCGAACGTTCATAAAGTCCTTCCCTGCCAAGTTCGCGCCTAAGCTTGTCGAACGGCCCTAAATTTTGTATTCTCCGTGCGTCGACGGCGCGAACAACTCTTCGGGGGTAAACACCTTTGACGTGAGACCTTGAGCGTTTGACCAACGTGCGACGGATGCAAGGGCTTTTCGGTTCGCGGCGATTCCGTACGGCCAGTGATCGGGGCCCATAAGCGCTCGAGCCTCCTCAACCGCCTCGACGATCCACGGAACCGTCGCCTTGAGCGCTCCGCCGGTGCCGTAGATGTCGTCAAGACAGACATTTTTGGATTGGGTAAACGCCTTGACGATGCTCACCGGCAGCCAGGGATATTTTTCTACAAGCGAACGGCGGATACCGAGTGTGTGCATAATCGGAAAAACTCCGGTCTTCGCAAAATAGGCCTTCTCTTTCGTCTGATGATCCTCGAAAAGGCGAGCGACGAGGGGGTTCCCGCGTTGGAAGCACGACGGAGAAGATGCGCTGATGATGCCGTCGATTTCACCATCGAGCAGCATTTGATTGAGGCTCTTGTGCGTGGCCGGCTCGAGCACCACGCCCGCGGGCAATCGCAGGACGAACTTCTCGTGACGCCCGGGCTCCTCGAGCCCTCCGTTGACCCACGCGATCGCTTCCGGCGTAATCCCGTATTCATCCGCAAGAATGCCGCGCGCCGTTACCGCGGCGCTTTGCGTGTACTCCGGAACGCCCAACCGTTTTCCGATCAGATCCTTGGGCTCGCGAATGCCGCGATCGGTGCGAATAAAAATTGCGGAATGACGGAACATTCGTGAGAGAAACACCGGAACGGCCTGGTATTCGAACGGACCGCGGTCGATCGCCATCATGTATCCCGAGAGGGACATCTCCGTGATGTCAAACTCGAAGTTGTAGAAAACGCGATAGAACAGCTCCTCGACGCGGAGCTGAATAAAGCTCAGATCGACGCCTTCGATTTGGACCCGGCCCGTTTGCAGTGCGGCCGTTCGATCGTAGTTCCAGCCCCCGTATGTGAGCGGCAGAAGGCTCATGCGAGGATGCTCCGCGGCGAAACCATCTACGGCGCGCCGCCCGGTTTACTGACCCCGATAAATGACTGCTTCGTTTTATCCCAGCGAACCATCACGAGCCAATCGATGCCGATACCGCGCTGAGGAATCGCTTTGAAGTCGTACACGCCGTTCACGCCGGTAAAGCCTTGCAGTCCCGCGATGTAATTCCGAATGGCCTCGGACGTCGCGTCGAATCCGAGATGTCGAAACGCGTCGAGAACGAGTTCCCCCGGGTCCCAAGCAATGGAATGGCCTTGGTCGGCGCGGATGCCCGCGGCGCTGAACGTGTCGATATAACCGGTGAGGTATTTGCGAAATGACGGATTGGGAAATGCGCTGGGCGCCGCCCATGGCGGAGCCATGATGTAGACAACGTCCGGGATAAATGCCTGATATTCGATCAATTGCGTGTAATTGAGATTTCCGGCCGAGGTCACTTCGGGAATGCTCAAGCCGCCGCTCTCCGCTTCGCGTACGAGCGTTCCGAACGACGTGCCGACGGCCCAAAGATCACGGCTTGTGCGCCGGACGCTTTGACTTTCGCAATCTGAGCCGCGACGGTCAAATCCGCCGTATTGAAATGCTCTCGGTCGACGATCCCGATCTTCCCCCGGTTCTCCGGTAGGGCGAGGGCTGTCTCGACGCTTCGTTCCGCATCCTGGCCGGTCGCATCGTTCGAGGTCATGAGCGCGAACGTGCGCCAGCCGCGGCCGCGCATGTAGCGCAGCGATGCTGTGATATAGTCGGCAGTCGAAACGCCGGCCGAAAACATGTAGCTTGCGGGCGGCGGATGGATGCCCGGCGAGAAACAGTAGGCGACGGGGCCACCGGATAGGAGGGGCAGCATCGCTCCGCACGTCGAGGCCGTTGCGGCCCCGATGATGACCGGTACCTTTCTCGCGATGTCGCCGTTCAAGAGGGCCACCGTGTTTTGAGCGATCGACTGATCGTCTTGGACGGTGAAGTGGATTTGGCGCCCGCGAATCCCGCCGCTTTTGTTCACGACATTTTGCAGAACCTCGAGCGCTTTTGCCTCACTCTTGCCGAGGAAGGCCGTCGCGCCGGTGAGCGGTGCGATCACGGCGATGTCGTATGGATCATCAGCGCTTCCCACGAGCGGCGCTAGGGTGAACAGCACGCAAGCGACACATCCGAGCGAACGTGCAAGACCACGTACCTTCATCTTGTTGCTGAACCTCGGCACTCTGGGCAGTGCGACTCGCCGTCCCCGCATGGACACCGGTTGCTATTACGGACTATGAGACGCCGATCATTCCGTCGCGATAGACGGGCACGACGTCGATGACGTCGAGTTGCGCGCACGCGAGGATGTCCGCACCGAATCCGGCGTCGCGCAGCGAACGCGCGTGCGTTCCGCTCGCGACCGCCGTCGTTAGCCGTTGGGCGTAGCTCTCGAAGACGGCCATCGCCGTGCGCGCGGCATCGCTGCGCTGCAATGCTGCTCGTTCTCCCGCCAATGCGCTGACGATCGCGCCGGCGCACACGAGGTCCTCGAAGCTGAGCGCGCCATCGTTCCCCGCGCACACCAGCAGCACGTCCTTCGCATCACCGCCGTGTAGCGCGCGCACGATCGCATGCCGGTTGAGCAGCGCGCCGCACAAGACCGGTTCGGCATAGCGCGATGCATCGATGAGCGCGCGCGTTCCGTTGGTCGTCGTGAACGCGAGCGTCTTGCCGCGTACGATATCCGGTGCATACGACGCAGGGGAATTATCCAGGTCGAAACCGGCGATCAAACGCGACTCGCGTTCGCCGCAGAGGAGCACGCGGTCGCGTCCGAGCCGTCGCATCACGGCGATCGCGTCGTCGGGCTCGCGCGTGGGGACGACGCACGTTGCGCCGTGGTGCAGCGCGGTGACGATCGTCGAGGTCGCGCGCAGGACGTCGATGACGACGGCAACACCGGCCGCTGCGCGCGGAGCGATCAGGGACGGCGCGACGGCCACATCGACGGTCTGCAGCATCGCTATGGCGACGGATCGAACTCGGCGGGGCGCGACTGCCGAAAGCCGTAGGCGAAATAGATCACGAGGCCGATCACGAGCCACACCGCGAACCGCAGCCACGTATAGGGTCCGAGCCCGACCGTCGAGAGAAACATCGAAAGCGCGATTCCGCAGATCGGAAAGAACGGAACGAGCGGTGAGCGGAACGGACGCGGGAGTTCCGGCCGTTTCCAGCGCAGCCAGATCACTCCCGCGCAGACGATGATGAAGGCGCTGAACGTACCGATGTTGACGAGATCGAGCAACACGTCGAGCGGCACGACGAACGCGAGCAGGGCGACGACCATGCCCGTCGCAATCGTCGTGCGCGCCGGCGTCTTGAAGCGCGGCGACACCGCGGCAACGGCCGGCGGAAGCATCCGGTCGCGCGCCATCACGTAGAAGATGCGGCTTTGACCGAGCAGCGACGTCAGCGCAACCGAGGTCGTTCCGGCGATGACCCCGATGGTAATCATCGCGTCGACGAATGGATTGTGCAGCGGCGCCACGGCGGCGAGCAACGGCGCGCTTTGATCGACGTGCTGCCACGGCACGACGCCGACAAGCGTGAACGCGACGGCGCAATAGATCACGGTACCGAGCGCGAGCGATCCGAGCACGCCTACCGGAACGTCGCGTTGCGGGTTGCGTGTTTCCTCGGCGGTCGTTGTCGCGGTGTCGAAACCGATGTAGGTAAAGAATACCAGAGCCGCTGCCGGCACGATGCCGTTGCCGTTTGCTCCGAACGCGATCGTGCCGAACCCGTACGGCGCGAACGGCGTGAGATTTGCACGATGGAAGAGCGTGAATCCCGCGAAAATGAAGACGACGAGTGCGAGGATTTTCACGACGACGAAGACGTTGTTCGAGGCGGCGGTTTCGCGAATTCCGATGACGAGCAGCGCCGTGAGCGCGAGAACGAACAGCGCTCCGATCGGATCGACCGTCGTCGTCGCCGGATCGAATTGCCAGATCGCCCACCACGGACCGGTGTGCGCCCAATGCGCCGTGCGCGCCCATGCCGGTACATCGCGACCGAAGAGTTGGTGCGCTGCCGCTTGCACCGAGCCCGAAAACGCCGACGCGACGGGCGCGGCGCTCACCGCGTATTCCAAGATGAGATCCCAGCCGATGATCCACGCGACGAGCTGTCCGAGCGTTGCGTACGCGTACGTGTAGGCGCTACCGGCAATCGGCACCATCGATCCGAGTTCAGCGTAACACAGCGCCGCAAAGAGCGATGCGAGGCCGGCCAGCAAGAACGCAATGATGATCGCCGGCCCGGCTTTTGCAACACCCGGTCCGATCGTCGTGAAGATACCGCCGCCGATCATCGTCCCGAGACCGATCGCGATCAGATCGCGCGCGCCGAGTGCACGTCGAAGCGAGCCGCGGCGTTCCTCGGCTTGCAACGATTCGACGGATGTCCGCCGTCCCAGGCGCGCGAGGAACTCGCCGGTCATCACGCGGAGTGCGACGCCGTATCCGGCGACTCATTCTGTTTACGCAACCGCATCAACGGCGCAGGCGTTCATGGCAAGGTGAGTCAAACCGACGGCGCAGCGAACGCACGAGTCGACGTCACCGAATATGGTGGTCGGCGCTTGCTGATCATCGCGGGCGTCATGGCTGCCGCGCTGATGCAGACGCTCGACGGCACCATCACCAACGTCGCGTTGCCGACGATTCAGGGAAATCTCGGTGCGAGTCAGGACGAGGCGACGTGGATCATCACCGCCTATACGATCGCGGCGATCGTCATCATTCCGATCACGCCGTGGTTGCAGAATCGCTTTGGCCGCAAGAGATATTTCCTCGTTTCAATCATTGGATTCACGCTGGCATCGGTCGCGTGCGGCGCGTCCGAATCGTTGACCGCACTGATCGTCTCGAGAGTCGTCCAGGGCGCCTTCGGCGGCGGGCTGCTGGCGACGGGCCAAGCGATCATGCGCGACACCTTTCCGCCCAGCCAACTCGCTGCGAGCCAAGGCATCTTCGCGATCGGTGCGATTATGGGGCCCGCGCTGGGACCGCCCCTCGGCGGTGTCTTGGTCGATAATTTCTCGTGGAATTGGTGCTTCGACATCAACGTCGTGCCGGGCATCATCGCGACGGTTATGCTGTTCGTTTTCCTGCGGGATCCGGCGACGGCGCGTCGCACGCCGATCGACGTCGTCGGTCTCATGCTGCTCGCCGTTACGCTTGGAACGTTGCAGTACGTGCTGACCGAAGGCGAACAAAACTACTGGTTCCAAGATTCGCTGATCCTCACCATGACGATCGTCTGCGCGATCGCGCTGGCGACGTTCGTGTGGTGGGAGCTGACCCGCACGGAAAATCCGATCGTCGACTTGCGCGTCTTCAGCGTGCGCACCGTATGGGCGGGATCCGTGCTCGGTTTCGCGCTCGGGGCGGCGGTCTATGGCTCGAGCTATGTGTTGCCGCAATTCACTCAAGGGCTGCTGGGATTCACGCCGACGCTCAGCGGGTTGCTCTTCATTTTGCGCGCCGTTCCGATCGCGCTCGTTACGCCGCTCTCCGTGCGGCTGAGCGGCAAGGTCGACCCGCGCATCATGCTCGGCTTAGGCTTTGCCGCCGTCGGGTTCGGCAGTTACCTGCAAGCGCGCGTGACGACACCCGACGCGACGTTCTGGAGTTTCGGAGTGCCGCTTATTCTCACGGGCGTGGGCTCCGCGCTATTGTGGGTCCCGCTGTCCGTGGCGGTACTCGGTGGAACACCCGCAAAAGACGGCGCGAAAGCCGGCGCGTTCATCAACCTCGCGGTGCAGCTCGGCGGCTCGGTCTCCGTCGCAGGGCTGGCCGTGCTCTTGCACGGGCGTGAGACGTTCCACGCCTCGATCATCAACGGAAATCTTTCGCTCGCGAATCCGATCGTGCGCGATTTTCTCGCACGCATCTCGCTCGGCCAACTCGCCGACGTCGCACAAGCCCAATCGACGATCGTTTCGTTTGCCGACGTGACCTACGCGATCGCGCTCATCGCTTTCGTCTGCATCCCGTTGATCATCCTGATGCAGCGGCGCAAAACAGTCGCGACCGCCGCGGCACCCGTTCACGTCGAGATGGGATGAGCGGCAGCGCCTTTACCCGGCGCGGGAGCCGCATCGTCTATGAAAATCCGTGGTTGCGGTTCGAAGCGCACGACATCACGCACCCGAATGGACGTTCGGGCGTTCACGGGGTCGTCGTCACGCCGCCGGCCAGCGCGGTCGTCGTGCTCGACGGCGACGACGCCATTTTCACGCGCCAGGCACGCTTCGCGGTCGATGCCGTCGTCCTCGAAGTCGTAAAGGGGGGCGCAGCATCGGGCGAGACTCCGCTCGAAACGGCGCAGCGCGAAGTGCGCGAAGAGATCGGTGTCGTCGCCGCGCGCTGGGACGATCTCGGAATCACCTACGAGATTCCGTCGATCGTCCAGATTCCGGTGCACGTGTTTCTCGCGCGGACGTTGACCCCGGTTGCGACCGATTTGGAAGATATCGAAAGCATCGAGCCTGTGCGCATGCGGCTCGCTGCAGCATTACACGCGGTCGGTTCGGGCGAGATCGTCGACGCCGTCACCGCGGTCGCGGTGATTCGCGCAGCGCACCGCATCGGCTCGGAAGCGGGCTAGTCGGGGGGGCGTGTCTCGGCGCGCCAGAGATGTTCGGGCCGGTCGAGTGTCGTGTTGATCCAGCGCGACCACACGAAGAGCGCGTCCGAGAGCCGGTTGACGTAGCGCGCGACGTCGTCGGAGATTTCGTCGCGCTCGCGCAGCGTGATGAGCAACCGCTCCGCTCGGCGCGCGATCGTTCGCGCGAGGTGCAAGAATGCGCCCGGATACGCGCCGCCCGGGTGAATGAAATTGGCGAGCGGTTCGAGGTCGGCTTGCGCTTCGTCGATCGCCCGCTCGAGGGCCGCGGCGTCGCCGGCGGTCACCAGCGGCATGCCCTCCCAACGGTCGGCCGGTAAGGTGGCAAGATCGCTACCAAGGTTGAAAAGCACGTCCTGGGTCCAGGCAAGCCAGGCGTCGAGCTTCGCTGTGACACGGCGGACCCGGGCGACATCCTGCGCCGGACGCGTGAGCTGGGCGTCGACGAGCGCGGCGCGCGCGAGCCCGATGGCGCTCGAGAGTTCGTCGATCGTGCCGTACGTTTCGATGCGCAAATCGTTCTTGCGCACGCGCTGGCCGCCGACGAGCCCGGTCGTTCCGTCGTCCCCGGTCCGAGTGTAGATCCGCGTGAGTTTCGGCACCGTACGCGCTTCGCCGCGCGGAGCGCGAGGCTTGCCGAGAGGTTTGCGGGACTGCCGACGTTCTGTTGCCAAGGAGATTTTTGCAATGATTCGTTTTCTTACCGCCACCGCCGTTGCCGCGCTCGTCGCGATCGCGCCGCTCGCCGCATCGGCCCAGCTCACTCCGGGCACGAGCCTGACCGGTTCACTCGATCAGAATCTCGACTCGAAAAGCGTCCAGATCGGTCAGACCGTCACGATCTCGAACGCGCACTCGCCCAATCACGACGTCAACGGCGCGACGATTTACGGTCACGTCGACAGCGTGCAGCGCGCCGGACAAGGGACGCCCGGTAAAATTCATCTCGCGTTCGATAAGGTGAACACGCGTGCGGGCAACATCTACCAGATCGCCGGCTACGCGACGAACATGCAGGTCTCGACCAAAGCGAATTCCACCAAGGAAATCGCGTCGACGGCCGGCGGCGCCCTCGTCGGGGGCCTGCTCGGGCACGGTATCGGCGCGATCCTCGGCGGCGGCGCGGGCTACGCGATCTCGCATAACAATCGCCAGAACGTTTCGCTTCCGCAAGGTTCGCTCGTTACGGTGCAAGTGACACAATCGCGTCGTCAAGGCTACTGATTCATAAAGGTTGACGAACGGGGTTTGCGAACCGGATTGGGTCGTGCCCGAACTGGTTCGCGAAATCCCACCCAAAGCCGAGGATCTCTCCGAGTGGTATCAAGCCGTTTGCTACCGCGCCGAGTTGGTCTCGCAAGCCCCCGTTCGCGGATGCGTCGTTTTGCGACCCTACGGCTATGGTTTGTGGGAACGCCTGCAAGCGGAACTCGACCGGCGGTTCAAAGAAACGGGACACGAGAACGCGTACTTCCCCCTGCTGATTCCCGAGTCGCTCTTGACCCGCGAAGCGGAGCACGTCGAAGGGTTCGCGCCCGAAGTCGCGTGGGTGACCGAAGGGGGCGATGAAAAGCTCACGGAGCGGCTGGCGATTCGCCCGACGTCCGAAGTGATCATCGGCGTGATGTACGCAGAGTGGCTGCAGTCGTATCGCGATCTGCCGATTCTCATCAACCAATGGGCAAACGTCGTGCGCTGGGAAAAGCGAACGCGGCCGTTCCTGCGCACGCTCGAGTTTCTGTGGCAAGAAGGCCATACCGCGCACGCCACGTCGAGCGAAGCCGCCGAAGAGGTCGCGCGGATGCTGGACGTGTATCGCGAGGTTGCGGAAACGATCGCGGCCGTTCCGGTCGTCGTCGGTGAAAAGAGCGTGAGCGAACGGTTTGCCGGCGCGCTCCACACGTTTTCGATCGAAGGGTTGATGCCCGACGGCAAAGCGCTGCAGGCGGGGACGTCGCACGAGCTCGGCCAGAATTTCTCACGCGCGTACGACATCACGTTCGCCGCCGAAGATCAGACCGAGCAGTACGCGTGGACGACGTCGTGGGGAATGTCGTGGCGGATGATCGGCGCCATGATCATGGTGCACGGCGATGACCGCGGACTCCGCATTCCGCCGAAGATGGCACCGGTCGAAGTGGTGATCGTGCCGATCGTACGAGGCGATTCGACGGCCGTCCTCGATGCCGCGCGCGACCTGTTCTCCGCGTGCAAACGTGCGGGCATTCGCGTCAAACTGGACGATCGCGAGGGCCAGTCCCCCGGCTTCAAATTCAACGAGTGGGATCTGCGCGGCGTTCCGCTGCGCATCGAACTCGGTGCGCGCGATCTCGATGCCGGTGTTGCGACCCTGGTGCGCCGCGACCGGGCGTTCAAAGAAGAAGGCCAGAAGCGCACGGTACCGTTGGACCGCATCGTCGCGGAGATCCCGGCCGCGCTCGACAACGTGCAGACGTCGCTGTTCGTCCAGGCCAAAGCGTATCTCGATGCGCACACGCGCCCAGCCGGCGACCGCGCGACGTTTTTCCAGCTGTTGACCGATCGCGCGGGATTGGTCGAGATTCCGTGGTGCGAGCGCCCCGAATGCGAAGCAGCCGTCAAGGATGCGACCAGCGCGACGACGCGTAATCTGCGCCGGCCGGCGCGCGGTGCGACGTGCGTCGCGTGCGGCGAGCCGGCTACGGCACAGGCATATTTTGCGCAATCGTATTAGCCGCGCCATGTTCGGGGCGTCGCTGGCCGTGCTGCTGGCGCCGCAGCCGCTGCACGCGGCGACGCGGGCGGAACTGCGGGCGACCGGCGGCGATCGGGCAACGGCGTTACGCGTCGCGAACGCGCTTTTCGCGCAGCCGCTCGACCTGCAACTGATGCGCGTGCGCTGCGAGCGCGTGGCCGAGCGTTCGTTTTGCGGCCTCACGCTCTCGGGCGTGAAGTTTCATCGCCGGCTCGACACCACGACTTTCGAGCGCAATGTCGACGCCCTGGTGCACGGCGCCTTTGCCGTTGATCCGGCGATCGCCGAGGTCGATCTTTGGGTGACCGTGCCGGCGGACGCCGGTAAGGGCGCCGTCGTGAGCGGAGATTTTGCGCTGCCGACGTCGGCGACGGTCTATGCCGCAACGACGCAACGCACGCAGACAACGGCGCCCAGTGTCGGCGCGAACGTGTTCTGGGACCCGACGTTCCGGCGCGAACTCGACGCGGGGTCGCGGGGATGATGCGCGAGAGCGCGTTACCGTGCGGCGTTCGCTTGTTGACCGAATCGATGCCGCAGGTGCGCTCTACGACGGTGGGCATTTTCGCCGACATCGGCTCGGCGGCGGAACCGCGCGAGCGCCGCGGCATTTCGCACCTGCTCGAACACATGCTTTTCAAGGGCACGGCGCGTCGCAGCGCGCGCGAGATCGCGGAAGTCATGGATGCGGTCGGCGGCAACCTCAACGCGGCGACCGACAAAGAGTCGACCGTTTTCTACGCGCACGTGATCGATCGCCATTTGCCGCTCGCGATCGACGTGCTCGCCGACATGTTCTTGCATTCGACGCTCGATGCAGCCGACTTGCGCAAAGAGCGCGACGTCGTGCTCGAAGAGATCAAGATGTACGACGATTCGCCCGACGACGTCGTCAACGATCTGTTCGCGCGCACGTTGTGGCGCGGCGCTCATCTCGGCGATCCGGTGATCGGGTACGCCGAGACCGTTGCGTCGATCGACCGCGATGCGCTTGTCGCTTGGCATCGTTCGCGGTACGTTCCCGGTACCGTGACGATCGCGGCCGCCGGTAATCTGGATCACGACGCGCTTGCTGCAACGTGTGCCGACGCGTTCGCGGGTTTCTCCGGCGCCGGCGGACCGCCGTCGCCCGAGATGCCGTCATTCGTGCCGGCCGTTACCATCACGCACGACGACACGGAGCAGGCCTACGTGTTACTGGGCATGCCCGGCCTCTCGATGCGCGACGAGCGCCGCTACACGCTCTCCGTGCTCGACACAATCCTCGGCGGCGGCATGTCGAGCCGGCTCTTCCAGGAAGTGCGCGAAGAGCGCGGTCTCGCCTACGAAGTGTCGTCGTTTCAGCAGTCGTATCGCGCGGCCGGCTTGTTCGGGGTCAGCGCCGGAACATCGCCCGAACGCGTGCAAGAGTGCATCGACGTCATCGTCGAGCAACTCGACCGCTTCGCGGAGGACGGCGCGACCGAGGACGAGATGACGCGCGCGCGCGAGCACCTCAAGGGCAATATGACGTTGGTGCTCGAGAGCACGTCGTCGCGAATGTCGCGTTTAGCGCGCAACGCGATCGTGCACGGCCGTCAGATTTCGACGGAAGAAGTCGAAGCGCGCTTCGACGCGGTCGACCGCGACGCGGTCAATGCGCTGGCACGCGAGCTTCTGGCGCCGCTGCAGCGCGGACTCTGCGTGCTCGGCCCGCTCGATCCGGATCGCGTACGGTTGCGCGGCTCCAACGCGGCTTGATCGCCGACGCCGGCCTCTGGTCGTGGCAGCTGATCGGCGCGATGGTCCTCAACGGACTCGTGCAGACGGCGGCGGTCGGAGCGTTCGCGGCGCGCATTGCCGGCGTCTCGACAAAGCGCATCGCCATTTCGATTTCACTGTTCTCGCTCTTCGCAACGGCCAGCCGGCTCGCGAACCTGTTCTATGCACCACTCCTCGGTACGATCTCCGACCGCACGGCCAACGCGGTTTCCAGCGCGATCCGCGCGGGCGCGGCCGATCTCGCCGGTCCGCAAGTCAGCCAATTCGAGCACCAACTCCGGTTGATCGTCTTCGCCGGAACGGTCGGCACGCTCGTCGGCGCGTCCCTGCTGCCGACGTTCGAGTACATGTTCGTTCGCGGGATCAACTCGTTTCAGCGTCTCGATTCGGTTCCGAGGGCGCTGTTTCGGCTGTTCGACGTGCGTGTGCTCGCGGCCATCGTTCGCTCGTTCCGGATTCCGCGGCCGGCCGGCTGGGCGCAATACGACATTGCGCGCGTGCCCGCGAAATTGCTCATCTCGAATACGGTTTTGCAGGCGGTGTATGCGATCGGCGTCGTCGCCGCGGTCTATGCCAGCGTGCGTGAGCCCGGGCTCGCACGGACCGCGACGCTGCTCTCCGGCATCGTGAACGGCATCGGCACGGTTCTCTTCACCCTCTTCGTCGACCCGACGGCGGCCGGCATCGTGGACTCGGCGGTACATGGAAAGCGGACCCTCGAAGACGTTCGCGCGATGGTGTTTTGGCTGACCGTTACGATGGTGGTCGGAACGCTGCTGTCCCAACTGATTCTCTTTCCGGCGACGCTGCTGATCGACGCGGCGGCCCGCCTCGTTCACCGCTAAGGGAGATTTGTCGTGCGCCGCTTTGCACTCGCCCTGCTCGCCGCCGTGATGTTCACGACGACCGGTTGCGCCGCGGATATCCGGCACTGGATCGTCCAAACGCGCAACCATCAGGGCGATGTCGCCCTCGTCCACGGGAACGACGCCGACGCCTCCGTCGCATATCAGCTGGCGCTGCGTGTCGATGCGCACAACGACCACGCCAAAGCGGGACTCGTCGGCGTGCAGGCGCGGATTGCACAAAAGCTCTTCGCGCTATCACGATTCGACGAGGCGCGCGCGGCGCTGGCCGTCGCAAACAGCTACGCGCCGGGCGACGAACGCATCGCGGCCTTGCGCTCGGGCATCGAGCAGGCTGAGATCAAGCGTGACATCGTCGTGTCGAATTATCCGGCATATCGCGAAACCGGCGCGTCGTTGCGGCGTTCGCTCACGACGTTGCGGACGAAAACCGCCGAGATCACGACCACGCTCAAGCGCTTCGACTACACGTACGACAGCAACGAGCTGACCCTCGCGATTCGCCAAAGTTATCAGCTCAATCAACAGGTCGCTCAGATCACGAATCGGATGCTCGCCTACCGCCAACTGGTCGATTCGGGCGTCCCCGGAAGCGCAGCGTCGACCGAACTGGCGCCGGCAGCGTCGCTCCTTCCGCTGCCGTGATTTACGCCGGCGCCGTCGCAATCGGGTGTGCCGGCACGCGAGGGGGCATATCGAGCACCGCGAGGAGCCGTTCAAGATGCGGCCGCATCCGATAGCGTTCACTCGATAGCCGCGCCACGATCGAGAGCCGCTGCCACGTCGTGGGTTCCAGAGCCTCGAGTATCGCGTGCTCGAGTGCACGTTCGTCGGCGCGCGGTACCGCGATGCCGGCGCCTGCAATCCAATCGCCGATCCCGCCGACGTCGTACGCGACGGCCGGCCGTCCGCGCGCCTGCGCTTCGATACCAACCAGCCCGAACGGCTCCGCTTCGAGCGAGGGGACCGCAACGATCGTCGCCTCATCGATCGCCGCGCGAAGTTGACGCTGCGCGAGCCAACCGCGCCAATCGACGGCGACGCCGAGGCGGACGGCGAGTAAGCGCGCTTTGGCCTCGTCGTCGCCGGTGCCGGCGACGATCAACGCCGGCCGGCGGCCTGCTGCGATGCGAGCGATCGAACGAATCAGCGATCCGAGGCCTTTCTGCGGCGTCAAGCGACCGGAGAAGAGGACGGTATCGCGCGCAGGCCGCGGCCGCGGTGCGCGTACGAATGCAGCGTCCGAGAGCGGCGGCGGCGTGACGACGACGCGTTGCTCTTCGATGTGATTCATCACCGCGCTCGCACGCATGTATTCGCTCGAAACGAGAACCGTATCGGCCCGGGCAATGCGGTCGCGCACGGCGAGCCGTTGTGTGAGGCGCGCGATCGATGCAACGTGCGGACCGTGCATGCAGCCGTGCACCACGGCGTTGCGCAAGCACGATAAGCCGGCCGGCTGCGCGCAGACCGCGGAAAATTGCGGGAACAGCCGGTCACCGTTCGGGCAAAATGCGCGGTGGTCGTGAATGCGCGCGATCCAGCGTCCGGCGTTCTCGCGCACCGCGTCGAGCACGCCTGGATCGAAGACGCTGGCCGTAATCACCGTTTCGCCGTCCACTTCACGCAGCAACGATTCGACGCGTCGCGCGGTCTGCTGGTCGGCGTGTTCGTCGTCGGCCGCCCACCGGATCTCGGTGGCCGACGCGCCAAGATGCGTCCGCGCATCGACGGCTCGCGCAATGACGCGAACCACGACGCCGAGTTCACGCAATGCCGGTACGACGACGTGCCAATAGCGCTCCGCGCCGCCTTCGATACCGATGCGGTCGAGCAGTATCGTAAGCGCCCGGACGTTCATTCATTAGTCATACATGGTACGCACGGCGCATACATGAGATGATCCTGAGACCTCGGTTAAAGAAATATTATATCTGGTGCGACTTCTCACGACGTCGGAACGCCTGCCATCGTGCTTCTGCACCGGGCAGCACTTTCGACGGGTCCGTTTCGTACACAGGCCACTTCGCAGCGGGATCGAGGATCGGAAAGCGCTCGAGCCAATGCGCGAGCTCGACGTTGCGTGCGAGACGCTTCGGTTCGACGGCGATGAAATACCGCGAGCCTTTGCGAATCGCGCTCTGTTCGTCAAATGGCGTCCACACGTACGGGTCTTCCATCCAACCTTTTCGGCGGATGTAATACATCAGCGACGGATCGTAATGTCCGATGACGATCAGTGCGCCCGGCGCGAGCGTACGATCGAGCGCAAGCGAACGCGCGTAAATGGGGCGACTCCACGCATAATAAGGCGCGATCAGCCGGCGATCGAGCCAGAGCGTACCGAGTGCGGCAACGGTAAGGGCGGCGACCGCCACGCGGCGCGAGTTACGCGTCTTCGCGAACCGGTCGACGATCCAACGGAGAGCCGACGCGCCGGCGAGCGCCGCGAGCGGAAGGAGCGGATACAGGTAGTAGTCGACGCGCTCAACGGTCAGCACGACATAGATGTAGGCGATACCGCCCGCGAGCCAGCCCCACAGGATCGCGTTCGCCTTCGAACGCAGCGGTAGCAGGAAGCCCGCGAGCAACAATACGATGCCGACCGGCCCGGCCATCGTCGTCGCGAGCATCCGTAACGCTTTCACGAAATCGATCGCCTTTCGCGCGAAAACGGAGCCGTGCGTGAACGCCGCGACGAACGACGGGACGATGTGCAGTCGCATGATGCCGCTCGCCCAATGCCATTCGGCGTGCGACGCAACGTACGGTCCGTAGAGCGCCAGCGGAACGAGCGAGACGACGAGCGCGGCGATAACGAGCGGCGCTCGCGTGAGGCGCCGGCCGAAGTGCACGACGATCAGCGCAACGATGGGCACGAGCGCGATCAGCGCGACTTGCTTGGCGAGAAACGCGGTTGCCGCCAGCGCGCAGGCGACGATCCCAGCGCTCCAAGAGCGGCCGTCGTCGTCGACGATCCAACGCGACCACGCGTAGAGCGCGGCGGTGAGGAAGAACACCATCGCGCCGTCGGGCTGAAACGTGCGCGAGTAGTAGATGCTGCCCGGAAAGATCGCGTAGAGCACCATCGCGGCGACCCCGGCGAACGTGCTCGCGAAGAGCCACCGCGCGAAAAAACCGACGACCGCGATCGTGCCGACGCCGAACCCGATCGCGATGAGGCGTCCGAACACTTCGTGGATGCCGAACATCTTGTAGAGCGTTGCCGCGACGAACGGAACGATCTGCAGTTCGAGCTCGACGTAGTTCGGCGGCGCGCCGTTATACTCGGTCTGCGGAAACAAAATGTTGTAACGCAGCTCGGCGAAGTTCCGCGCGATCGCCGCCGTGTCGCCCTGCCGCCACCCCGGATGATCGAGCAGCGGCGCGTGCAGTCCTTTAAGGCGCAGCACGAGACCGATCGCGCAGGTGAGGATCACCGCGACCCGCCACCATCGGCGTTCGTTCAAATGGAGCGAAACGTCCAGTACTTGTTGACGAAAAAGTTGACGAAGATGCCCGCGAGCGTCGAGACGAACCAGGTCTTGTGACCGTGACCGAGCCAGGTTGACAAGGTCTGGCCGACGATCAAGCCGACGACGAGCGCCAGCACGGAGACGGCCATAAACGATGCGCCCTCTTTGCCGACGTGACCCTGAGAACGAAACGTCCACGCGCGATTGAGAAAATAGTTGGACACACCGCCCGCCAAGAACGCGACCGAGTAAATCGACATCCACTGGACGGTGCCGTCATGATGCGGAACGAGCTGTTGCAGCACCGTGAAGATGACGAGGTTCACGATAAACCCCGAAGCACCGACGATGCCGAATTTCACGAACTGCCGCAGGCCGCGGCGCTGCGTGAGCCGGCCCAAGAGCGATTCGCTCACGCGACCCAGTACCAATCCGCGAAAAGCACGGTGAAAAGTCCCAACAGCGGCATCGAAAACGCGACGATCGCGTTGTTGACGTTCGGCTTCGCGCCCCACAAACCGAAGAGCGCGAACATCGGAAAGAGAACGAGCGCGAAGCGCGGCATGCTCATCAGGCTCGACGTGCACATCGGGACGAGGATCGAGACCGCCATATACGCGATGTACGACACGCGCAGACGGCGGAATCCGATAACGAGTACGCCGAGCATCAACAGCGTGAACGTCACTTCGAGCAGCTGATTTGCGATGGTCTGCGGTGCGTATGGTCCGGTGATGATGTGGAGCGCGTGAGCGAAGCTGACCCATGGCGGCGCAAGCGCGCGTCCCCAATGCTTCTGGACGTGCGAGAACATCAGCGGGTCGCCGTTGAGAATCCAGAGGTACGCCATGTACGCGGCGAGGCCCAGCGGAACGAGGCACATGCCGAGGATGGGCCGCACGATCGTGTCGAGCGGCCACTTGAACCAGTCGCCGCGCGCTTCGTAGAGCGCGATGACCCATTCGATGGAGAACGGGACGAGCAGCAAGACGCCCTCGACGCGCGCGAGCGACGCGAACGCGCCGAGGATGCCGGCGGCAAGCCAGCGCCGTTCGCGGATGTAATAGAACGACGCGACCGACAAAAACAAGAAGAGCGACTCGGTGTAGACGGCCGAGAAGAAGATCGCGGTCGGAAAGATTGAGACGTAGAAGACGGCGCGGTGCGCGACGGCTCGGTTGAATTCGTGCTCGACGAGTTTGTAGAGATAGAGCAGCGCGAAGAAGCTGGCCACGTTCGAGATCAGCAATCCGGCGACGAGATGGTTATTCGTCAAGGCGCCGAGTGCAGCTATCAGGAGCGGATAGAGCGGGAAGAACGCGGGTTCCGTTCCCGAGTAGCCGGTGGTCGCGATGCCGATGTAATGCTCGGCATCCCAGCGACCCCAGACCGCCAGCAGCGGGTTCGTCGACGCCGCGAAGTGGATGCCGGCGCGTTGCCCGACGATGATCGTCGCGAGCTCGGCGATGATGATGATGGGGACGCGCGTGACGACGAAGGTCACGAGCACATCGCGAACCGTCGCGTTGAAGCGCGCGGCGATCAGCAGTTTCACCAACCCGAACAAGCCGAACGCGAGGGCCGCCGAACGCCCGATCGTGCTCATGCCGGCCGGCGCGACCATCACGACCCACAGCAACGCCAGCATCGCCCACGATGCGACGTCCCAGCGTAACGCGGCCGCGTAGCCGATGTCGGTCCGATGCGCGAAATAGCGTGCGTACGCATCCCAAATCCAAATCGCGCCGAGCGGACCGCAAACAAGTGCCGCCAGCAGCGTCAACTGCAGCGTCGCATTGGCGTGCGGGGCATGCGTCAAATAGGCGTACCAGGCGAAAAAGCCGGCACTGACGCCTCCGAAAGCAACGGTGATGAGTGCGGGCCATCCACCTGCGGCGACCGCTTCGAGCCGTCGCGAACGAGCCGCGTCACCGACGAACGCGAGATTCACGGGCTCGAACCTTTGCGCGATCCTCGAGGGCGGCCTGCATGAGCCGGCGGGGTGGACGGGTAACGTGATGTGCCCATGCTAAACGTAACCGGCCGAACGCCGGTCGATACGCTCGATTTCGTCAAAGTAACGGAATCCGCGGCACTCGCCGCATCGCGTTGGATGGGCCGTGGCGAGCGGAATATCGCCGACGGCGCGGCCGTCGAAAAAATGCGTGAAGCGCTCAACGGCATGGAGATCGCGGGCCGCATCGTCATCGGCGAAGGCGAACGCGACGAAGCGCCGATGCTCTTCATCGGCGAGGAACTCGGACGGGGCGGCTATGCTGTCGACATCGCGGTCGATCCGGTCGAAGGCACGAATCTCGTCGCGAACGGTTTGCCGAATTCGATCGCAGTGATGGCGCTCTCCGAGCGCGGCGGACTGCTGCACGCGCCCGACTCGTACATGCAGAAACTCGCGGTCGGTCCGAAGGCCGCCGCATACGTTCACATCGACGCGCCGGTCGCGGAGAATCTCGAAGCGGTCGCGAACGCGCTCGAGCGTCCGATCAACGACATTACCGTCGTCATTCTCGAACGTCCGCGGCACGAAGGCTTGATCGCCGCGGTGCGCGCCGCGGGTGCGCGGATAAAACTGATCTCCGACGGCGACGTCGACGCGGCGATTGCCACGGCGATCGAAGGCACGGGAATCCACGTGTCGATGGGCATCGGTGGCGCTCCGGAGGGCGTCTTGGCGGCGGCGGCGCTGAAATGCCTGGGCGGCGGTTTTATGGGGCGGCTCAAGCCACGCAGCGACGACGAAGCGGCGCGCGCGCGGGCGATGGGCTTCGGCGATCTGGACCGGGTGCTTTCGATCGACGATCTGGCGATCGGCGAGAACATCGTGTTCGTCGCCACCGGTATCACCGACGGCGATCTGGTCCGGGGCGTGCGTTTCACCGGCAATCAGGCCAAAACGCACTCGATTCTCATTCATAGCACGAGCGGAACCGTTCGGTTCATCGAGAGTGTTCATCGCTTAGGGGCAAAGCCGAAATCGCCGGCCGTCGGCGGCGCACCGCAACACACGTGAACACCAGCACTACACATTCTTTCGACCTCGTCATCATCGGCGCCGGGTCCGGCGGATACGCCGCCGCCCGAACGGCGCGCGATCTCGGCGCATCGGTCGCATTCGCCGACAAAGGCCCCCTCGGCGGGCTCTGTATACTGCGCGGGTGCATGCCCTCGAAAACGTTGATCGCTACCGGCGATGCGGCATACGACGTCCGCCATGCGGCTGAGCTCGGCGTTCACGCCGGCGAACCGACGGTCGATTTTGCGGCCGTGATGAAACGCAAACGCGAGATCATCGCGGGCTTCACGGATTACCGCGTCGCGGGCATCGAGACGTATCCGATCTTCGAGGGTCAAGCGCGATTCGAGTCACCGCACCGGCTGCGCGTCGGTGACGATGTGCTGGAAGCCAAGAGTTTCATTATCGCCACGGGGAGTACGATTGCGCCGGCCGTTATTCCGGGGCTCGAGGAAGCCGGCTTCATCAACAGCGACGACGCGCTGGAGCTCGCCGAGCCGCCGAAGTCGCTCGTCGTGCTCGGCGGCGGCTACGTCGGTTCCGAGCTGACGCAATTTTACGCACGCATCGGCGTACCGACGACGATCCTCATTCGCAGCGCGCACCTGCTCTCCGGCGAAGATACCGACGTCGGTGAGGGCCTCACGCATTATTTTCGTGAGGAAGGGATCGCCGTCGAAACGCGTGCGCACGTGCAGCGCGTCAGCGTCCGCGACGACGGGCTGAAGGTCGTTCACTACCTGCAAGACGGTGAAGCGAAGAGCGTTGCGGCGCACGAGGTCTTTTACGCTCTCGGCCGCGTCCCGAATATCGAAGGTCTCGCTCTCGACGCCGCCGGGGTCGAAGCGCACAACGTCCTCGGCATCACGGTTGATGAAACGATGCGCACGTCGCAGCACCACATTTTCGCGGTCGGCGACGTCACCGGGCGCTTTCTGCTGGTTCACGTCGCTATCCAGCAAGGCGAGGTCGCCGCGCGCAATGCGATCGTCGGCACGCGCGACGCGATCGACTACAGCTTGACCCGGACGCACACGGTGTTCACCGATCCGCAAGTTGCGATCGTCGGCGATTCGGAAAAGGATCTGGAACGCGCAGGCGTCGCGTATCTTGTCGCGACGACACCGTTCAACGATCACGGGAAAGCGATCGCGATCGGTAAGACTAAGGGATTCGTCAAGATGATGGCATCGCCGATCGACGGCCGCATCCTGGGCTGTGCGATTCTCGGGCCGGATGCCTCGGATCTGATCCATGAGATGATCGTGGCGTTGTATTACCGCGCGACGGTGTTCGACTTCATCAAAATCCCGCATCTGCATCCGACGATGGCAGAGATTCTCACGTATCCGGCCGAGGAAATCGCCGAGAGGATATCGACTGCGCGGCCGCTCGCCATCGCTCGATGACGCTCGATGTCGCGGTCGTGCAATGGAAGCCACGGAAAGGCGACCTCGCGGCAAACTTCGGCGCGCTCGAAGACACGTTCGCACAGTTGCGCACGGGACCGGGCGGCGCGCCGGCACTCGTCGTGTTGCCCGAAGCCGCGATGACCGGATATTTTCTCGAAGGCGGCGTGTACGAACTCGCGCTCTCCGCTCCCGCTTTCGCCGCGAGACTCGACGCGGCGTGGCGCGCCGGCGGCGGCACGGCGCCGATCGATATTTGCGCGGGCTTCTACGAGAACGCGGACGGCGCGTATCACAATAGCGCACTCTACGCGACGCTCGGTGGTTCCGGCGTAACGATCGCGCACGTGCATCGCAAGATGTTCTTGCCGACCTACGGCGTGTTCGACGAGGAGCGGTTTCTCACGCGCGGTCGCAAACTCGACGTGTTTCAAAGCGCATTCGGGACGACGGCCATCTTGATTTGTGAAGATGCTTGGCATTCGATCATGCCGACGATCGCGGCACTCAAAGGCGCGCGGCTCATCATCGTTCCGAGCGCATCGCCGGGTCGTGGTCTCGCTGGAGCCGGCTTGCTCGAGAGCGTCGAGCGGTGGCGCTCGCTGCTGACGCTCGCCGCGAGCGAGCACGGCGTCTACATCCTGTATGCGGGGCTTACGGGATTCGAAGGCGGTAAAGGCATGTCGGGAGGCTCGAGCATCATTTCACCGCACGGCGAGCTGTTGGCGTCGCTCGACGAACTCTCGAGCGCGATGCTGCGCGGAACGCTCGATTCCACTGACGTCGATCTGGCTCGCGCGACGCTGCCGTTGCTCGGCGATCTCGGGGCCGTATTGCCGGACCTCTGGTACGACGACGCGTTGCCTCTCCCGCGTGCGGTGAACGATGCTGCCCGTCGTTGACGTTCGGCCGCATCGCGTCGATGTGCTCGGGATCGATCCGGCGCTCGCGGAGCGCTGGCTGGTCGCGTTCTTGCACGACGAGATGGCCGTGCGCCGCGGCATCGGGAAGGCCGTGCTCGGCCTGAGCGGGGGAATCGATTCGGCGGTCGTCGCCTATCTTTGCGCACGCGCGCTCGGTCCCGAAAACGTGCACGCGATCCGCATGCCCTACCGCACGTCGAGCGCCGATTCGCTGGCCGACGCGCAGACCGTGATCGACGCACTCGGCATCAACGCGGAAACGATCGAGATCAGCGACGCGGTCGACGGCTACCTGCGATCCGCGCCCGACGCCGACCCGCGCCGGCGCGGCAACGTGATGGCGCGTATGCGCATGCTGATCCTCTTCGATCAGTCGGCGCGGTTCGGCGCGTTGCCGGTCGGTACCGGAAACAAAACCGAGCGATTGATGGGCTATTTTACGTGGCATGCCGATGATACGCCGCCGGTGAATCCGATCGGTGATCTCTACAAAACGCAGGTGTGGGCGCTCGCACGCCATCTCGGCGTCGCCGCGCAGCTCATCCACAAGCCGCCGAGCGCCGACCTCGAGGCGAATCAGACGGACGAAACCGATCTCGGCATCACGTACCTGCGCGCGGACCTCATCTTGGCGCAGATCCTGGCCGGCTATCGCGACGAGCAGATCGTCGCGTGTGGATTCGAGGCCCACGAGGTGACGCTCGTTCGGCGGCGCGTCGAGAGCACGCACTGGAAGCGGCATCTGCCGACCACGGCGCTCGTCTCGGCCACGGCGATCAACGAATTCTATCTGCGGCCGGTGGACTTTTGAGCGTCCGGGTCGCGCCGGACCCGTTGCCGCCGGCATTCTTTCCCGTCAGTCTCAACCTCGTCGGACGGCGCTGTGTCGTGATCGGCTCGGCCGACGACCGCGAAGCGATCGAAAAAACACATGACTTGCACGAAGTCGGGGCTGACGTCGTGTGGCTGCAAGACGTCGCGCACATTCGTGAAGAAGACGTCGCCGGCGCGTTCTTCGTCATCTCGACGCCGCAAGATCTCGCGCTCTCGATCTGGTTGCGCGACCTTGCCGACCGCCACCGGTTTCTGTTGTGCGCGATCGATCAGCCCGCGCAGGGGTTCGTCGCGATGCAGGCGATCGTCAAGTCCGGGCCGGCGCGCATCGGCATCTCGACGGGCGGCATCGCGCCGCGCGTCGGCGGCCGGCTGAAAGACGCGCTGCAAAGTGCGATGGACGAGACGTTCGCACGTTTCCTCGCGTGCCTGCGGCACCAGCGGCGTTTAAATCGCGCACGCAATCCCGAGAGTTCGGCCGCGCGTCGCGCGACGATGATCTCAGCGGCCGAGGGATTCGCCGTCGACGTGCGCATCACGTACCCGCAGTGGTTTCTCGACGAACTGGCCGCACAGTTGCCGGCCGTAAAGGGCGACGGTTGAGGCGTGGCGTCGGTAGAAATCGTCACGATCGGCACCGAGATTCTGCTCGGCCATCTCATCGACACGAATTCCGCGTACATCTCGCGCGAACTCGCCGATCACGGTGTCGACGTGTACGCGAAACATTCGGTCGGCGACAACACCGCGCGTCTCGCACGGATGCTCGACGACGTGCTGGAACGAGCCGACGGCGCGATAACGACCGGCGGACTGGGCCCGACCGTCGATGACTTGACCAAGGACGCGGTCGCACACGCGGTCGGCGATGTTTTGGAACTGCACGCGCCGTCATTGCGCGCGCTCGAGGAACGCTTCAAATACTTCAACCGGCCGATGTCGGACAACAACCGCCGCCAAGCCGTTCTGCCCTCGCGCGCGCACGTGATGCCGAACGCGCACGGGACGGCACCGGGCTTTATCGCCATGCGTCCCGACGGAAAGTTCGTCGCGTGCATGCCGGGCGTGCCGCGCGAGATGAAACCGATGCTCGACGAAGCGCTGGTTCCGTGGCTCGTCGAGCGCTTTGATCTCAAAAGTGCGATCTACACAAGAACGCTGCACACGATCGGCATCGGCGAGTCCGAGCTCGACCGGCGTGTGGAAGATCTGTTTCGAACGCTCGAGAATCCGAAGATCGCGATGCTCGCGCACGGCGGACGCGTCGATGTGAAAGTCATGGCAAAGGCGCCGAGCCGCGAAGCCGCCGACGCGATGATCGCGCCGGTCGCCGCGACGCTGCGCGAGCGCATCGGCAGCGGGTATTTCGGCGACGACCAGACGACGATCGGCGGCGCGATCGTGGGCGAACTCGCGCGGCGGGGAAAGACGCTCGCGACCGCGGAATCCGTAACCGGCGGCGCGGTCGCCGATGCGATCGTTTCGGTCCCAGGCGCTTCCAAGGTGTTTCTCGCCGGTATCGTTGCGTACGATAACGCGGTCAAGATATCGGCGCTGGGCGTGCGCGCCGACACGCTTTCGGCGCACGGCGCGGTCAGCGAGGAGACCGCAATCGAGATGGCGCGTGGTGCGAAGCGCGCATTTCACACCGACTTCTCACTTGCGACGACCGGAATTGCCGGCCCCGATGGCGGAAGTGACGACAAACCAGTCGGGCTCGTGTGGTTTGCTTTATCGGACGACGTAGGCGCGGTCGAAACGCATCGCCTCACGTTTCCGGGACAGCGATCCGATATTCGAGATCGAGCGGCAATGACGGCGCAAAGTATTCTTTGGCGCCGTTTGGAACGCGATACGCCTTCAGGATAACGACTACATATGGATTTCCGCCGCCTGCCCACCGTGCCGATTGCCGGCATCGCGATTGTCGTTCTCGGTGTAGCGGCGTGCGGCGGCGGCGGCGGTTCTGCAACGCCGCCGATCATATCGCCGACCGCACGTCCGACGCCGGTGCCGACGGCAACGGCGACCGCCACGGCGGCTGCGCAGTCGGCGTGCACCGGATCGGGAACGACGTGCACCTACACGATCGCATCGAATCCCAGCGGAATTGCGGTCGCGCTCAACGGCACGACGATCGGCACGACGCCGTTCACGACGTCGCCGCCGTTCAGCGCGCTCGCGCAGACGCTCTCGTTCGCGAACTCGACCTATACCGTGGCGATCAATCAGACGGCCAGCGCCGCGCGAACGGTGTTCTACAACTCGGTTGTCGACACGGGCAGCGTTACCGTTACGGGTAATCAGAGCATCGCGCGTACCGCGGCAAGCACGGCGCGCAGCAGCGAATCGGTCAACGTGCGCGGCCTCGCGCGGTTCGATCGGTCGCCGGCGGTTTCGAACGCCGGCGTGTACGTCCGCTACGACGCCTCGAAGCTCAGCCGCCGCATTGAAGACATGGAATCGTCGGCCGGCGCACTCGGTGCGCGCGACATCCTCTCGTCGGCGGCGGCCGTTCGCGGACGCGTCGTCCTGGCTCGCAGCGGCAGCGATGTGCGAGCGCTCGCGAGCGGTTTGCAAGGGCAGCCCGGCGTCATCGGCGTGTACCCGCTTCACTATCGCGTTCCGACAGCGATCTCGTACGTTCAGCCGAACGACGTCGGATTCGGGCCCAACTTCGATCAGTGGGACATGGCGGAGATTCAGGCGACGTACGCGTGGTCGCTGACTCAAGGCGCCAATGCGAAGATCGCGATCGTCGATACCGGCGTCGACCTGAGCCATCCGGACCTAACGAATAAGATCGTGTATCAAGCGAGCTTCGTCGGCGGTGTGTCCAGCACGGCCGCCGGTGCGGCGCAAGACACCAACGGGCACGGCACCAACGTCGCCGGCATCGCCGCCGCATCGACGAACGACGGGACCGGTTTCGCCGGCACCGGATACGGCGCGAAGATTCTCGCGTACCGTATCTTCCTGCCGGCAACCGCGACGAGCGACTCGCAGAACGCGGACACGGGCGATGAGGCCGCGGCGATCGCCGACGCGGTCGCGCACGGCGCGGACGTCATCAACTTGAGCCTCGGATCGGCCCAGTACGATCCGGTGAGCGGCAGCGGCTTCGACCAAGCCGAACATGACGCGATCGAAGCGGCGATTGCGGCGAACGTCTCCGTCGTGGCTGCCTCCGGGAACGGCGATTCGAACAACGTCGCGTTGCCCACGGTCGATTTCCCGGCCGCCTACGATGGTGTGATCAGCGTCGGAGCGTCGTCGATCGTCGATAACAACACCGGATCGTGGAATCCGGCGACCGGGGCGTTCACCGGTGCGCCCGAATCGGTCGCATCGTACTCGAACTACGGCCCGAATCTCAGCGTCGTCGCTCCCGGCGGCGATACGACCCTTGCAAGCAACAACAGTTCGAGCGACGACTTGCATTGGATCGTCAACGACAGCACGCAAACCGCGAACTTTGCGGCCGATAAATGCCGAGTCGTTCCGCTGCCCCAGGTATGCGGGTTCAAGTTTCAAGGCACGTCGCAATCGACACCTCACGTGGCCGGAACGGTCGCGCTCGTTCAGTCAGCCCTGCGCGAAGCCGGGAAACCGACGCTCGGCTCCGCCGCGATGCTCCAGCTGATCGAATCGACCGCCGACAACATCAACAACGCGAACCAGGGACACGGCCGGCTCAATACCCTGCGGGCGGTTGCGAGCGCGATCGGTGCGCCGCTGCTCAATGTCCCGACGCCGCCGCCGTCCTCGCCGACACAATTCGTCGCGTTCGCGTACACCAACGTCGGCGCCGGGCTCGCGAAGCCGGCGATCGCCGACGTCACGTATCCAACCGGCGTGCTGGTGTCATCGAGCGGCACGTTCCGTATTGCGGACATCGACCCGTCCCGGACGACCGGTTCGTTCAAGATCGGCGTCTGGCTCGATACGAACGGCGACGGCATCGTCGACGCCGGCGATCAGTTCGGTGCGAGTACCGTCACGTGCACGGCAACTGCCAAGTGCACGCCCGGGACGATCGCGGTATCGGTCGTGACGACCACCGGCTTGTAGTTCGCGCTACGGAACGTCGTAGCCGATGGTCGCGAGCACGCGTTGGACGGCGAGAGCGTCGGCGAACGTCGGAGCGGAACCGCCGCCGGTCGCGATGCGTTCGGCGAAGTCGTCGAGCAGCGAGAGAAACTGCGGAATCGTCGCGTAGACGGTCCGGTGTTTCTCGTACGGCGATTCCTTGAGCTCGTATTCGTTCGACCCGTCCGCGTCAATGACGAAGAGATTCATGTCCGCTAACTGGGCGCCGGTCGCCACTGCCGTGCGGCCTTCGCCATGCAACGCGATCGTCGATTGCGTGATCGCCATCGTGCCGTCGACGGTCATGCGGGCTGCGATTCCGCTGCCGAGGTCGGCGACCGCGAAACAGCCGTCCGCGACGGTGCTCGCGAATGTTCCGCCGTCGGGGTCACGCCGCTGCGGGTTTGCCGTGCGGAGAAACCCCGATGCGCGCTGGACCGGGCCGCCGAGCCAGAGCGCCATGTCGATGATGTGCGGCATGAACGCGTTGGCGAAACCACCGCCGCGTTCGCGCTCGTACCACCACGACGAACGCGGCCGCGCGACATCGGCCTTCAACTCACCGCCGAAGCGCGCGACCTCGATCTGGCGCAGCGGTGCGAGATGGCCGTTGACGACGAGTTCTTTGAGCGCCTGTTGCGCCGAGCCGTAGCGATACTCGAACGCAACGGCGTTCGCAACGCCGGCGCGTTCGGCGGCCGCGGTCATCTCTTCGGCGTCCCGCAAACGGATTCCGAGCGGTTTTTCGCAGACGACGTGCTTCTTCGCCGCGAGCGCCGTCATAACGGCACGGTGATGTTCGAACGGCGGAGACGCGATCGAGATGACGTCGAGGTCGTCGCCCATCGCGGCCAGCATCGCGTCGAGCGAGGGGAACGCGTGCGGGATGTTCCGCTCCTCGGCGACGGCTTGGGCGCGGTTCGGCGACGCGATCGCGACCGGTTCGAATTGCGGATGAAGTGTATAGGCCGGCGCATGCACCGCGCCCCCGAATCCGCTGCCGATAATTCCGACTCGATACGTCACGTCGTCTCCCCGATGCTGGTGTCGAGCAGTGCGATTGCACGTGCGAGTTGATCGTCCTCGATGACCAATGGCGGAGCGAGCGTGATCGACGTTCCATCGACGCCGGATTGCAAGAGAATCAATCCGGCCTGGAGGCCCTTGCGCACGACGCGATTCGCGATTGCCGCATCGGTGAACTCGATCGCCCACAGCATGCCGATTCCACGCACGCCGGCGACGATCGGGTGCGCGCGCAGTGCATCGAGCGCGTCGCGCATCCACGACTCGCGCTGCGCGACCGATGCGAGGAGCGGCGTGTGGGCAAACTCATCGAGCACGGCAAGCGCCGCCGCGCACGCCAACGGATTGCCGAGAAACGTCGATGTATGGAGCGCTTCGCCTTCGCTCATCGGCCACGCGTCGACGATCGCCGGGCGCCCGATCGCCGCTGAGAGCGGTACGCCGCCCGCCAACGCCTTCCCGATGCAGAGAATATCCGGGACGACGCCTTCCCGTTCGCACGCGAACATCGGCCCCGTCCGGCCGAAGCCCGTGTAGATTTCATCGAGAATCAGCACGGCGCCGAATCGGTCGCACAAAGCGCGCACGCCTCGCAAGAAGCCGGCCGGCGGAACGATCACGCCGGCGCGCCCTTGAATCGGTTCGACAACGACCGCGCCGATTGCCGGATCACCGGCGAGCGCGCCTTCGACGTTGCTCAACGCCGCGTCGAGTGACGTGCCGGCCGCGGGGAACCCCAGCCACGTGGTGCGTTCGTCGAGCAACGCGGCAAAGGGATCGCGGAAGCGCGCGATACCCGCGACCGGCAACGCGCCGAGCGAGAGCCCGTGATACGCGCCGGCGAACGCCAGCGCACGCGGACGTCCGGTTGCGAGCAGCGCCGTCTTGAGTGCGAACTCGATCGCGTCGCCGCCGTTCGAGCCGAAGAAGGTTTTCGAGCAATCACCCGGTGCGATCGCCGCAAGCCGCTGCAACAACCGTGCTTTCACGTCGGCCGGATGGACGTCGCCCATACCGTGCAACAAGCGCCGCGCTTGCGCCGTGATCGCATCGCGCACGTTCGGATTCGTGTGACCGACCGCGGCGACGCCGAACGCGCCGGTCAGATCGATATAGCGGTTGCCGTCGGCGTCGGTGACGAGCGCGCCGTGCGCCTCGGCCCACGCGACGGGATAGTCGTTGCCGAGGTAGGTGACGCCGCGTGCTTCGTACTGTGCGATCAGCGCGTTGAGCTCGCGCGAACGCGGGCCGGGAATCGCGGTGACGATCGATTCGAAGCGTTCGTTCACGCGCGATCGATCCAGCGCACGAAGTCGATAATGCGCGAACGGCCACCGTGATGTCCGCCGATCGGCGGACTTTGCAGCGTCCCCAGCGGCGCGATGCGTACCGCGCCGAGCGCCTCCGCAAGTGCCGTGGCGGCGGCGTCGTCGAACGTCGCCGGAACGCCGACGGCTTGCAACGGCAGCGCGTGCGCGGCGACATACGCTGCCGCATCGTGCGGTCCGTCGACGACGATCACCGGAATGGTGCCGCCACCGAACGGCGGCAGATCGCCGCGCGGCGGAGCGACGACGATCGTCCAAGCCCCGTCGCGCGAACGGATCGTGCGGCCCTCGCCGTTCGCTTCGCGAAACGCGGCGGCGGCTGCGAACGCGCTCGTCCGAGCGACACGTGCGGCGTCGCGCCGTCCCGGCGGAAACTCGACCGCCGTCGCCGCGCACGCTTCGGCCAGCGCGCGAACGAAGCGTTGCTGCCGCGCGTCGTCGCCGCGTTCGAGAAACAGCACGTGCAGCGAGAGACAACCGTCGCCGTCGTAGAGCAACGCGTCGCGTGCGATCGCCGCAGCGAGCGCGGCGTCTTCGGTACCGTCACCGCCGTCGAGCGCGGTGCGGTCGACGTAGCCGGCGCTCGCGCGATGACCGAAGGGTAGGAATGTCGCATCAGCGTTGCAGGCCGCGCGGATCGCGCGCAGCGCATCCGGGTTGCCGAACGCGACGACGACGTCCGCATCACCGAGCGCTCTATCTTCGACCGTCGCGTCGCCGCCGGACCACGCGCGCACGTCGATCGCATCGCGCAGCGTCGGCAGCCCTTGCCCGAGCGTCTCTGCGAACGCTGCGATCAGCGCATCGCTGCGGTCTTTCACCGTCACGCGCGACTTCGCGCACAGCGCGTAGACCAGCGGTGGAACGGCGACGCCGATCGTCGTGTCGCTCGAGACGATCGTCGCCTGTGCAACGCCGCGCGCCCACGCGGGCGGCCGTCCGGCGAACGGAACGAAACCGTCGAGCGCGGCAACATCCCCGACTTCGCTCGCGATCGCGGCACACAACGCGGGCTCGGTGAGCGAGCCGAAGAGGCTGTCGAGCGCGTAATCGACGACGGGCGTCGTGTAGCCCAGACGCGCCACGATCGCGGCGGTGACGCGAACGCGCGGCGGAAAATCGGCGTTGGTCCAGCGTTCCGCGGCGTCGGCGATCGCGGCGACGATCGCCCGCGCCGGAATAGTCCGAAGTGCGTTAGCGCGAGAGTACATCTTCGGCATCGAGCGAGCAGCCGCGTAGCGTTGCCCCTTCGTCGCGACCGAGCAATACCAGGCCCGCGCCGGTCAGCACGCCGAGGTCTTCGGTGTCGATTGCGACGACCGACGAGCGGTTCGCGCAATCGATGTGGCGGATCGCGCCGACCACGCCGTCGGGCACCGGTCGTCCAGTGGCATCGACGACGACCGGGCGCAGCCACGGGACCGGCGCTTTGACGCGCCGCGTCTGCGTGCGCGACGACGGCGCGTCGTAGTATTGGCTCGAGAGTTCGGTCATGCCGTATTCCGCGACGATCGACGATTCGACGAGCCCCAGCGCGCGCGCGGCTCGCGCGTACAGCTCGTCGCGCGCGACGATGCGGGCGCGGCCCTTGAAGCCGCCGGTTTCCATCACGCGCGAAGCCGGCGGCAACCGCAGCAGAGCTCCGCGTGCGTCCAGTTCGTTGAGCAGCGCGACGAGTGCGAACGCCGTCGTCGCGAGGCACACCGGCAGGCCGTCGGCGCGCGCGCGATCCACGAACGCTTCGAGCGCATCGACGTCGAGTGCGTCGCCATGCAAGAACCACGCGCTTTCCGCGGCGGCATCGTGCGCGACGGTTCGCATCATGTAGCCGAGCGATGAGTGCGGGCGTTCCGCCGGATCGGGGACCAGCATCGCATAGCGCGGCCGGCGCGCCGGGGCGTCGGCGAGCATGAAGCGTTCGAATCCGGCGAGCAGCGCTGCCTCGTAGAGCAGCGGGGACTCGAGATAGTGCCGGCCGCTGCGGGCCTGCGTCGTACCGCTCGTTTCGAACCAAAGCGCGGCGTATTCGGGCGGCACGGTGCACAGAGCCGCGTCCTTGAACGCGTCGGCCGGAACGGCCGGAATGTCGAGGGCGCGACGCGGCAGCGCACCGGCATACACGCCGAGCGAACGCGCGTACGCCGCGTACGGCGCGTTCCACCGGAACTGGTGCGCGAACACATCGCACGCGAGCGCATCAAAAGCCGCGTCGTCGAGTGCGAAGGCTTCGATTGCCGCCAGGATTCGGGCATCGAGCGCATCGGCCTCGGCCCGATACGCGTTCGTCACGGCAAGAGGCGCGCGGCTTCGACCTTGATGCAGCGATCGACCACGACATCGAGCCCCGCGGCGTCGGCGGCGGCAATCGCGTCGGCGTTGACGATGTCGAGCTGGAACCAAATCGCTTTCGCGCCGGCCGCGATCGCGTCGCGCACGACGCCGGGCGCATCGGCCGCGTTGCGAAACACGTCCACGATGTCGGGAGCGCCGTGTGCGGTTGTGTAGGCCGCAAGCGTCGGAAACGCCGGTACGCCGTCGATGGCGTCGACCGCCGGGTTCACCGGTACCACGTCGAATTGTTCGTGCCGCCGCAGCGCGCGCACGACGCCGGCACTCGGACGCGCGGGATTCGGGGAGGCGCCGACCACCGCGATCGTCTTCGCGTGTTGCAGTAATGCCCGCAGCGCCTCGTCGGTCGTGAGGATCAGGCGTGTTCTTTCTTGCGATGTTGCGCGGTGAACGCGACGCCGGTATCGCGATCGGTCAGGTGCTGCATGCCGACCATATCGCCGTAACTTTCTACGTAACCGGCGAACGTCACCGTCCCGCCGTCGGTCGTGGCCGAAATCTGAATCAGCCGTCCGTCGAACGTCCCGCTGATCGGCGTGCGCATTTTCTTTGGATCGTGTTCCCAGTAGCCGGTGAGCGTGCTGCCCGACTGTTTGATCGAGAAGTGCTGGTAGTTCGCCAAGCGATGGCCGAGCGGCTGCAGTTCGATCTCCCAGATGCCGTCGAGCGTCGAGAACTGCGGCGCTTCGGGCGTATCGGTGGCGTCGGGGGCGGGCGTCCCTTTGGCGGCAGCTTTTCGCCCGCGCTTCGGCCCGGGCGCCGGCGTCGGGCTGCCGACACCGGCCGGCACGACCGCGCTTTGCACGGCGTTCGGCGCGAGCGACGGCGTGGCCGAGGCCGGCACGGTCAATGCCTGTGGGGCCGTCGTTTGCGCGGCCGCCGGATTGCTGTTGGGAAGCGGCGGCGGTGGCGGAGCATTGGGATTGACGCTGTTCTGCGCGATGCTCGCGCCGGCCGTTGCGAGGGCGAAAAATGCGACGAGACCGAGCCCGGTGCGGAAACGACTGAAGTTCACCTGTGTTGCTGCTCCCCGAGGAAAACGAACGCCGAATCGTCGGCGAACCGGATGTGATTAGGCCGCCTGCGCCCCGCCCCCTTGCCACAAGTGATATGATTGATGGGCTGTGAAATCCAAGATCCACCCGAAGTGGCACGCCGACGCAAAAGTAACGTGCGCGTGCGGCGCCCAGTTCACGACGGGCTCAACCCTCCCGCAAATCTCCGTTGAAGTTTGCTCCAACTGCCATCCGCTCTACACGGGTCAGCAGAAATTCCTCGATACGGCCGGTCGCGTCGACAAGTTCAACCAGCGTGTTGCCCAGGCACAAGCCAAGCAAGCTGCTGCGAAGCAACGCAAGGATAAGAAGGCCGCCGACGAGGTAGCCGCCGCCACCGTCTAGCAAACCCGGCTACGGTCGAGAGGCGAGTCGCATTGCGGCTCGCTTTTTCGCTTGTATGGCGTTCGAGGACCACACATTTTATGCAGCATAATGACCGGCTCGAGTCACTCTCCCAACGTTTCGACGAACTCGAAGCGGCGCTGGCGAATCCGGGCGGGAGCTTCGATCAGTCGCGTTTCACCGCACTGATGAAAGAGCGTTCGCAGATCGAAGAGATCGTGCGTGCATACCGCGACGTCCGGCGCGTTCACCGCGAAATCGCCGAAAACGAGATTCTCGCCGGCGGTGATGATCGGGACCTCGCGATGTTGGCGGAAGAAGAGCTCGAGACGTTGCGCAGCGAGCGAAAGCCGCTCGAAGAGTTGCTCCAGGAACTCATGCTGCCGCGCGATCCGAACGACACGAAGGACATCTTCATTGAGATTCGGGCCGGCGCGGGCGGCGACGAAGCCGGTATTTTCGCCGGCGATCTGCTGCGGATGTACATGCGGTTTGCCGAGAGCCGCAACATGCGCGTGGAGTTACTCTCCGAAAGCGAGAACGAAGCGGGCGGCTACAAAGAAGTCGTCGTCGGCGTGAAGAGCGGTGAGCCCTACCGTTTCTTCAAGTACGAGAGCGGTGTGCACCGCGTGCAACGCGTGCCGGTGACGGAATCCGCCGGACGCGTGCACACCTCCACGGCGACGGTTGCCGTACTGCCGGAGGTCGATGAAGACGAAGCCGGCGTGCAGATCAACGCGAAAGACCTCGAGATCGACACGTTCAAAGCTTCGGGCGCGGGTGGTCAACACGTCAATAAGACGGAGTCGGCGATCCGCATCACACACGTTCCAAGCGGTATCATCGTGTCGTGTTCGGAAGAGCGCTCGCAGTTGCAAAATCGTGCGCGTGCGATGGACATGCTGCGCGCGCAGCTCGCCGAACGTAAGCGGCGCGAAGCGGAAGAAGCGGTCGGCTCGATGCGGCGCAGCCAAGTCGGAACGGGCGACCGCAGCGAAAAGATTCGCACCTATAACTATCCGCAAGACCGGATCACCGATCATCGCATCAATCAGAATTTCCAGAACATCAAAGTGATTCTCGACGGCGACATGGAGCGTCTCGTAACCGAGTTACAGCGCGACGAACGCGCGCGTCTGCTCGCCGGAGAAGCGCCGGCGGCATGAAGGAGGTAACGATCGCCGACGCATTGCACGCGGCCGGCGATCAGCTCGACGCCGTCGGCGGAACGGGGCGCCTCGACGCGACGATGCTCCTCGAACACGTGACCGGCACCAAGCGCAACGCGTTCGTCGCCTTTGGTACGCGCCGGCTCTCGGACGATGAAGCCATGGCGTTTCGTGAGGGCGTCGCGCGCCGGCAACGCGGGACGCCCATCGCCTATATCATCGGCAACGTGGGCTTTTACGGACGATCGTTTGCAGTCGATGAACGCGTTCTTGTTCCGCGACCGGAAACCGAGCACGTGGTGGAAGCGGCGGTGGCGGACCTGCGCGGTCGTGGGAAGACGGCCGGGAACGTGGCAGATATCGGTACCGGCAGCGGCGCGATCGCGATCAGCCTCGCCGGGGAGCTGCCCGATGCTTGGGTATTCGGCACGGACATTTCGCGCGACGCGATCACACTCGCGCGTCGTAACGCCGCCCGCAATAACGTCTTCCAGTCGTGCACCTTTTTACATGGCGATCTGGCCGCACCGCTGATTCACTTTGCGCCGTTCGACACGATCGTCGCGAACCTGCCGTACATTCCGACCGGCGAGATTCCGCACAGTCCCGATCCCGTCTCGTTCGAACCGGTGCTCGCGCTCGACGGCGGTAGCGACGGGCTCGAACTGTACCGCCGGCTGATCGCGCAACTCCCCGGCGTCGCCGCGCCCGACGCGACGGTTTTCTTCGAAGCCGCACCCGGGACGATCGAGCCGCTCGCGGTGCTGGTCGAAGCGGCGTTCGCCAACGCGTATATCGAGATCGGCGAAGACTACGCCGGACTCGAACGATTCGTACAGTTCACCCTCTCGCCGCGCTAACGCCTTCGTCGTCGCGCGAGATCAGCGGTTCGTCCGCGCTGCCCTCGCTCGACACACCGGGCTCGTCGTCTTCGGCAACACCGTCGTTGGTGCCGAGGCCGTTCGCGTCGTCATCGTCCATCGTGCTCATGGCCGAGGGTATTCCCGATTATGCCGCGGCCGTGCGGGCCAATTCGCCGAATGTCAGCAGCGCCGACGCGACGACTTGGTCCATGTTGTAGTATTTGTACTCGGCTAGCCGGCCGACAAACGTGACGTTCCTTTGCCGCTTTGCCAACGCTTTGTACTTCCGGTAGAGCTCGTTGTTCTCGGGTCGCGGAATCGGGTAGAACGGGTCGCCCGTCGCGCACGGGAATTCGCGTGCGATCGTCGTCTTCGGGTGCGTCTGACCGGTGAGATGTTTGTATTCGGTCGTGCGCGTGTAAGCGACGCTCTCGGCCGGTTCGTTGATGACCGCCACCGGCTGAACGAACTCGCGATCGAACGTTTCGTAGGTGAAATCCAGCGACCGGTACGGCAGCCGGCCGAAGCGGTGTTCGAAGAATTCGTCGATGGGGCCGGTGAATACGACGCGGTCGAATCGCTCGCGCTCGGCGATATCGCGATAACTGCAGCCGGTGACGACGTCGATGCGCGGGTGAGCGAGCATCCGCTCCACCATGGCCGTGAAACCGCCGGCCGGCATCGCTTGAAACGTGTCGGTGAAATAGCGGTCGTCGTCGTTCGTGCGCGTCGGAATCCGCCCACACACGGAAGCGTCGAGTTCCGCCGGATCGAGGCCCCACTGTTTACGCGTGTAGCCGCGAAAAAAACGTTCGTAGAGCTCCCGACCGATGCGGGACCGGATCATTTGCTCCGAATTGTCGATGCGCGCGTATGATTCGGCCCGGTCGGAGAGAAACGTGCCGACTTCGGTTTCGCCGAGCGTGACGCCGTAGAGCGTATTGATCGTCGTTCGATTGATCGGCATCGGTACGAGCTGGCCGCCGGCCCGTGCGAGCACACGGTGCTCGTACGGCCGCCACGTGGTGAACTCCGAGAGGTATGTGACCACATGTGCGGCGTTCGTGTGAAAAATGTGCGGCCCGTACCGGTGAATGCGGATTCCGTCGGCGTTGAGCGGATCGTGGGCGTTGCCGGCAACGTGCGGACGGCGGTCGACCACGAGCACCGTGGAGTCGCACTGCGACGCGAGCCGTTCGGCGATGGTGCTCCCGGCTAAACCGGCGCCGACGACGAGGAAATCATAGACCACGAACGCTCCCCTGCATGCGACACGCTTGGACCGGCGTACCCCGAGGTTCGTTTCGCTCACCCGCCGGAAGCGGAGGCTGACGAGCGGTCTGCCGCGAAGCGAAGCATTCCCTCATGGCGAAGTTCATCTTCTTTACCGGCGGTGTCGTCAGTTCGCTTGGTAAGGGGATCACGGCCGCTTCGCTCGGCCGTCTGTTGAAAGCCCGCGGGATCAGCGTTTCGATCCAGAAACTCGATCCCTACATCAACGTCGACGCGGGCACGATGAACCCGTACCAGCACGGCGAGGTGTTCGTCACCGACGACGGGGCGGAAACCGATCTCGATCTCGGCCACTACGAGCGGTTCATCGACGAGCCCTTGACCCGCGACAACAACGTCACGACCGGGCAAATCTACAAGTCGGTCATCGAAAAGGAACGCCGCGGCGACTATCTGGGCGCGACGGTTCAGGTGATTCCGCACATTACGAACGAGATCAAGGCACACGTCACGCGCACCGCGGAGACGAGCGGAGCGGACGTGTGTATCGTCGAGGTCGGCGGCACGGTCGGCGACATCGAATCGTTGCCGTTTCTCGAAGCGATCCGCCAAGTACGGCACATCGTCGGCGATGAGAACGTGATGTTCGCCCACTTGACGCTGTTGCCGCATCTCGGTGCCGCCGACGAACTCAAGACGAAGCCGACCCAGCACAGCGTGCGGGAACTGCGGTCGATCGGCATCACGCCCGACGCGATCATCGTGCGGACCGGTATGGCGCGTCCGATCCCAATGGAGCTCAAGGAGAAGATCGCGTTGTTTTGCGACGTCGCGGCGCAGAACGTCGTGCAGAACGGCGACGCGGCGACGATCTATCGCGTTCCGCTCAATCTGGAAACCGAAGGGCTCGCAGAGATTGCGATCCGCAAGCTGCGTCTCGAAGCGCCGCACGCGCCGCAACTCGAAGAATGGGAGAAGATCGTCGAGCGCATCGAAAACCCGACGCACCACGTGCGCATCGCGCTGGTCGGCAAATACGTCGAACTCAAGGATGCGTATATCTCGATCAGCGAGGCGATCAACCATGCCGGGATCTTTCACGATGCGCGCGTCGAGGTTGTCCGCATCGACAGCGAGCGCATCGAGAACGAGGGACTCGGCGGCCTCGACGATATTCACGGGGTGCTGGTCGCCCCGGGTTTCGGCGCACGCGGAGTCAAGGGTAAGCTACTCGCGATTCAACGCGCGCGCGAGGAGAAGATTCCGTTCCTCGGCATATGCTTCGGCATGCAGCTCGCGTGCGTCGAATTCGCGCGCAACGTGTGCGGCATCGCGGACGCCATGACGAGCGAAGTGACCGAAACCGCGAATCCCGTGATCGATTTTCTTCCCGACCAGCGGAACCTCGATCTCAAGGGCGGCACCATGCGGCTCGGCGCCTACGACTGCACCCTCGAACCGGAGACCCTTGCCGCGAAGGCGTACGGGACGTTGCGTATCAGCGAACGCCATCGGCATCGCTACGAGTTCAACAACAAGTATACATCGATCTTCGAAGAGCATCGCATGCGATTCAGCGGCCACCATACCGCCGGGCACACGTCGCTGGTCGAGCTGATCGAATTGCCGCAGAACGTGCATCCGTGGTTCGTCGGCACGCAAGCACATCCGGAATACAAATCGCGGCCAGATCGTCCCTCACCGCTTTATCGCGACTTCATCGCTGCGACGCTTGAACACGCGGGCGAGCACGCGGCGGTCACGAGCGAACTCGTACGCCGCTGAACGAACTCACCGTCGTCGTTCTCACCAAGAACGAAGCGGAACGGTTACCGCGCGCGCTCGCCCGCCTCCCGTCGAACGCGCACCTCTTCGTCCTCGATGCCGTCTCGAGCGACGAAACGGTCGCAATCGCGCGTGCGCACGGCGCGCGCGTCGAAGTGCGCGACTGGCGGGGCTACCTCGACGCGCGGCGCTACGCGCTGGCGAGCGTGACGACACCGTACACCTTCATGCTCGATGCCGACGAACTGCTCAGCGACGGGTTGCGCGATGCACTCTGCGGCGCGCTCGAAGCCTGTGACGGTTATCGCGTGCGGCGGGTGACGATGCTGGCCGGGCGTGCCGTCCGGGCCGCGGGCTGGTCGGCGGAACGGCTGGTGCGGTGCTTTCGCACCGACCGCGCAAGCGTCGTCGCCAACAGCGTCAGCGGCGGCGCCGATCTGCACGAGCGCTGGATCGTCGACGGCACCCTCGGCGACTTGCCGGGGATGATCGTGCACGACTCGTATCCGTCGGTCGCGTCATACCACACGAAATTCCGGCGTTACACGGCGCTCGAAGCCGCGGCGATCGCGCCGTCACGCCGGGCCCTGCTCTTCGCGCTCGCGCAGTTGCCGATCAAGGCGAGTTGGCTGTGGTTGCGCTACGGCGGATGGCGCGACGGTTGGCGCGGCGCGTTCGTGGCCTGGCATTCGGCACGCTATCCGCTCGCGGTGCAGTGGCGTGCGCTACGGGCGCGGTGATCGCCGTCGCGTTCGACGCACGCGAGACGTCGCACATGTCGCATGGCATGCTCGCCTACGCGCACAAGCTACGCGAGTGGCTGCCGCGCGTCGCGCCCGACGTGCGTCTCCTTCCGGTCGGCAGCGGCGATAACTTCGATCTTCGCGAACAAGCCGGGTTGCCGTTCGCGCTCGCACGGTCCGGTGCGGCGCTGGCGCATTTTCCGACGCCGTATGTACCGCGCGTCGTTCCGATTCCCTACGTCGTCACGATCCACGACCTGATCGATCTGCACTATCCGCAATACGGAAAGCGTTTCGTGACGCCGTATTGGCGCGCGGTCGTTGCGCCGGTCGTGCGGCATGCGCGGGCCGTGATCACGGACGATGACGCGACGGTCGACGATTTGCAGCGCTTCCTCGGGGTGGAAACGCGCCGGGTGCGTGTGATTCCGTTAGGCAGCGACGACCCGGCGGGCACGCCGCCGATGGCGCACCCGCGGCCGTATCTGCTCTACGTAGCGAATCGCCGGCCGCACAAGAACATTGCGACGCTCGTACGCGCGTGGGAAGGGCTCGCACCGGAGCTCGCGATCGACCTCGTGCTGAGCGGCACCGATGACGGCAGCGTGCGAGGCGAGCGCGAACGCGGCGAGATCGTTCACCTCGGTCACCGCCCCGACGATGAGCTCCGGCGCTGGTACGCGGGCGCGGCCGCGTACGTGCATCCGGCGTTACGCGAAGGATTCGGGTTGCCGCTGATTGAGGCGATGCGCGCCGGCGCGCCCGTCATTGCGGCGGCCGAGGCCGTGCCGCGCGTGCTCGCGCCGCACGTGACGGCGGTTGCCGCGGTCGACGCCACGGCCTTCCGCGACGCGATTCAGCGCGTTCTCGATGATGCGCCGGCGGCGCAGCTTCGGGCCGATGCCGCGCGTGCGGCGACACGCGTGCTGACGTGGGAACACACCGCTGCACTCACTGCCGCCGTCTACCGTGACGTTCTCGCATGATCGACGTCGCACTCGATGCGCGCATCACGCCGCGGATGTCGGCCGGCATGCGCGCTTACGTGCGCGCGCTCGTCGCCGGGTTACCGCGCGCGGCGCCGGACGTCGCGCTACACGCGGTCGGCAGCGGCGGCAATTTCGGCGTTGCCGAGCAAATCGATTTGCCGGCCGCGATCAAGCGGCTCTTGCCCGACGTCACGCACTATCCGACCGTCTTTGCGCCGTTGACGCGCCGCAAGCCGTACGTCGCATCGCTGCACGACTGCATCCACCTGCAGTTTCCGCAGTTCTTCGGCCCGGCGACCGCGTTGCATTACGCGCTCGTCGGCAGGCCGTTGTATCGCAATGCCGCGGTTGTGATCGCGCACGACGTCCGCACGGTCGATGCTGCGCAAGAGTTTCTCGGCGTGCCCGCGGCTCGTTGCCGCCTCGTTCCCCTTGGCTACGATGAAGCGCTGCTGATGCCGGTCGAGCCGCTCTTGCCGGCGCGGCCGTTCCTGTTCTACGCGGGCAACCACCGGCCGCACAAAAATCTGCCCGTGCTCTTCGAAGCGTGGAGCGGCCTGTCCGCGGCGGTCGAGCTCGACCTCGTCTGCACGGGCCCCGACGACCCGGCGGCACGCGAACGCTACGCGCGCACGAGCGGCACGCTACGCTTCACCGGCGAACTGGAACCGGTCGAACTCGCTCGTTACTATCGCGCGGCCGTCGCCTACGTTCACCCGGCACTCGCCGAAGGCTTCGGGCTTCCGATGCTCGAGGCAACGGTCGTCGGGACGCCGGTCGTTGCCAGCCGGACCTGTGTTCCGACGCTTCTCGCCCCATATGCGACGACGTTCGGGCCGCACGATGTGCTCGCGTTGCGTGCGCTGCTCGTCGACGTCGCCGCGAATCCCGCGCCGTATCGGCGGCGGGCGGCCGAGGGGAGCGTCGCTGTGCGCGCGTATACGTGGGACCGATTCGCGGCGAATGTCGCCGTCGTCTATCGTGAGGTCGCCCATGCATCGGATCGGTCGTAGCCTCGCAGCGGCATTGCTGGCATGCCTCATCAGCGGCCCGGCGACGTCGTTTGCCGCGCCCCGCCCGCAGCCCAGGCCGACGCCGGGCCGGCCCTCGCCGGTCGAGACGGAGATCGCCATTTCGGTGAACGGTGAGGAATTGCCACGCGACCCAGCACCGCGGATCGTGGGCAAAGGCGGCGGCCGGCTCGTCGTGCCCGTCGTAAAGGTCTACAGCGCGCTCGGCATCGCGGTACAGCGCAACGGTGACGAGCTCATCGCGAGCGCGCCCGGCAAACGCATCGTGCTGCACATCGGGAGCGCGGACGCCGAGATCGACAATCAGCCGGTGCGCATGGAGCAGCCGGCGCTGCGAATCGACGGCGTTACCTATGTTCCGCTGCGCTTCGTCGCCGACTCGCTCGGCGCGCAGGTAACGTTCAACGCGCACGCTTCGCGCGTTGAGGTCGTCTCGTCGCTCGTCGGCCGCAACCCCGGCCTCGAGCAGCGCAACAGCGGCGGCACGGCGCAAATCGTCGGCACCGTAAGCGCCGTCGACTTGAACTCGGCGCCCCCGTCGATAACGATCGAGCGTGGTCCCGACGTGCGAACGATCGCCGTGACGTCGGATGCGAAGGTGCAGCTGCAAGACGTTATCGCGCGTACGAGTACCGCGGCCGAACTCGCCGACGTGCATCCGGGCGATGCCGCCAGCGTGCTCGTCCTGCGCAACGGCCACGTCGATTCGGTGATCGTCCGATACGTCTCGCGTTCGGGAACGATCGCTGCGGTTTCCCCGACACAGTTCGTCTTGAATACCGGATTCATTCTGAGCCCCGATAAGTCAACGGTGATCACGCTCGACGCACAACCGGCAACGCTCGCCGGCTTGAAGGTCGGCGATGCGGTGGTCGTTCGACTCAACCCCGACACGAACGAGAAGCGCGAAATCATCGCCTCTCGGGTCATCGCTTCGGCCGCCCCGGTGCCGGCGGCTTCCGGGCCACCGCAAGCAACGATCGCATCGTTCACGGTCCGCGCCGCGAAGGGTGCGTTGCGAGCGGGCGACGCGTTCGACGTGACGTTGCAAGGAACGCCCGGCGGCCGCGCGACCTACGACATCGGCACGTTCGTGACCCGTCAGCCGATGACGGAAGGGGCGCCGGGAACGTATGCCGCGCATTATACCGTTCCGGAGAACGTGAACTTCGGAAACGTGCCGGTCTACGGCCGCCTGATCGCGAACGGTGCCAGCGCGCCGCGCGTGGCCGCTGCCGCGCCGATCGCCGTGTCCAATACGCCGCCGCAGATCGTCGACATCGCGCCGACCGCGAATCAAAGCGTCAACAACAATCGGCCGTCGATTTACGCGACGTTTCGCTCGCCGGTGGACGTCGGCATCAATACGTCGAGCGTCACGATCGGCGTCAACGGTTTGGACGTCACCGCGGCAGCGACGCGCACGGATCAGTTCGTGACGTATAGTCCCGGTGTCACGCTCGCCGACGGTCCCGTGAACGTCGTCGTTCGCGTGAGCGATCGGGCCGGCAACACGCAAACCCGTTCGTGGTCGTTCACGATTCACGCGCATTGAAGATTTGCCGGCGCGCGTTCGCGTTCGCGCTGATCCTCGCATGCACGGGATGCGGCGATCTGGACCGCGGCGGTCCGCCGCAACTCGTGATGGCGCGCGTCAAGGACGCGGTGGTACTCGATCCCGCGCACGCGACCGACGGGCTCTCGCTCAACGTGACGCAAGAGGTGCTCGAAAACCTCGTCACCTTCAAACCGGGCACGTTCAACGTGATCCCGGACCTCGCGACCACGTGGCGAACCAGCGCGGACGGTTTGCGCTGGACCTTCGATCTGCGGCGCAACGTCCGCTTCAGCGACGGCACCGTCCTCGATGCCGCCGCCGTGAAGATGAACTTCGACCGTTGGCGCCTCGAGCATGGCCCCGACCACGGACCGTTCACCTACGCCTATTGGCTCTCGATGTTCGGCGGATACTCCGACGATCCGAAAACACCGGGCGCGGTCCGCGATGTCGTCGTCGAGTCACCGTATCGCGTCATGTTCGTGCTCTTCAATCCGTCGGGAACGTTTTTACGCAACGTTGCGATGCCGTCGTTCGCGATCGGTTCGCCGAGCGCGATCCGGCGCAATCCGCGCGCGTACGAAGAACGGCCGGTCGGCAGCGGCCCATACACCGTGCGCGAATGGCTGCGCGACGACCACATCACGCTCGACGCGAATGCCGGTTACGACGGGCCGCTCGGCAAACCGAAGGTCGCCACGGTTGTGATCCGCGACATTCCGGATCAAGCGACGAGCGTGCTCTCGATCATGAAAGATGAAGTCCAGATACTCACCGACGTGCGCAGCGACGACGCGCGTTTGCTTGCCGCGCAACCGTCGATCGCCCTGGTGCACGTGCCCTCGAACAATCTCGCCTATCTTGCGATGAACGTCGAGAAGAAGCCGTTCGACAACGTCCTCGTTCGTCGTGCGGTCGCCTATGCGATCGACATTCCCGCGATCGTCCGGGCGCTCTACGGCGCCGGGACGGTCAACGGTGACAACTGGACGCCGCCCGGAATGCTCGGAGAAAACGATCGCGTGCACATCTATCCGCACGACGTCACGATGGCCAAGAAACTGCTCGCGCAAGCCGGAATGCCGAACGGGTTCCGAACGAGCCTGTATCTGCCGACGTCGCCACGGCCCTACATGCCGGACCCCGAACGGCTGGCCGAAGCAATCCAGGCCGACTTGAAAGAAGCCGGGATCAACGTGACGCTCGAACCGTTTGAGCTCGGCGTGTTCTTGAGCAAAGTGCAGAACGGCGAACACCCGATGTGCCTAATCGGCTGGAACGGCGACAACGGTGACCCCGACAACTTCTACTATCCGTTGCTCGATCAAGACTCCGCGGTCAAGGGCAGCGCGCAAAACTATTCATTCTGGCGCGATCCGGCGTTTCATCGCTTGATGCTGGCCGGCCAGCGCAGTTCGAACGACACGCAACGGCGCACGATCTACGAAGCGGCTGCGCAACTCGTTCACGACCAGGCGCCGGCGATCTCGCTCTTGCACACGCCGGTTCCGCTCGCGCTGCGCAGTTCGGTACGCGGCTTCATTCCGAGTCCGGACGACTCGTATCACTTCTCGCTGATCCGAACGGGGACGTAATGGCCGAGAATTGCATCTTCTGCAAAATCGTTCGCAAGGAGATCGCCGCCGACGAGGTTCTGCGCGACGAACACGTCGTCGCGTTCCGCGACCTCAACCCGCAAGCGCCGACACACGTTCTCGTGATTCCGACGGAGCATGCGGAACATCTCACCGCGTTCGTCGCGGGCGGCAACACGGCGACCGCGGCGCGAATGCTCACCGCAGCCGCGGAGATCGGCGCGCGCTTCGGCCCCGACGGCTACCGCGTGGTCATCAACGAGGGCCCGGACGCCGGACAATCGGTGTTCCATCTACACGCGCACGTCCTCGCGGGACGCCAACTCGGATGGCCGCCTGGTTAGCCGTCTAGCCTTTCGGGTTTGCCGACCCGTTGCGGTGGCGAATGTCCTGATTGTTCGTCCTCGTCGCCATGGAGAGCGTCGATAGCTGGTAGTTTGAGTGAGCGCAACGTTTGGCTAGTAAGCGCGAATGCGGCGCGCCGTGCTGCGGCCGGCCTGCCAGCGGCAATTGCATCGATCAGATCGAGCACGAACGGATCGAAGTCGTCGGTCAATTGTCTGCACCCCGTGACTGCAGCATTCACGTAAATAAGTGATTGCAGAAGGGGTCGCCGATATGATTCCGCCAGGCATTGGTTGCCGGCACAATCGAACACCCAACGCGAAAGTTCTCCGGGCAGCCACATTGTCGTGGCTCCATCGCGGGAATCTGCGAGGAATCGCTTTTTCAGTTCGTCGGCGCTTGCGACAACGCTCGGCGTAGCACGACGCGCAGCCAGCTCCGCAGCGGCTCCGAGCAATATCTGGCGAACCTGAAAAAGTTGAACTAGCTGCACGCAATCCAATTCGATGACGCGCACACCGCGAAAGGGGGCGCGTTCGACGAGTCCGTCCGCGGAGGCCACTTGCAGCGCTTCACGTACGGGACCATTCGAGATGCCGAACTCGCGCTGAAGATCTGACTCCCGAATGCGCGCACCCGGCAGATAATGTCCGGTCAGAATACGCTTTTGAATCGCGAGATAGAGGGAATCAGCATGGATCGAATCGTGTGCCTGCTCGGCACGGGGATATTGACTTGAGCCCGTGGGCGCCTCGTCGTGCACGCCCAGTTTCTTCGCTCTGCCGGCGACAACGCTTTCTCTCATGATCGACCGGCCGACTGCCGTTACAGCGGTTCTCCGCCGGGTTTGCTCACAGCGACCCATGCGGTTTTTTGCTTGTCCCACCGCATGATCGTGAGATCGCGTTGCGTTAACCCGCGCTGATCGCCCGTCGTAAAGTCGTAGACGCCAAGAATGCCGGGGAACCCATGTAAGTTTTCGATGTAGCTGTGAATCTGTTGCGCCGTTGCGCTTGTACCTAATTGCCGGAGCGCCGAGACGAGAATCAACGCCGGATCCCACGCAATTGCCAGAGTGAAATCTGGCGTGACGCCCACATCTTTCGTAACGGTGAAGAATTGGTTGACCGCCGCAGTCTGAGTACGTGACGTCACGCCGCCTAGAAACGCCGGCCCTGAAAACATTAGTTGCGAAGGCATGAAGGTGGCCCATGATTTCATCTGATTGTAGATCATGTTTGAATTTGACGCGAAGACAGGCACGTCGAACGCTGCGTCAGACATGCTTCGCAGCGCCGTTACGAACGGGGTACCGATAATCCAGGCAATGACGACTTGCGGCTGCGCGGCCTTCAAACGCGTGACCTGCGCGGCGACGGTTAGGTCGCTCGGCGCGAAGTGCTCCTGATCAACTATTTGGACGCCCTTGTTTTCCTGCAGCGCCACTGCGCCACCGAGACGCTGATCGACTTGCAGGCCTGTCGCATCGGACGTCGATCCGCGCATCTACGAGTTGATCACGCTCGTTGTCGCGCGCGTTTGGTCAGCCGAATTTATCTGGCGCGCTCACGCGCAAGCGGCAATTAAAGCCGGCGTGTCGGCGGACGTCGTCGCCGCAATTGAAAAAGGTGTAGAGCCAGGCGTCATGCCTGCCGACGAACGCACTACCTACGACCTGATGCTAGCGTTGCTCAGTGATGCCCACGTCGTCGACGACGCTTTGTTTGAGCGGGTTCGCGTGCAATTCGGTAGGGCGGCGGTCGTTGAGATGGTTACCGTTGCCGGCTACTACACTATGAATGCGATGATCTGCAAGACATTCACAGTCTAGTGACATTGATTTGTTTGGTCGCTCCCGGGACCGAACCAGAACAGCAACTCGGTCTTCGCGATGTCAACGGAAGATGCGATTTCGGCGCGCGAGTTGCGGATGATCCGTATTGATAGCGATCGGCTACCGCGACAATCCATCGATTGCCGAGACGCCATCCGTCAGGGGCAATTTACGCGATCCGCGGCGCCAAGCAAATGATGCCCGTTCAACGGCAATGTACGCTTCATTGAACGAGTCCGCAACCATAATCAGCGTCTCATCTATACGTAGGCCGCGACGCTCACAACGCGAGCACTCAAAGCACCCATCTTCCGTGCTCATTCAGCTTTGAGTCGAGGGCGGTTGCGATCCTCTGAAACGTATCAGAGGGGCTCTGCATAATCACTTTTGCATGCAGGTCGGCGGCCGCAGCGGTGCAAGGGAACGCGATGCGAGGATTGCACGCGGCCGGCTTCGTGTTGCTGATTGCCGTGTTGAATCTGCCGGCTGGCGCGCGCTCCGCGGACGTCGCAACGTTGCGCATCGGTTTGACGCAAGAGCCCGGCACGTTGAATCCGGTGATCGGAACGCTGGCGGTCGAGTCGGATATAGCGCAGCTGATCTTCGACGGCCTGACGCGGTACGACGAGCGCGGCAATCACGTCCCGGATCTCGCGACCGTCGTTCCGACCCGAGCGAACGGCGGGATCGCGGTCGACGGGCGTTCGATCACCTATCATCTCGTGCACAATGCGCGGTGGCAAGACGGCGTTCCGCTGACGTCCGCCGACGTCGCGTTCACATTTTCTGCGTTGACGAACACGCGCAACAACGTCGCAAACACCGAGCCGTATACCGAGATGAAACGCATCGAGACGCCCGACCCCTACACGGTGCGCGTCGTTCTCAAGCATCCGTGGGCGCCGGCGATCGACGGCTTCAGCGATCGGATCGACGGCGCGATTCTTCCCGCACATCTGCTCGAGCACGAAGCGGACCTCAACCGGGCCGACTTCAACGCGCTGCCGATCGGCAGCGGCCCGTACCGCCTCGTCGCCTGGCATCGCGGCAGCGACATGACGTTCGAAGCGAACCGCTCGTATTTCCGCGGACCGCCGAAGATCGATCGCGTCGTCGTCCGCTTTCTCACGAACGATAACACCATGCTCGTTGCCGTGCGAACGGGCGAACTCGACCTCGCCGACCACCTGAACATTTCGACCTACACCGGCCTTGGGACCGTGGCGGGGATGATCCCGGCGATCAACGCGCAGAGTTATTGGGAGCATCTGACGTTCAACACGCGGCGTCCGCCGCTCGAGGATCGCCGCGTACGGCTCGCCCTCTGCTACGGCTTCGACGTCCACGAAATCTTCGCCAAGGTTGCGCACGGCTTAGGCGCGCTCGGTCCGACCAATCAGAACCCGCTCACGCCGTGGTACAACCGCCGGATCGCTTACTACCCGTTCGATCCGGACAAAGCGATGAAACTGCTCGACGACGCCGGTTGGAAACGCGGACCCGACGGCGTTCGCACGAAGAATGGCGCGCGGCTCTCCATCACGTTGAGCTTTCCGGCGGGAAATATCACGCGCGATCAAACCGGCGTACTGTTACAAGCGCGTTGGCAGCGTATCGGCGTCGAGACGATCATCAAGACGTATCCGGCGCAGACATTCTTCGCGCCCGCCGATGCCGGTGGTCCGTTTTATGGCGGCAAGACCGATGTCACGCTCTCCGCGTTCGTTAATTCGGTTCCCGATCCGACCGGCGTCAACGAGAACGCCGCCGACCACATCCCGCCGCACGGTAACAACCTTTCGTTTTTCGAAAGTGCCGAACTGACGCGCCTGGAAAACGCCGCCGCTGCGACGAACGTGTTGGGCGACCGGAAAGCGCTTTACGACCGGATTCAGGAGATCGAGATTCGCGAGCTGCCATACTACGTGCTGCGCTGGGCGGAAATTCTCGACATGCGGTCGACGACGCTGCGCGGCGTTAAGCCGCCCGTTGTCAACTCGACGTTCTGGAACATCGCGGACTGGAGCCTTGCCTCTTCACCTTAGCTGCGAATCCCGGCAGCTAAGAGTTCCGTCGATGGAAATCCGTGCGGCAGCATCTTGTACGCCACGATCACGTCGATGACGGGCTGAATCATCGCAGGATCGAGCCGCTCGGCCCAATGCACGTGGTTCGTCGCCGCGACCACGGCCGGATCGAGCTTGGTGTACGTCGTCAGCAGTGCTTGCGCATCTTTCGCATTGGCGTTCGCCCACTGCGCGGTGCTGCGCATGACGCCGGCGAACTTCTCCGCCGTCGCTTTGTTGGTGGCGAACCACTTATCGTTGGCGACCCAGCCCGTGATCATGAACTGTTTTGCCACGGCATCGAACGGCGTGCCGAGAAGCCGCACATCGTTTTTCGACTGCGTGTAGAACGGCTCGACGAGAACCGTCGCGTCGATGCGATGGGCGAGGACCGCCGCCGCCATTTGGGGCGACGGAATCTCGAGAAACGCCGCCTGGCTCGCATCGCCGCCGTTCTTATCGATCCACGACATCACCCCCGCCTGCATGAGATCGCCCACCGACGTGACGGCGATCTTTTTCCCCGCGAGATCTTTTGCGCTGCGAATCGGTCCGTCTTTGGCGGCGACGAGATAGATGTGCGGCGAACTGCTGTTGTACATGGAGCCGCCGGCCAGCAGCGCCACGGGCAAACCTCGCACGTGCGCCGCCGACATCGAGCCGGTATTCGTCCCCGAGAGATCGAGCGCACCGGCATAGAGTGCGGTCGACGCGGCACCGCCGCCCGGGAAAATGGTCAGCTCGACGTCGAGCCCGGCCGCTTTGAAGAAGCCGCGCTGTTGCGCGTAATAGGCCAGCGCGTAATCTTCGACGCCGACGGCGCCGAGGCGTATCGCGGTCCCGCTCTGGGCTCGCGCGGCGAGCGGCCGGGCTGCTAACGCGGCCGCCGCGCTCGCGATAAAGGCCGACCGAAGCAGACCTTTACGGTGCGGCGTGTTGGGGTGAGCATGATCGAACTGCTCGTAGTGCGCGCGCAGCAGGTCGCGGCCATAGTCGTTGCCGTTCGGCGTCCGTACCAGGGTGTGAATGTGGTCGTGTGTGGGCTCGTCGTTATCGAACACCGTCCCCGCCTGATGATCGAACTCAATGAGGACGACGGGGCTGTGGATGCGATAATAGAACGGGCTCGCTTCGTCGACGTCACCGATCCATGCGAACCAGGTATCGGCGAGGTGCGCCTGCACCTCGCCGAGCTTGATCTCGGCATGGCCTGCCCGTACACGACCGACATAGTTCTCGATAAGCTGGAGCAGAAGCTGTTGCTGCGTCGCCAAGAGGTCGGTATAGCGGATGCCCTCGTACGGCAGCACGAGATTATCGCTCGCGGCGCCTGCGAAGACATCGACCGGCAATCGCGTGCCCACCGTCGCGCGAGCGCGCTGCTCCGGCGTCAGCGCGCTCATGAACGCAAACCCGGCCGCCTCTTCGCTCGCGAAGACGCGCGTGCCCGCATACCTGCCGCTCTTGGCCGAGACGGGCTCCGAGCCCATGAAGTTCGGCGTGAGGACGATCTGGTCGCCGAGTAAGAAGCAGTTGACGATGAGGTGATGGCCGTCGATCTGCCAACCCCACGGCTCCGTCGACGACGGCGTTCCCATGATGCTCATCCAATAATACGATTGGCGGAACTCGTCGAGCCGTCCGGAGAGTTCGCCGAGGTAGTCGTTGAGCTTCATGATGTCGGTCGCCAATGTAAAGCCGGCACCGCTCATGCTGTGCTGGAGAATTGCGAGCGCGAGTCGCTGCTGCGGCGGCTGGAGATCCGCGAAGCAGATTCCGTGGCGCATGAGATTGGGATGGATGTTGTGCCACGCGCGCCATGCATCGCTCTCGATCTCGAAGACCGCAGCGTCTCGCTGCTCGGCATCGAGCGATTCGAGAAACGCTGTTGCGGCCGTCGCGACGGGTTCGAGCGACATTCCCGTTCGGCGAATCGGGAACAGGCCTTTAACGGCGTTTCCATCGGCCGTCACGCCGACGAACGGCTCCGTCAATCGCTCTTGCGCCAACTCTTTCTTGCGCTGCAACCGGTCCGGCAGAACGGCTGACGCATCCGTTGCCGACGACACCGTGCGGTTCGTTCGAAGACGTGGCGCTCCCGCGATAACATCCATCGGTTATGCGACGACGGCGTCTTCGAACGAACCGTGACCGATTTTTTCCAGATCGAAGATTTCGCGTTCCTCAACCCAGCGGTGCGTGTCATCGTAGATCTCTTTCGAATACGGCTCGCAGACGAGACGTTCACCGGGGCCGAAGCGGCGCACGTCCACCAGATCGTGGTAGCGCGCGGGCAGCTCTTTCGTGTAGTAGTGGGTGTACTTCTGATGCATGAAGTCGACGTCGGTTTGCGCCCGGCGCAGAGCCCGATAGAACGCGCGCACGTCGTCGACGTTCGCATCTTTATCGATGAAGCTCGCGACGACGAACGTGCTGTCGACGATCTTGCGAAAACCCAGCTGCTCGAGAATGAAGAGCTGTAATCCCCATACGGTCGACGCCTGCGCGGTCCGGTCGACCATGCTGTCCAACCGCTCGTTCGACGTCCCGCCGAAATGGAGCCGTATCGACTCGCGCGGCATGTATGGCTCGAGCGTTTGAATCGTGGCATAGTGACTGCCCGAATGGTAGCCGACGTGGATGTCGACCGTTTGAAGTTCCTCAGCCGTTCGGATCGGTGATTCGGGCGGCACGACGATCGCTGAGGGCGTGACGAAGTAGCATTCGCCCCAGAGCGCGCCGTGATCCGCCGACGCGGCCATGTTGACGGTCCAGTGACACGCGCAACTCACCACGGCTTCGCGGCCGGCTTCGTACGATTCGTACGCTCCGTACACTTTGCCGCGCTCGGTCACGTTTGCCCGATCGTGCAAGCCCGGCCCGATGTCGTTGCGATCGAGCCGATAGTCGGTCAGGCCTTCAGCGGCGTAATAGCCCCTCTCTTCGGCGACCCATTCTTGGAGCCGGCCGTGCGAGTGGATTACAAACATAGCGGTTCGCTCCGATCGAGTTGCGGGATGATGGGGAACGGCACGACCACGGCGCTCGGATCGTCACGCTCGCAGCGCAGCGCAGCTGCCAGCAATCGCCGGCCTTGAATCGCTGCGCCGTCGAGGCCGATGACCATGCTCGGCACGCGATCGTCTCCGCGTTCGAGGAGTGCCTGCTGTTGGAGTTCGAGCACGAACTTGTCTTCGGTGAATGTCGAGATCGTGCCCGAGGCCGTCGCCTGCGTGAGCCCGATATCGTCGATCTGATAATTCCGGCTCAGCACGAAGAAGTAGTGCGTCGAAGTCGCGGTCTCCGGCGTCAGCAGATGCATGACGCGAGCGAACGTCGCGTAATCATGCTCCGTGCCGTGTGGACGCTGTCCGGCCTCGGTCATGTTGATTCCCGGCGGTTGATAGCTCGCGATCTGCAGCCGATCGATCGTGCCGTCCGTCCCGCATGCCGACACCCATGCCGGCGGCGGAGCGATGTCGTGCATATCGCGCCGCGCATGGACGATCCGGCCGTCTTCCATCGTGACGGTCGCCGGAAAGTTCGCGATGCTTTCCTCTTCATGATTTCCGATTGAGGAACAATGGATGTAGGTTTCGTGCGAAAGATCGAGCAGATTGTCGGTGACGAGCCGGTAATCGGCTCCCATATGGATGTACCCTTTGGCCGAGGCCCAGTGCGGATCATCGATCCAGCTCAGGTGGGGCACGAGCGATTCCTGCGCCAAGGCAGCATCGCCCATCCAAATCCAGATCAGGCCGTGGCGTTCCACGGCCGGATACGTCCGCGTTGTCGAGTTGTTCGGAATGTGCACTTGGCCCGGGATGCGCACGCAACGGCCGTCGGCCGCGACGACCGTTCCGTGATAGCCGCAGCGGATCGTGTCGCCCGCGCGCTTGCCGATGGAAAGCGGGACGAGCCGATGGGGGCAATGGTCCTCGAGCGCGGCGATCGCACCGTCGCTCGTGCGAAACAGCAGGACCGGTTCGTCGAGCAGACGGCGCGCGATGAAGTCGGCGTCGAGTTCGCCGGCAAATGCCGCTACCTGCCAGCAATTGCGCAGAAACGCTCGGGTCGCCGCGGTTCCCAGAGATTGCATTCGTTGAGATTCCATCCGGCGAAATGCGATCCCCGTAAGAAAGCTCTTCCACAGATGGACAAACGGCGCAAGCTAGCTTGACGCCCTTAGGCGCACCGTGATAGCGTTACGAGTCGGGCCGTTCGCACGGTTCGAATGACGGCGTCCATGCGCCGGTCGAAGGGAGGGTTGTTCTGTGGAAGTACGAGTTGCACCGGGAGAGACGATCGAGAGCGCGCTGCGCCGCTTCAAGAAGGCCACCCAAAAAGCCGGCGTCCTCGCTGAAGCGCGGAAGCACGAGCACTACGAGAAGCCGAGCGTCCGCCGCAAGAAGAAATCCGCTGCCGCGCGAAAGCGCCGCGCTTAAGAAAACCGGAGGGCTTCGCGGAAACGCGAGGCCCTTGCGCTACCATCAAGACATAGAGTATGCCGAACGTCAAAGAACAAATCTCGAGCGACCTCAAGGACGCAATGCGCGCGCGCGATCAGGTGCGGCTCGATACGTTGCGCAGCGTCCTCTCCGCATTCACGTATAAGCGCGTCGAAGCGGGTCACGACCTCGCCGATGACGAGCAGCTCGCCGTCGTCGCACGCCTGGTAAAACAGCGTACCGATTCGATCGCTGAGTTCGACAAGGCCGGCCGCACGGAACTCGTCGCGAAAGAGACGCGCGAACGCGAGATCTTGCAGACGTATCTCCCCGAGCAGAAATCCGCCGACGAAATTCGCGACGTCGTGCGGCGCGCCATCGCTGCGATGCCGGGCGACGGCCGTAACGCCGGCTCGGCGATGAAGGTCGTCATGCCGCAGCTCAAAGGGCTGGCGGATGGAAATCTGGTGCGCCAGATCGTGACCGAGGAACTCGCGCAGGCGTAACCTCGCGGGGCGCGGCCCGGTAGAGAGACATATGAACCGGCGCGTCCTGATTTCGGGTCTGTGCCTGGCCTGCGGGGCGGCGCGCCTCGTCGCGGGCACCTTCGGCGAACGGATGGCCCACGTCGCGAACAATCCCGACGTCAGCGGTTTGCTGCTCGGTGTCGGGCTCGCCGGATTGCTGGTCGAGATGCGGACGTTGCGCGTAATCGCCGGCGTCCTCGGTGTCGGCGCTCTCGCGCTGTTTTTCGGAACGCACGTCTACGCGGGGTTGTCCGATTCGATCGTGATCGCTCTCGGCGTGCTTGGCCTCATCGGTATCGTGCTCGAGTTGCATGTGCTGCCGGGGCACGGCGTCCCCGGCGTGCTGGGCCTGCTCGCGCTGGTCGCGGCCGTCGGACTGACGTTCGGCGCCGTGCCGATTGCGGTAGCGGTGCAGTCGATCGCGATCGCGATCGTCGTGAGCGTGTTGCTTTACGTGGTCGCCGCGCGCGCCTTTCCGCGTAACGCCTTCGTGCAACGATTGATGTTCGCGGACCGTCAAGGTGCGGACTACGTCGCCGCGCCGAACTATCGTGCGCTGATCGGGCGTCACGGATTCGCGACGTCGTTCTTGCGCCCGGCGGGCCTCGCGGCGATCGACGGACAACGAGTCGATGTGCTCACCGACGGCAAGTTCGTCGCGGCCGGCACCGCGGTCGTCGTCACCCGCGTTGAAGGGGCGCGAATCTTCGTGCAGCCGGAGGAGTTCCCGTGACCGTGACCGGTTTTTTCTTCGCGGTCGTCGTCGCGGCGATCGTCATCGGCCTCGCCGTCGTGTTGTATTATTTCCCGCTGGCCTTGTGGATTCGCACGCTCGCTGCCGGCGTTCCGCTTTCGATAGGCGCGTTGATTCGCATGCGCGTGATCGGCGTGCCGGCCGGTCTCATCGTCGCGAACCTCGTGCGCGCACGCAAATCGGGCCTCTCCCTCACGGTCGACCAATTGCAAACGCACGTGCTCTCGGGCGGCGACGTCGAACGGGTGACGCTCGCGATGATCGCCGCACAGCGCGCGCAGATTCCGCTCGAGTGGCAGCGCGCGGCAGCGATCGACCTGGCGGGACGCAACGTGCTCGAGGCGCTGCAAACGTCGGTCAATCCGAAAGTGATCGAGACGCCGACGTTCCAGGGCGTTGCGCAGAACGGTATCCAGCTCAACGTCAAAGCGCGCATTACGGTGCGCAGTAATCTCGATCGCTATGTCGGTGGTGCGGGCGAACCGACGATCGTGGCGCGCGTCGGCGAAGGCGTTGTTTCCGCGGTCGGCGCAGCGATCGATCACAAAGAAGTCCTCGAGTATCCCGACCGCATCTCAAAGGCCGTCCTCTCAAAAGGGCTCGACGCGGGAACCGCGTTCGAAATCGTCTCGATCGACATCGCCGACGTCGACGTCGGCAAGAACATCGGGGCCGAGTTGCAGACTTCGCAAGCCGAAGCCGATCGGCGGATCGCACAAGCGAAGGCCGCCGAACGCCAATATGCCGCACAAGCGGCGGAACAAGAGATGAAAGCTGAGACGCAACGCATGCGTGCACGCGTCGTCGAAGCGGAGGCCGCGGTTCCGCTCGCGCTGGCGGACGCGTTCCGGCACGGCAACCTGGGCGTGATGGACTATTACCGCATGAACAATCTCAAAGCCGATACCGAGATGCGCGGCGCGATCGGGCAGAGCGTCGGCGATCCGGTCGGTCCCGAGCCGCCGCCCAAATGACGGGCAACATCGAGGCCTTCGCGTTCCTCGCGTTCATCATCGTGCTCACCCTCCTGCAGCCGATCCTCAACGCGCGCCGGCGCCGTGCCCGCGAAGCAGCCGCTGCCACGACGCCGATTGCGCGGCCGCCGGCGGTCAAAACACACCCGGTCGCGGCCGCAGCACCGCGGCGTCCCCAGCCCGCCGCCCAGCCGGCGCCACGTCCCGCGGCTCGACCCGTCCGGCCGATCCCGCGCTGGGGCGCGCAGGCGATCGTCACGGCTGAAGTCCTCGGTCCACCGGTTGCGCTACGGCCGGGCGGCACCCTTGGGCCGCCGTCAGCGTTCTAAGAGACGTCTACGCCCGCCAAGGAGCCCGCCCGCTGCCCGACATCACGACGGAATCGACGTTTGCGCTCGACGGTCTCGACGACCACCTGCGCTTCTACGGCCACCACGACCGCAACATCGGCGCGCTCGAAGCGCTCATCCCCGTCGTCATCCGGGTCGAAGGCGAAACGCTGCGCGTCAGCGGTGACGGCGACGCGGTTCGCCGCGCGACCGACGTCCTCGAAGCGATGCTTCGCGCCGCCCGATCCGGTTCGCACGTCACGCCCGACGACGTCGCGCTCTCGGCGAACACCGCTGCCGACGGCATTCCCGCTACCCTCTTCACGACGCAGCGGGGGAAAGAGATTCGCCCGCGCACGACCGGGCAACGTGCATTCGTCTCGAGCATCGCCCAGAACACGCTGACGTTCGGCATCGGTCCGGCCGGCACGGGGAAAACATTCCTCGCGATCGTCATGGCCGTGCGCGCGCTCAAAAATCGCGAGGTGTCGCGTATCGTGCTCTCGCGTCCGGCGGTCGAAGCCGGCGAAAAGCTCGGTTTTTTGCCCGGCGATCTCAAAGACAAGGTCGATCCCTACCTGCGTCCGGTCTACGACGCGCTTGGTGAATTGCTCGACGATGCCAACGTCGGAAAATATCTCGAACGCGGCACGATCGAGGTCGCGCCGCTCGCGTACATGCGCGGGCGCACGCTCTCGGATGCGTACGTGATTCTGGACGAAGCGCAGAACGCGACGGGTTCGCAGCTGAAGATGTTTCTGACGCGCTTGGGCAGCGGCTCGAAGATGATCGTCAGCGGGGACATAACGCAAGTCGACCTGCCGCGCGGCGTGCGCAGCGGTATGCACGACGTCGAACCGCTTTTCGCATCTTTTCGCGACATCGGGATCGTGCGGCTGACCGAGGCTGACGTCGTTCGCCATCCACTCGTCGCGAAAATCGTCGCGGCATACGATCGCGCCGAGGAACGCTGATTCCGGTCTACTTCGCGAACAAGACGCGCGGCAGCGGCTTGCGCGCGGCGCCGCTTCGTGCCGTGCTCGACCGGTTGTTGGAGGCCGTCTGTCTACGCGAAGCAACGGTTTCGCTCACGCTCGTCCGCGACGGCGAGATGCGCGATCTCAATCGCGATCATCGCGCCAAGGATACGCCGACCGACGTCCTGAGCTTTCCGCTCTTCGAACCCGACGCGTTCGAGCGCGGCGCGCAAACACGACCGCGCGGAACGGTCGCCGGCGAACGTATGATCGGCGACATCGTCATTTCGGTCGATACGGCCGCCCGACAGGCCGCCGCCTACGATGCGCCGCTCGAACGCGAGATCGAACGCCTGCTGATCCACGGCGTGTTGCACCTCTGCGGACACGATCACCTCGAGGTCGAAGAGCGTCTCCTGATGGAACGTGAGGAGCGCCGCCTTGCCGCTGCGATCGGCATGCCGTGGCCCTATCTCGACGCGCGTGCGGTGTGAGGTACGCACGTCTGGGCGCGGTGTGCGCACTCGCGATCGCCTGCGGCGGTCAGGCTCCGGCAAGTCCGACGCCGGCCGTCGCGCACTACGCCGTGGCGACGTCGAACGCCGCCGCGCAGGCGGCGTTCGACCGCGGTCTGGCGTTTCTCTACGCGTTCAACGTCGGTGAGGCCCGCGTGCAGTTCAAGGCCGCGGCCGCGGACGATCCGCACTGCGCGATGACCTACTGGGGCGAAGCCGTCGCCGAGACGATCGACATCAATCTGCCGCAAACCGACGAGGGCGATCGGCGCGGCGCAGCCGCCGTTGCGCGCGCTCGTGTGCGGCAAGTGGCTGCGACACCCGAAGAGCGGGCGTTCATCGACGCGCTCGCGCTGCGCTACGCTCCGCAACGCTCGAAGACGCAACGATTTGCCGCGTATGCCGACGCGATGCAGCGCATCGCAACAGCGAATCCGGGCGATGCCCAGGCGCTGACGCTCGCCGCCTTCGCGCGTTGGAACACGATCGACGATCTCGTCGACAAGCAGAAGATTCCGGTCCCGGCCGCGCTCGAGATGGAGCGCGACCTCGACGCGGCGCTCGCGGTCGATCCGGACAATCTGGGCGCGCATCATCTTCGCATTCATACCGAAGAGCAGCTCTTGCGGCCCGAGCGCGCGCTGGGCGACGCGCGCTTTTTCGACGGACTCACCTTTCCCCCAGGCATGTCGCACCTGCCGCACATGGCGGGTCACATCTATGCTCGTGTCGGCGACTATCCGGCGCTCGTCGCCGCCAACCAGCGTGCCGTCGCGAACGATGCGGCGTATTTCGCCCTCGGGACGGGCGAAGGTCAAGCGTACATGCAGACCTATCACGATCACGATTTGGACTTTATCGGATACGGGCTTACGACGATAGGCGACGACGCCGGCGCGCGCGCCGCCGTGGTGCATGAAGACGAGCGCATGCGGTTGCGCGTCGCGCTGCGCACGCGCGACGCGAGCGCACTCGCCCTTGCGACGAGCGCCAAGAACGAGACCGCGCGCGCGATCGTGCTCGCGCGGACCGGGAGGCACGCCGAAGCCGATACGCTCGCGGCAGCGTTTCCCGGCGGCGACGACGCGCAGCGCGTTGCGCGCGGAATTGCGCGGGCGATTGTCGCACGGAGCGAAGGGCGTCTCGAAACGGCGGCCGCCGCGTATCGAGCGGTTCTCGCGTTACGTGGAACCGATCTCGGCGATCCCAAGATTGCCTGGCAGTACCCGCCAGGCGAGGGGCTTGGGGCTGTGCAGCTCGAGCAACGGCGCTATGCCGACGCGGCCGCGACGTTTCGCGCAGAACTCGTCGCGTATCCGAACGATCCGCGGCTCGCCTTCGGTCTTGCCGAAGCGCTGCATGCGCAGGGTTTGGATGATTCGGCCGAACGCGCGATCGTCGCGCGCGATTGGCACGGCACAACGCCGCTCACGGTTGCGCAACTCGGATGAACTCACGGGACGAAATGCACGAGCACTCGTTCTGGCGTTCGTTCCACCACGCGTTCGAAGGCGTGATCTATGCGACGCGCACGCAATGGAATATGCGCCTGCATCTGCTCGCAGCCGCACTCGTGCTCGTCGCGACGCTCTACCTGCGCCTGCAGCGTCCGTACGTGATCGGCATCGTCATCACGGTCGCGGTCGTGCTTGCGTTCGAATTGATCAACACGGCGATCGAAGCGACGGTCGACCTTATGACGCCGGTGCCGCATCCGCTCGCGAAGGTCGCGAAGGATGCGGCCGCCGGTGCCGTGCTCGTCGTTGCCTTTGCGGCGCTGATCGTCGGGTACCTCACGTTCTACGAAGGTATTCTCGCCGGCGGGAATCGCGTCTATCGGGCTGCATTGACGTTACCGGCCAATGCGGTGTTCATCGGGCTCGTGATCGTCGGCATTGCGACGGTCGTCGCGAAGGCGAAGATTGGCCGCGGCTCCGCGTTACAAGGCGGCGCGGTCAGCGGTCACGCGGCGCTCGCGTTCGCGTCGGCGACCTTCATCTCGCTCCTCGGGCAGAGTGCGCTGCTCGCCGGCTTGGCGTTCTTCTTGGCGTTGCTCGTCACGCAGAGCCGGGTCGAAACAGGCATCCATTCGCCGCGCGAGGTCTTTTTCGGCGGTATCCTCGGCGTCGGGGTGAGCTACGGCCTCTGGTTCTGCCTGCGCCTACCCCATGTGGTATAATGCTCGCGCTTGAGTACCGACCCGCCCCCACCGGCTGATTCCGTTCCCCCCGCCCGCCTGCACCGCTGATGCACGACTACTGGCCGGAAGCGCTCGCCCTCGTCGTTTTTGTGGGCGCCGCTGCGTTTTTCGCGGCGTCCGAAGCAGCGATCGTCTCGATTTCCCGGGTCACGGTCCGGACGCTGGCCGAAAAGGGCACGCCCGGCGCGAAGCGGCTCTCGGCGATGATCGAAGATCGCAATCGCACCCTCACCTCGGTGCTGATCGCCAACACGTTCGTGCTGTTGGCAACCGACAGTCTCGCGACGTATCTCTTCATCCTCGCGGGAATCCCGAACGCGCCGCTGTGGTCGACGCTGGCGACCACCGTCATCCTGTTGCTCTTCGGCGAAATTTTGCCGAAGACGCTCGCGGTTTCCGACAGCGAGCGTACCGCGCTCCGGATCGCGCGACCGTTGGCCGCCGTGAAGTGGTTGTTGACGCCGCTCACCGCTGCTTTTCTTGCGACCACGACGCTGATCGTGCGCGTGTTCGGCGGGCGCCCGCAGCGCGGGCCGTACGTGACCGAAGACGACATCAAGACCCTCGTGAACTTCGGTGTCGAACAGAACGTTCTCGAAGAGGGCGAACGCGAGTTGATCCACTCGATCTTCGAATTCGGCGACACGATCGTGCGCGAAGTGATGACCCCGCGCACCGACATGATCACGGTGAACGTCGCCGCGCCCGCCCGCCGCGCGCTCGATCTCGTGATCGCCGACGGTTATTCGAAGTTACCGGTGTACGAGGAAACGATCGACAACGTCATCGGTGTCGTGCACGATCGCGAGCTGTTGATCGCGCTCGCGAACGGAGCGATCGCGACGACCGATTTGCGCTCGCTGATGCGGCCGGTCGCGCACGTTCCCGAGAATAAGCGTCTTTCGGAACTTCTGCGCGAAATGCAGCGCGCGAAATACTCGCTCGCGATCGTGCTCGACGAGTACGGCGGTACCGCCGGGCTGGTCACGATGGAAGATTTGCTCGAGGAGATCGTCGGTGAGATTCGCGACGAGCACGACGAAGGCGAAGAAGAACCGATCAGGCGCATCGCCGCCGGCGAGACGATCGTCGAAGCCGGGACGAATATCGAGGACGTGAACGCCGCGCTCGGCGTCGACTTGCCGCACGAAGAATTCGAGACGATCGGCGGGTACACGGTCGGCTTGTTCGGCCGGCTTCCGCAAGAGGGCGAAGAGATTCGCGCCGGTGCGGGCGTGCGGTTACGCGTCGATCGCACGCGGGGCCGCCGCATTCTCGCGGTGCGCGTTTTCACCAACGGCAAGGCCCATGCGAACGGTGCCGACGAACCGTTGGCGACGTCCGATGCCGAATCTGTCTGATCTCTTCGCGGCGGCCGTGAGCGCGCGCGACCGGGCCTACGCGCGCTACTCGCACTTTGCCGTCGGCGCCGCGCTCGAAACGACCGACGGCCGGCGCTTCACCGGCGCCAACATCGAGAACGCCTCATACGGCCTCACGATCTGCGCCGAACGCGTCGCCGTCTTCGCGGCGGTTCACGCCGGCGCGACCGCGATCGCGGCAATCGCGGTGAGCGGGCCCGACGGCGTCACGACGCCGCCATGTGGCGCATGCCGCCAAGTGATCGCCGAGTTTGCCGCACCTGACGTTCCGGTACGGTATGCGCGTGCCGGCGGCGTCGTCGATGCGAATGTCGCCGACCTTTTACCGGGGGCATTCACGCCCGCCGCATTCGAAGCGAGCCGGGGAGCGAACTGATCGACCGCACCTACACGACCGATGCGATCGTCCTGCGCGCGCGCAATCTCGGAGAAGCCGACAAAATATTCACCCTTTTCACGCGGGCGCATGGGAAGGTGGACGGCGTCGGCAAAGGGGTGCGCCGTCCAAAAAGCGCGCTCGGTGGGCGACTCGAATTGCTGACTGAGTCGACGCTGACGCTCCACCGTGGCCGCTCCCTCGACGTCATCACGTCGGCCGTTACCGTGCGCTCGCATTGGCGCGGGCTCGTTGAGCCGGCTGCGCTCGCCGCCGCGTCATTCGTCGCTGAGACGGTCGACATGTTTTGCGAACCGGAACTGCCGCTGGACGATATCTACGCGTTGCTGGCCGGCGCGTCGACGGCGATCGCGGCGTCGGCCACGCCGGCGCTGCTCGTACCGCGTTTTCAACTGCGATTGCTGCATGCGCTCGGGCTCGCGCCGCCGGACGACGCGTGCATTCGGTGCGGCGACGCTTTCGAAGAGCGCGGCGCCTGGGTCGACGTCGATGCCGGCGGATTGGGTTGCGAGCGATGCTACGGTGCACGCGGCGACGCGCACGCGCTCGCGTCGGACGATGTGGTGAATTTTCGCTCCCTCGGTGCACCCCGAACACATGGCGCGGTCCTGCACGCAACGCCGAAAGTTGCGCGCGCGGTCGACGATCTCGTGACCGCACATCTCGGACGGCGTCCCAAATCGCGCGCCATGCTGGAAACACTGGGCTCGTAGTGCCGATCGACGGGCCGGTCGTCGCGCTCGACGTCGGCGAGCGGCGCATCGGCGTGGCCGTGAGCGATCCGTCCGGGATCTTCGCGTTTCCGCACGACACGATCGAACGCACGAACGTTCGCGACGACGTCGCGCGCATCGTCGAGATCGCGCGTGAACGAAACGCGAAAACGATCGTCGTCGGCGATCCGCTCACGCTCGAGGGCAAACGCGGTATCGCCGCCGAGAAGATGGACGCTTTCGTCGCGCACATCGCGCGCGCGTTCGACGGCCGGATCGCTCGGGTCGACGAACGCCTCACCACGGCCGCCGTGCAGAAGTCGTTGATCGGCGCTGATATGTCGCGGGGAAAACGCAAGACGGTCGTCGACAAACTTGCGGCCGCGATGATCCTCGAAACGTACCTGGCCCGCGCTCGCGCGTGATTCGGTTAGGCCGCTCGCTCTTCTCGATCGCGGTCGCGATCGTCGTGGCGGTCGGCGTCATCGTGGCGGCCACATCACTGTGGTTTCGCGACGCGGTTTACGGCGACCGTGCGAAGCCGGACGCCGCGACGTCGGTCGTCGTGCCGAACGGCTCGACGTTCGCGGCGGCGACGGGTGCGCTGGTGCGGGCCGGCGTTCTTGCACATCCGATCGCGTTCCGCATCCTCGCGCGGTTACGCGGCGATGAGGGCGCGATCGAACCCGGCGAATACCGGTTTCCAGCCCATGCGACGAGCGATGAGGTGCTGCAACGTCTCGTGCACGGCAACGTCGACGCCAAGTGGGTGACGTTTCCTGAGGGCTTCACCGCACGCGAGATGGGCGTTCGGCTCGATCGAAACAAGCTCGCAGCCGGTACGGCGTTCACGACCTACGCGCACACGCACGGTATCGTGCTCGGCGGGATGCGCACACCCAGTCTCGAGGGGTACTTGTTCCCGACCACGTACCTCGTGCCGCTCAACGCGCCGGTCGATCAGCTCGCCGACATGTTCGTCAAGCAATTTCGCGCTGCATTGCCGCCCGCGGCCGACCGGCGCGCGAAGGCCCTCGGGGTCACCGTTCCCCAAGCGATCGTGGTCGCGTCGCTGATCGAGCGCGAGGCGAAGGCCGACGACGAGCGAGCCCTGATGGCCGGGGTATACTACAACCGGCTGCGCGCGGGAATGCCGCTCGACGTCGACGCAACGATCGAGTACGTCTTCCCCGAACACCACGATGTGATCACGCGCCGCGACCTGCGAATCGATTCTCCCTACAACACCTATCTGCACGACGGGCTGCCGCCGACACCGATCGCCAATCCCGGCAAGCCGTCGATCGACGCGGCTTTCGCACCACGCAGGTCCGCGTATCTGTACTACGTCTACAAAGGTGACGGTCACCACGCTTTCGCATCGACGTTGCACGAGCATAATGCCAACGTCGAACGTTACCTGCACTGAGGAGACCATTATCGACTCTTCCAACGGCGCCGAGCATGGCGACGGCGACAATCACGAATCCGAGGCCGCGGCGCCGCTCGAGCTGCGCGATGTGCTGGTCATTGAAACGAACGACGGACAATCGCTCGAGTTCGAGGTCGTCGGTCTGGTCGAAGACGACGAGAACAACGCATACGCCGTGTGCTACAGCGAGAAGGCCGACGAGTTCGTCGTGACCGACGAATCCGGCAACCTTCTCTCGAACGACGAACTTGCGCAGGATATCCTCGACGACTTCTTCGTCCTGGCCGAAGAATCAGGTGACGGTCAGCCGGAAAGCTAGCACACTACGCGCGGAGCACGAGCGATTCGTATGTCTCGTTACCTTCGGTGAGTCCCCAGGATTTGACCCATGCGTAGGCCTGCTCGAAGCGCGCTTCGGGGTACGGCTCGATGTGGACGTAGCGTACGAAGAAATCGCTCAATTCATCCGCGGCGAGCGCGCCCTTTGCCGGTGCGACGACATGTTGGCGAAACGCAGCCCGGTCCGCATTGATGACGTCGACGGCGGCGTCGAGCGCGCGGAGGTACGCCTCACGCGCGCTATCGTCGACGTCGCTCGAGATCACTTCCGAGCCCCGATAGAACGTCACGCCGACGAGGTGCCCGCCGTCTTTGAGCGCGAGGCTGATGAAAGGCTCCATCACGGTCGCTGCGCGCAACTCGCCACGTTTGACGGCAGCGTACCGCGCCTCCGGTGCGCCTGCATGCACGACGACGATTTCGTCGCGTGCGATCGCGCCTTCGAGCAATTGCAGCGTCGTATAATGCGAACCGGTAAATTCGTTGACGCCGACGGGGACGTTGACCAGATCGCGCGGCTCTTGGATCGCCGGATCGAACGACACGACCGCTTGCGCCGCGACGGCGGCACGCCAGGCAGCGATTTTCCCACCACGCGTGCTGCGTTCCAGACGGTCGACGCTGCCCCATTCGCAGACGTTGAAAACGTCTGCACGCTGCGCTTCGAAGTGCGCTTCTTTCAAACGTACGAGAACCTCGCGCTCGGACGGAGAACGCTCTTCGTAGGCGGCAGAATAGCGCACCTCGATCCCCTCGCGCTCGAACAAGCCCCGCTCGCGTGCAACGATGACCGGCAAGTCGAACACGGGCGGATTCGGCGAGATGGTGATGACGGTGCGTGATGCGTGATCTTGCATGCGGGGAGCCTACATCGTCTCTGTGCGAGCGTCAAGGCTTGACGGCGGAAACTTCCGGCAGCCAGTGATCCAGAACCGCGCGCAGCGAGCCGAGCGAGACGGGCTTCGAGACATAGTCGTCCATCCCGGCGGCTAGGCAGGCTTCCCGGTCTTCGTTGAGTGCGTTCGCGGTCATTGCGATGATCGTCACGTGGCGACGCGTGCGGATTTCGCGGCGGCGTACCTCGGCTGCGGCCTCGAAGCCGTCCATGACCGGCATCTGGACGTCCATAAAGATCAAATCGTACGGCGTGCGCGTTTCGGCGTCGACGGCTTCGCGGCCGTTCGCAACGGTGTCGGCGGCGAATCCGAGCCGTTGCAATTGCTTGACGGCAAGCCGCTGATTGACGTGATTGTCTTCGACGATGAGAATCCGGTCGGCGCGCGGAGCGACGTCGTCCGCAGCGCTGACCGCTTCGACGTTGCGGCTGCGCGTATGCACCGCGTCGCTGAGTGCGTCGTAGAGCTGCGACTGTCCGATCGGCTTGACGAGATACGCGAAAAAGCCGGCTGAGAGCGCGTTACGCGCGCGGCCCGAATCGTCGTGCGCGGTTACCATCAGCAGCGGCATCGCTTGCAATGCCGGGCGCTCGCGGATCGACCGCGCGACGGCCATGCCGTCCGTATCGCCGAGGGCATAATCGACGAGCGCGGCGTCGTACGGCTCGCCGCGCGCCGCTGCCGTTTGCAAGCGCGTCAGCGCTTCATCGCCGTCAGCGAGAACGTCCGAGTTGACGCCCCATGCCTCGAGCGTCTTGCGAAAGACTTCTTGCGCGTTCTTGTCGTCTTCGATGACGAGGATGCGCGTGCCGCGAAGGTCGTTGAGCGCCCGGCTCGTCTCCTTGAGTTCGGACCGCACGAACGGAACGGTGAAGAAGAAGTTCGACCCCGATCCCGCCTCGCTGCGCATGCCGATCTGGCCTTTCATCAGCGTGACGAGTTGCTTCGAGATCGCGAGCCCGAGGCCCGTGCCGCCGAAACGGCGCGTCGTCGACATGTCGGCTTGCCGGAACGGTTCGAACAATCGTTTCTGGGCGTCTACGCCGATGCCGATCCCGGTGTCGCGCACGGTGAACGTCACGCTGACGGAGTCGCCGGTGAGGCGATCGGCTGTAACGAGGACGGTCACGCTTCCGGTTTCCGTGAACTTGACCGCGTTGCCGACGAGATTGGTGAGAATCTGACGTAAGCGCAGTGCGTCGCCGATCACGACCGGCGGCACGTTCGGGTCGACGTAGGTCAACAGGTCGAGTTGTTTTGCGCGCGCTTGCGGCGCGAGCATCGCCGCTACCGCCTCGACGAGCGGCACGATCTGGACGTCGGCACGTTCGAGTTCGAGCCGGCCGGCTTCGATCTTCGAGAAGTCCAGGATCTCGTTGATGACGGCGAGCAGCGTTTCGCCCGAGCTGCGGATCGTCTCACCGTATTCGCGCTGCTGCGGCGTGAGCGGCGTGTCGAGCAGCAATTCGGTCGTGCCGATCACGCCGTTCATCGGCGTGCGAATTTCGTGGCTCATCGTCGCGACAAAATCCGACTTCGCATGCGAGGCCGCTTCGGCGCGCGCGATCGCGAGGCGTAAGCCGTCTTCGCGCTCGGTGATCCGCTGCGCCATCACGTGAATCATGCGATCGAGTGCGGCGATCTCGTCGCGCCCCTCGACGTAGTCGTCCGGCAAGACCATATCGCCGCGAGCATACGCTTCGGCATGCTCGCTCACGCGCTCCAGCCGGCGGACGACTTGGCGGCTCGCGAGATACGCCGAGAGCAGCGTGATCAGTAAGCCGGCGACGGCTGTGACGACCAACAGCAGGTTGGTGATCGACCACAGTTGCCGCAGACTCGCCCGGCGTTCGTTTTGCTGCTCGGTGATCGCCTGGGTCACCAGATTGTGGGCGACCAGATACGCGCCCATGACGCGTTCGCTCGTCGCGCTGGCGATCTTCGTGCGGGCGCCGACGACATCGCCGCCTTTCGCCTCGGCGACGTCGTCGTCCAAGTATGCCAGTTCGGCGAATGCGAGCGCCTGCAGTTCGGGTATTTGCAGTGCAATGCGTACATCGGGCGCCGAGACGGCGCGCAACTCTTCAAAGCGGCGATCGATTTCGCCGCGCGCGATCGCATATTCCACCGCAAAGCGGGCATCGTTCGTCAACACGAATCCGCGCGCGCTCGTTTCCGCATCGAGCATGCTCACGAGCACGGCGTTTGTCGAACCGATCTGCGTCGCCGAGACGCGCGCCGCCGCTTCGTTCCGCTGCGTTTCGGAACCGAGAAACGCGATTGCGATTACCAGCGCGAGAATGAGCGCGAGCGGAAACACGATGAGCGCGAGATAGCGCCGGCGAACGGTCATGTGCCGCGTTCGGGACCAGGGCGCCGTCGGCGCGGACGAGAAACCCCGGTGCTGCCGCGTCGAGCGTCGGCGTCGCAACTCTGGGAGAGGTGGCCGAGCGGCTGAAGGCGGCGGTTTGCTAAACCGTTATACGGATAACACCGTATCGAGGGTTCGAATCCCTCCCTCTCCGATGCTCGTGCGGTGGAGAACGTCATGTGTGCGGGAGGTAATGCGCTGCACGTGAAGTACGAAGCGAGGTCGCCGGAATGCGACGCAACATGCGGTCGTAGCTCAATTGGATAGAGCAACAGGCTACGAACTTGTAGGTTGGGGGTTCGAGTCCCTCCGACCGCATTTGGAGTGCCGCATCAGCCCGCGCGACGGCCGTGCGGGTTGTTGTTTTGTAGTGAGGTCGGTTCATGCAGCAAGCCCTTGAGATCATCATCGGTGGCCTCCTCCAGGGAAGTGCGTTCGCGCTTGTCGCGCTCGGTTTTGCGCTGATCTATCGCGTGACCGGAACGATCAATCTCGCGCAAGGCGCGTTCGTCGTCGTCGGCGCGCTCTCGCTGTATTCGTTGCATCAAACGCTGGGCTTGCCGTTGTGGCTGGCGTTCATTCTCGCGCTGATCGGCACGGTGTTGATCGGCTCACTGCTTGCGCGTTTCATCCTCGAACCCGGTCTACGGAAGCTTCCGGCGAGCGGCATGGTGATGCTCGGTGCCGGCTTACTCACGCTTTTCGAAGGCGCAATTCTCCTCGGCTGGGGAAGCCAACCGTATCAGCTCGAGCCGTTTTCCGGAACGCACCCCTATGAAGCGTTCGGTTTGCGTTTCCCGACGCAGTCACCATGGGACGCGGGCGCGACGATTCTCATCGTGCTCGTGCTGTGGTACGTGTTGCAGCGCACCTCGCTCGGCAAAGCGCTGCGCGCCTGCTCGGAGAACCCGTCGGCGGCCGCGCTGATGGGCATCAACGTGCAACGCATGACGATCATCTCGTACGCGGTAGCCGCTGGGATCGGCGGTATCGCCGGCATGGTGATTGGTCCGATCGTCTCGCTACAGTTCGACGGCGGCGGAGTCTTCACGACATCGGGTTTCATCGCGGTGACGATCGGCGGTATCGGATCCTTCTTCGGTTCGATCGTCGGCGGACTTGGTCTCGGTTTGATCGAGCAAGGTGCCGCAGGATATATCTCTTCGCTGTTCTCGACGACGATCGCGCTCGTCTTACTGCTCGTCGCGTTGATCCTGCGGCCCGCCGGTTTGATTACCGGAAAGCTGCGGCGGCGCGAAGACGTCCGCGAGCGCACGCACAACCCGATCGGCGTGACCACGAAGTTGCTGCCGCAGCAAGCGCGCGTGCTCGGTGCGCTCGCGCTCGCCGCGATCGTGCTCGCGCCGATCATCCTAAACGCCACCAGCGGCGGCGGTCTGTTGAGTTCCCTCGTCATCGCCGGCATCTTTTTCATCGCGCTGCTCGGCCTCGACGTCCTGATGGGCTACACGGGTCAAGTCAGCCTCGGACACGCCGCGTTCATGGCAACCGGCGGTTATGTCGCGGCGATCTGTTGCGTGAAGTTCAACTTACCGCCGATCGTCGGCGTGCTCGCCGGGCTCGTGCTCTCGCTCGTGTGCGCGACGATTCTCTCGCTCGTGACGGTCCGGCTGCGGGGCCACTACATGGCGCTTGCGACGCTCGCCTTCGGGCTCTTGATCGACACGCTCACGATCGGTTTGAGCGACTGGACCGGTGGCCCCTCGGGCATGACCGGCATCCCGAATTTTTCGATCGGCAGTTTCGTCTTTGCCGGACCGGTTGCCAACTATTATCTGGTCTGGGGCGTGGTGCTCGTCGGTCTGCTGGTGCTCTACAATGCGATGCGTTCCGATTTCGGCCGCACGCTGCGCGCGATCAAGACGGATCAGACGGCTGCCCTCGCCCTCGGCATCGACGTTCCGCGCTACAAACTCTACGCGTTCTTGATCGGTGCGGCGTTCGCGTCGATCGCGGGCAGCCTACTGGCGTTCGATTTCCAGTTTCTTTCGCCCGACATGGTGTCGACGCAACAATCGTTCTTGATCGTGACGATGCTCGTCATCGGCGGTGAAGCGACGCTGGTCGGCCCGGTGATCGGCGTGATCTTGCTGACGCTCTTGCCGACGGCGTTCCAGTTCCTCGCCAACTACAAGACCCTCGCGTCGGGAATTTTGCTCGTCGTTGCGCTGCTGTATTTCCCGCAGGGGCTCTACGGCGGCTTCATCTCGCTCGTTCGCCGGTTACCGGGCGGCGGCCGGCCGCGCAGTGCGGCCCCGATTCCCGCGGAGGCATCGTCATGATCGCAGCACCGTGTGCGTTGACCGTCGAAAACGTGACCAAGTCGTTCGGCGGCGTGCACGCGATCGCCGATGTGTCGTTCGACGTACGAGACGGTTCGCTCACCGCGCTCATCGGCCCCAATGGTGCCGGCAAGAGCACGATGTTCAACCTGCTCACGAACCTCTACGTCGCCGACGTCGGTAAGATTTCATATTACGACCGGAATCTCGCCGGGATGCGCTCGGACAAGATCGCGCGGATCGGTTTGATCCGGACCTTCCAGACCGCACGCTGCTTTGCCGGAATGTCGGTGATCGAAAACGTGCTGGCCGGCGCGCACATTTCGTCGGATGCCTCGATCTGGGAGCAGAGTCTGTGGCTGCCGCGTGCGTCGTCGCAAGAACGCAGCACGCGTGAAAAAGCGCGCGAATTGCTGCGCCTACTCGATCTCGAGCCGTATGCGGACGATTCGGCCGTCAGCCTGCCGCTCGGATTGCAGAAGCTGCTCGAAATCGCGCGCGCGCTGATGGCGTCACCGAAGGTGCTGCTGCTTGACGAACCGGCAGCCGGTCTCAACGATACCGAGACGTTGCGCCTGGCCGAACTGCTCGTCGCGATCAACGCTGCCGGCGTCACGATGGTCGTCGTCGAGCACAACATGTCGCTCGTCATGTCGATCTCGCAAGACATCGTGGTCCTCGATGCCGGGCGCGTCATCGCCCGCGGAACACCGGCCGCCGTTCAGTCCGACGAACGCGTGATCGAAGCGTACGTGGGACGTGCGAACGATACGGTGACGGCATGACGACCGCGGCCGCGACGGCCCCGATGCTCGAGATTGAGAATCTCTCGGCCGGGTACATGAACTCGCTCGTCTTGCACGGCGTGCACATGCGCGTCGGTGCCGGTGAGATGGTGGCGCTGGTAGGTGCCAACGGTGCCGGAAAGACGACGCTGCTCAAGACGATCTCCGGGTTGCTCGCACCGCGAAGCGGATCGATCTCCATCGGCGGTACGCCGCTCGCGGGCACCTCGCAGGTCGCGCGCGTCAAGATGGGCCTCGCGCACGTGCCTGAAGGGCGGCAAATCTTCGGCGATCTCACGGTCGCGGAAAATCTCGAAATCGGCGCATACACCCAATTGCGCGCGATTGCGAAGGACGAGTTCGCCTCGCGCGCCGCTGAAGTCTACCGGATGTTTCCGATTCTGCTCGAGAAGAAAGATCTCGCTGCCGGCGGGCTCTCGGGCGGCCAGCAGCAGATGCTGGCCATCGGCCGTGGCTTGATGCTCAAGCCCTCGTTGTTGCTGCTCGACGAACCGTCGCTCGGGCTTTCCCCGTTGCTCGTTACCGAAATTTTTCGGACGCTCAACTCGCTGCGCGAGACCGGTGTCTCGATTCTGCTCTCCGAGCAAAACGCACGTTTGAGCCTCGCCATCGCCGACCGCGGCTACGTGATCGAAACTGGGAAAATCGTGCGCGAAGGGACCGGACCCGAGCTCTTGGCGAGTTCCGACATTATGGAACGCTACCTCGGCGTCGGCGCGTCCAGTATCGATCTCGACCGAGATCCGGTCAAAGATGAGATCACGGCGAAGCTGCGCGCCCTCGTCGGTTCCGGCGCGCCCTCGGCGTAGCTCAACCCCGGCGCCGTTCGTCGGGTTTACCGGTGACGATGGATGTCACCAACACTGCTCCCACCGCGGAGCAGCAGATTGCGCTCAAAGCGAACCGTGCGCTCGACGAGGACGCGCTCCGCCCGATTTTCGCCGAGGCTCGTACCGCGAACGGCTTCCTCGATGCGCCCGTGTCGCGCGAGCAGCTCGAAGCCGCGGTCGAACTCGCCGAGCTCGGACCGACGAGCGCGAACACCTTGCCGGTGCGCTATGTCTTCGTCGAATCGCGCGAGGCAAAAGAACTTCTGCGTCCCGCGCTCTCGCCGGGCAATGTCGATAAGACGATGGCCGCACCGGTTACGGCGATCGTTGCCGCGGACTCGAAATTCTACGAAAACATTCCGCGCACGTTTCCGGCGCGGCCGGAAATGGCGAACAACTTCATCGGTGAGGAGAAGGCCGAGTTTGCGCGCGGCTTCGCACGCGACAACGCGCTCTTACAAATGGGGTATTTTATCATTGCGTTGCGCGCGATCGGCCTCGACGCCGGCCCGATGGGCGGCTTCGAGAAACCGAAAGTCGACGCGGCTTTCTTCGCGGACGGCCGTTTCTTCTCGCTCTACCTCATCAATATCGGCTACGGCGACGATTCGAAGACGTTCCCGCGATTGCCGCGCCTCAAGCCCGACGAAATCGCGCGCTTCGCATAATCGTAGCCTCAGAAGCGAGGGCCGTTGTAATCTAAATCTAACGGCTCAAACACGATGCTTTCTATACGGTGATCGTCTAATCCCGAGTATTCGCGTAACTGGCCCGGCTTCGGAAAAAGCCTGATATCGGGTCAGGCCACATGCCGCCGGCATTTGGGCTGATAGTCGAATAGCTGCGCGCGCTCAAAGAACAAGCCAATGCAATGTAGGCCCGAAGCGAGCGTGCTTTAAACAAGTTGGATCGCGGCCCGGATGCGATCGGGCGTGAACGGTACCTCGCGCAAGCGCACGCCGGTCGCGTCGAAAATCGCGTTCGCGACGGCGGGCGCGATGACGGTCGTCGTCGCTTCACCGGCGCCTTTGATCGGCTCGTGCGGCCGGTCGATCAGCGCGATCTCAACCGTCGGGATGTCACTGAAGCGGAGAATCGGGTAGGTCTTCCAATCGATACTCGTGACGTGGGTGCGGTCGTACGTGACGTGTTCTTTGAGTGCGCGACTCAAGGCTTGGATTGCGTTGCCCTCGATCTGATTGCGAAGGCCGTCGGGGTTGACGATCAATCCGCAGTCGTGCGCGATCGCAATCCGGCTGACGCGCACGACGCCGGTATTTGCGTCGACCGCGACGTCCGCGACCGCCCCAACGTACGCTTCGGTATTCTCATAGCGCACGAACGCGATACCGCGGCCGCGGTGCACGCCGCTCCGCGCGCGCGACGGCGCTGCGCCGCGGGGCTTCCATGACGCGAGCGTTGCGACACGCTGCAGCACGTCGACCGCGCGCTGATCGGCCGCGACGTGCGCGAGCCGGAATGCGAGCGGATCGGCACCTGCGGCGTTCGCGAGTTCGTCGAAGAACGACTCGTTCGCAAACGTGTTCTGGGTTCCGCCGAGTCCGCGCATCGCCGACGAATGCAGCACGCCGTCTTGCAGGTTGTGCATCGTGACGCGGTAGTTCGGGACCGCGTAGTCGATCTTCGCGTCGCGATCGCCGCCGACGAAAGTAAGCGTCGGCGCCGGCGCGTTCGTCAGCTTGCCGGCCAGCAGATTACCGGACTGGCCTTGTGGTCGCGTTGAATGCGACGGCGACCACACGTCGCTGCGCCAGGCGGCGACGTGTGCGCGCGTTGCGTCGAGCGCCGCAGTGTGGGTGATGACCATCGCCGGCCCTTTGGGGTCCCAGCCGTGTTCTTGGTCGCGCATATACTGGACGCGAACCGGCGCGCCGACGGCCTGCGAGAGCAGTGCCGCATCCGCTGCGCAGTCATCCGAACCGTTGTGGCCGTAGCAGCCGGAGCCCTCGACATACTTCACGCGGACGTCGCCGCTGCCCATGTTGAGCAACTGCGCGATCGCGCCGCGCAAGAAGAAGACGCCCTGGGTCGACGACCAGATCGTCGCCTTCCCGTCTTTGACGTCGGCGATGCCGCACGACGGTCCGATCGACCCGTGCGTTTGATACGGCCAGCTGTACGTCGCGGTCAGCGCATCGTTCCCGAGCGTCGAGACGTCGCCGGTATCGACGATCGTCTTCTCCGAAACGAGCGCAACGGACCGAACGGCGGTCGCAACATCCGGCGCGAGCGGCAATCCGCCGCCGTTCCACGTCGCTTTGATGCTGCGCATCGCGGCAATCGCCGTCCACTCGTTCGGCGCAACGACGCCGACGAACGCGTCGCGTTTGACCACGCGCACGCCGTGCAGCGTCGCGAGCCCGGAGGTGTCGACGCTCGCCAGCGTCGCACCGACCGCGGCGGGGCGAATCACGCGCCCGTGGAGCATGCCGGGAACGCGCACATTGTGGAGATAGCGGTACGTTCCATCGACCTTGCCGGGAAGATCGACGCGTTGCACCGAGCGGCCGACGACGCGGTAGGCGGCGGGCGATTTCACCACCGTCGCCTTGGTGATGGTACGATCGATCGGCTTACCGCCGACGAGGTCGCCGTAGGCGGCTTTGCGCGAATCGCCGCGTACGATGACGAAGCCGTTCGCGGTGTCGAGCGCTGTGGCATCGACGTTGAAATGCGAAGCGCCGAGAGCGAGCAGCGCCAGTCGTGCTTCGGCGGCGGCCTGGCGTACCGGAATCGCCCCTGCGCTCAGCGACGCGCTGCCGGCCGTGTAGCCTTGATCGGGCGTGTCGGCCGTATCGGCGTCGTTGACGTGAACGCGTTCGAACGGAACGTCGAGCTCGTCCGCGACGATCTGCGAGATCGCGGTGGCGATACCGGTCCCGAGTTCGACCTTTCCGAAGCGGACCGTCACGGCCCCGTCGTGCGCGACGGCGAGCCATGCGTCGACGTTGTCGGGAAGATGCGGGCCGGTGACCGGGTTCGTTTCGCTCGCCGACGGGCCGCCGGGCTTGGTCGGCGTCGTTTGGGCGAACGTGGCCGTAGCAGCCGGTAGCGTGAACGCGATAACGAGGCCGCCGGTCCGCGCGAGGAAGGCACGTCTGGCAACGGTCACGCGCGTTCTCCCGCGGCCCGTTTGACGGCGCGCATGACGCGCAGGTGCGAACCGCAACGGCACAGATTGTCATCGAGCGCCGAGCGGATTTGTGTATCGGTCGGATGCGGGTGCGCGTCCAAGAGCGCGACGCTCGAAATGACGAGCCCGGCCGTGCAGTAACCGCACTGCGCAGCCTGTTCGGCCACGAAAGCACGTTGGACGGGGTGCGGGTGTTCTTGCGTCCCGAGACCCTCGACCGTCGTGACCGGCCCGGTTACCGCCGCGAGCGGCAGCACGCACGAGCGTTGCGAGCGCCCGCCGATCAGGACCGAACACGCGCCGCACTGCGCGAGTCCGCAGCCGAATTTCGGCCCGTTGAAGCCGAGTTCGTCGCGTAAGACGTACAACAACGGCGTGTCGGCGGTCGCCCGGATGGAGTGCGCCTTGCCGTTGACGGTAATCGTTTTCACAGCGGAGCAGGGCTTGGGCAAACGGCACGCGCGTTCCGCTGCAACGCGGGCTTCCTAAAAGGGGTCGTACGGGCGGAGGAAAATCTTCTCCGGTCCGCATTGCGCGGACGGTTGGCTCGGTAGCTCAGTGGTAGAGCGGGGGACTCATAAGCCCTAGGTCGTAGGTTCAAGTCCTACCCGAGTCATTTCGATCTCGAGGTAAATCATGTCGACGATCCCCTGCGATTTCTGCCCGCACCCGGTTGACCGGGCGCAAATGGAAGAAATCGAAATCAGTCACTACGTTCCGGATAGCTCAGGGGACGATCTCGCGTACGCCCGCACGTATTTCTTCGGTCATCCCGACTGCGTGCGGAAGTTCTATCGCGGCCTCGTCGATCACAAGCTCGATCTTTTCAAGCACATCCCGACCTCCGCGCCCGCGCAAGGTCCGATCGACGACAAGCCGGGAATATAGCGAGCGCCGCTCCCGTGGCGCAATTGGATAGCGCGTCGCCCTCCGAAGGCGAAGGTTGCCTGTTCGAGCCAGGCCGGGAGCACATTTCGCTCGTTCCCTCGGACGACGACATCGCCGGCGTCCGGGCCGCCATGGCCCTTGCGGAGCGCGCGAGTGCCGCAGGCGACGTCCCGATCGGCGCGCTTCTCCGGGTCGACGAGCTTCGCTTCGATGGCTGGAACGAGAAAGAAGCGCGTCCCGATCCGACGGCCCACGCCGAAATGATCGCGATCGCGGCCGCCGCGCGGCAACTCGCGCGCTGGCGGATCGGTGGTACGCTCTACGTCACGAAAGAACCGTGCGCGATGTGCGCCGGCGCAATCGCCGCAGCGCGCATCGAACGCGTCGTCTTCGGGTGCTACGATCCGAAGGGAGGTGCCGCCGGAAGTGTCGTCAATATTTTCGGGTCGCCCGTCGTCAACCACCGCGTTGCGGTGACGGGTGGCGTGCTTGTGGATGAAACGGCGGAGCAATTACGCGCATTCTTCGCAGCACAGAGGCGCCTGGAGAGGTGGTCGAGTGGTTGATGGCACCCGCCTCGAAAGCGGACGTACGTTAATAGCGTACCGAGAGTTCGAATCTCTCCCTCTCCGCCAGCTCTCGCCGCAGCCGTCGTTACCGTAAGCGCGAATCTGCCGGCACCGGTGGAAACGCGAACGCCGTGTACTGTGCGTCGGTCGTAAACGTCGTGCGGATCAGGTGCAGCGGCGTTGCGACGGTGTGCCGATAGAACGCGTGATCGATGAGCCAGTACGGTTCATGCGCGGTCGTGTAGTCGACCGCGAATTCCGTCGTCGGCCCGTCGTACACGACGCGCGTCGGCAGATTGGTGACGGTGTCCACGTAGACGTCGTGGAGGTAGAAATCGGAGTCGTTGTGTCGCGTGAGCGCGACGAGCGGCTGCATCGTGATGTGCGCGACACGTTCGGTCGTATCCGGCGCGTATTCGGCGTAGTAGTTGCGTAACGTCGTCGTGACGACGCTGACTTCGGGGCGCGCCGCTACCGGATCGGTGTAGGTCAGCGGTGCCAACATCGTGAGTTGGGTGAGCGGATTGTGTTGGCGAAGCGGGTCCCCGAGATGGAACTCGAGCCGGAAGTAACTCAGCGCGTCGAACCACGGCGGGATCGGGAACGCGTGCCCGACCTGATTTTGACCCTGCGGGAGATCTTGGATGATCGCCGCGTCATCTTTCGTGCGGACTTCAACCGACCGTGAGACCGTGGTGAAGCGTTTCACCGCCGGAACGCTGACCGCGACGTCGGCGCGATAGACGATATACGGCGGCGTCCGCAGCCACGCGGTGTATGCGGCATTTGCGGCGGCGCGAAACTCGGCATCGGCTGTCAACACGGGAGCACTCGTTGCGCATGAGAAAGCGAGATGATCATGGACGATCGTTCTCTTCGCCGTGCACGAGCGCAATGCTCCGGCACGCTCGGCCGGCCGTAACGTGGCGCACGTCGAGAAAGCGTTCGATGCGTTCGTCGTCGGCGACGCGGTGACGTTTGCCAAGACGATCACCGAGGCCGATATCGTCCTCTTCGCCGGCATCAGCGGCGATATGTATCCGCTGCACGTCGATGCGGAATATGCCAAGACGACGCGCTTCGGCGAGCGCGTCGCACACGGCATGCTCTCGGCAAGCCTGCTTTCGACCGTCAACGGTGTGCTGTTGGGAACGCCGGGCGGACTCTACGTCGAGCAAGCCCTGCACTTTCGGCGTCCGGTCTTCATCGGCGATACCTTGACGGCGCGCACCGAAGTGAAGACCATCGACGTCGAAGCGCGGCGATTGCACTGCGCGACGACGGTGACGAATCAACACGGGAAGCTCGTGATCGACGGTACCGCCGTCTTGCAAAAAGATCGATGATCGTAGCGCTGGCGATCGGGGTACTCGCCGCTCTCTTCCCGTACGTTGCGCAAACGGTACCGTCGCCGGCAGCGAGCGCAATGCCGTCGTCGTCCCCGTCGCCGTCAGCGGCTGCGCCGTCACCGTCACAGCAGCCGGTCGGGACCGTGCGAATCGGCGTCGACGCGCACACGACGTTCATCACGCAGAGCACCAACGGACCGGGTACGAACCCGCCCGAAGGTGCGGCGTTCATCATGGGCTCGCCGGCCGCGCCGAATTCACCGTACGATACGTTTTCGAGCGCGCCGATGACGCCCGGGAACGCGAGCGAATCCGCATTCTACCTGACGCCGTCGTACGCCGGGAACGCGTTTACGGCATCGGTGCGGCTCGGCATCGGCTACGTCTTCGGCAGCATTACCGACGGAGCGTATTGGGGCGAGTCGATCTTCCCGACGCTCAATCCGCATCTGGGCTCGCGAGCGCTGCCGTATGCTGTTACGTTTCCTCAACAGGCGGGGGAGGACGACGGACACGGCTTCGCCGCGTCAGTGCTCAGCGGCGACGTCGCGACGCGCGACGGGGCGCTGCGTGTGCGCGGCGGGTGGTTCGATCTGCAACAGTCCGATCGTTTCGTTTTCGTGCAGCCGGCGTATACGAGCGCCGTGCCGGCGCTCGCGGTGCTGCCGGCAGAGTCACTCGGCACCGGCGCACCGACGGCGGACTTCTGGCCGCTGGCGAATCCGCAGTATCCGTTGCACGGCATCGATCTCGTCGCGAAATCGGGGATCGCGACGGCCGAACTCACCGACGCGACGTTGCCGGCGTTACCGGGAACGAGCGCGCGCTTGACGATGGCGTCACTCGTCTTCGACCGCGGCGACGGAACGCGGATCTCCGGGCAAGTTGCGCATGTGACGACGGGTGGCGCGCTCGTCCCGACGACGATTCTCTACGCGCAAGGAACGCTGGTCGATACGCCGCAGGGGCTGCTGCCGACGGGCAACATTGGAGGACAACGACAGACGATCTACGGCGTGCGCGCCGCGTTTCACGCATTCAACGTCTTCGACGGCATCGTGGAATACGGGCATTCGACGTACGACGCGGATCACGTATCCGAACCGGGAACGCAGCGTCCGGGAAATTACTATCACGGCGGAATTTCGAAAACCGTCGGGCGTGCGATGCTGGCGTTCGATTTCTACGCGAATGACCCATACTATGCGACGGCGATTCTCCCATACGGTGTCCCCGAAAACGTGTGGTCCGTCGCATGGTCGTGGCCCGGGCAGTGGCTCAAATCAAACTATCAGCTGATCGCCAACAGTCCGGTGAACGTCGACCGGCAAGGGTATCGCGTCACGTATCAGCTCAGCGGCGGTCCGCTGGAAATTCACGCATCGTATGCAAACTTCGGTCAGATCGTCCCGATCACGATTGCCAACGCTAACCGCACGGGTTTCGTCGATGGATTCTTCCTGCCGCAAGCCGACGATGCGGCGACGCTGGGGCGGCAGAACCAATACGCGTTCTGGGCGACGTGGCATTCGCGCGTTGCCGATTTCGTCGTCGACTGGACGGAAGACGCCATTCGCCGCCCGGCGTTGCCGGATCACGGCCGCGACCTCGTCGACTATCACACGCCGGAGTATACTCTTTACGCGACCCGTAAGCTCTCAGCCGCGACGCTGGTCTCGCTTGGTTTCGCACAGTACTTCATGAACGGCGCGTTCGGGCAACCGTACGCGAATGTCAATTTTGGCCAACGCGAGGGGTTTATCGGCGGCGAGTTTCGCGAAACCCCCCACACCTCAACGCTCGTGACCTATCGGCGGTCGGCGTTTTCGGGATACGCAATCGCACCCGGCAATTCGCCGCCTGATTTCACCGGCAATCTGGTCGTCTTCGAGCAGCGCATCTCGTTTTAATCGATCGGTCCACGTCCATCCGGCGGCTTTTGCGGTGCACGGCGAGCGCATACCATCGTGCGATGAACGCTGGTAGCGCGGCTTGGCTCGAACTCAGCGTGTTCATCGTACTTCTCACCCTTGCGACACCCGCGCTCGGCGGCTGCGTCTGTGCCGGTGCGACGCTACGCAGGAGATGTCGTGGCTCGGATACCTGAGCGCTGCGTCGATTTTCACCGTCGTGACGATCGTCATGCTCTTCGGGTTGCTCGTGACGCAGCAATGGCTGCCCCTCAACCCCCAGCATGCCGCGAACCTCTCGCCGGTATTGGCGCTCAATGTCGCGATAAGTTTCGCGACTACGACCAATTGGCAAGCGTATTCCGGTGAAACGGCGCTCGGTTACTTCGCGCAAATGGCCGGATTAGCGTGGCAGAACTTCGTCGCGGCTGCTGCGGGCTTGGCGATCGCAATCGCGTTCATTCGTGGATTGACGCATTCGCGCGCACAGACGGTCGGTAACTTTTGGGTGGACCTGACGCGCGCGCTGCTCTACGTGCTGCTGCCCCTCTCGATCGCCGGCGCGGTCGTGCTCCTGGCCGCGGGCACGCCGCAGAATTTTGCACCGTACGCGACGGTCGCGACCCTCGACGGCGGAAACCAAACGATCACGGGCGGCCCGATCGCATCGCAGACGATCATCGAACAACTCGGCGTCAACGGCGGCGGGTTTGTCGCCGCGAATGTGGCCGCGCCAAATCTCAATCCGACACCCGTGACGGATCTGCTCGGGATCTTTGCCATGTTCATCATCGGTGCCGCTTTGACGAACACGTACGGCCGTCTCGTCGGTAACGTTCGTCATGGCTGGCTCCTCTACGGGGTGATGCTCGCGTTGTTCGTCGGCGGTTTCGCCGTCGTGTGGAGCGCCGAACACGCCGGGAATCCCGTGATTCACGCGCTGGGCGTCAGCGGACCAAATCTCGAAGGCAAAGAAACGCGCTTCGGCGATGTTTCGAGCGCGCTGTCGATGACGGCGGCAACCGACACCTCGAGCGGCGCGGCGAACCTCGCATACGATTCGCTGATGCCGCTATCGGTACTTGTCGCGTTGGTGAACATGCAGCTCGGTGAAGTCATCTTCGGCGGCGCGGGCAGCGGTCTCTACGGCATGATTCTGCTCGTTCTGCTGACGGTCTTCATCGCCGGGCTCCTCGTGGGTCGCACACCCGAATATCTTGGCAAGAAAATCGGCCGGCGCGAGATCACGCTCGTGATGGTTGCGACGTTGATTCCCACCGTTGCAATTCTCGTCCCCGCCGCGCTCGCGCTTGCGCCGGGACTCTCGACGGTCGGCAATGCGGGACCGCGTGCGTTCGCCGAAGTTCTCTACGCCTTCACCTCGGTACAGGCGAATAACGGCAGCGTCCTCGGCGGCTTGACGATTGCGACCGGGTTCTACAATATAGCGACGGGGACCGTCATGTTGATCGGCCGATTCGGAACGATTGCAGCCGTACTCGCGATCGCCGGTGGTCTTGCGCGCCAACCGCGCAACGAACTGACGACGCACGGTTCGCTCGGAACATCGACGCCGTTCTTCGGAATGTTACTCATTGCAACGGCGCTCGTCGTCACCGCCCTAACGTTCTTGCCCGCCGATGCCTTGGGTCCAATCGCCGAAGCGTTATTCCTGAAGCGACATGTGACGTTCTAGCGGACCGGCAGCACGTTTTCGTAACTGCCGCGGGCGCGCGTCGGGTACTGTCGCCCGCATGTCCGCTCTGCGCATCATCGTTGCCGAAGACGATGAACCGATCCGCGAATTGCTCGTGCACCATCTCGCGCGCGAGGGTTTCCGATGCACCGAAACGATCGACGGGCCGTCGACGTTGCGCGCGGTGCGCGCCGGCACGGACGTCGTCATTCTCGACGTCGGTCTGCCGGTCGTCGACGGCTTCGACATCGTGCGTACGATGCGGCGCGAAGGACTTGCCCAGCCGATCTTGATGCTTACCGCACGCAGCGAAGAAGTGGACCGCATCATCGGTCTCGAGCTCGGGGCGGACGATTACGTGACGAAGCCGTTCTCGGTGCGCGAAGTCGTGGCGCGAGTTCGCGCCCTTGCCCGACGCGGCGGCATGACCGACGCGCTCGTGCCCGTCCTGCTGCGCTTCGATCGGCTGGTAATCGACGAGGCGGCGCGCGAAGCGCGAGTCGACGACCAGGATCTCGCGCTCAAACCACGCGAGTTTGCGCTGCTGCTGCAACTAGCGAGCAACCCCGGCGTCGCGTTTTCGCGCGGAACGCTCCTCCAAGCGGTATGGGGCTTCGATTTTGCGGGCGACGAACGTACCGTCGACGTGCACGTGCGGCGCCTGCGCGCGAAGCTGGAGGACGAAGCGGCGATGCCGCGCATCGTGCAAACGATCCACGGCTTCGGATATAAGTTTGCGCGTAGCTGACGCAGCTCCGGTTTCGGTGTTAGCCGAACAACTCGGCGCACTCGGGCTCGACGGCATCCCGTTGCTCGTGTTTCGTTTGCCGGCGCTCGAACGAACGGCCTGGCGCGACGGCCTGCGGGCGGCGCGGGCGATCGAACGTCGCGCTGATGCCGCGTTCGCGACGGCGGTCGCGCGCGTCTTGCGAACGGAGGACTTGATCGCGCACGACCGCGGGACCGACACGTTCGTGGCCGCGCTCGTCGTGCCGATGCGCGACGGAAATCGCGCCGTTGCTCCCGTTGACGTTCGCAGCGCGCTGGCGCGCATCGCCACGACCGTTGAAGCGCTCACCCGGCTCGATGTCGACGCCGGCTGGACGAACTACGACGCCGGAGTGACGAACATCGACGCGGCAATCGCGCGAGCGCTCGTCCGCGGCGCGCAGGAGCGCGAACGGTACGCGTTCTTTTCCGCCGTGGGTCACGAATTGCGTACGCCGCTTTCGTCAATACGCGGATATCTCGAAACACTGCTCGCCGACGATATCGATGCTCCGACGCGCAAGCGGTTCATCGGCATCGCCTACAACGAGTCGTTGCGGTTGACGCGGTTGCTGGAAGGCATGTTCGAAATATCGCTGCTCGATCTCTCGGCGACGTTCCCGATGCACGCCTACGGATCGCTCGACGTCGCGCTCCGCGGCGTCGGCGACGCGTGCGCCTCGATCGCGCACTCGCGCCAGGTTGTGCTGCGCATTCCGGCGATCGAGCCAACGCCCGTCGCCGTTGACGGCGAACGGTTGATCCTCGTCCTCATCAATCTCGTCGACAATGCCATCAAGCACGGTCGCTTCGGCGGCTGCGTCGAGCTCGCCATCGAGGTCGCGCACCCACGTGTCGTGATGATCCATGTGGATGACGACGGGCCGGGTGTCGCGTTCGGTGAGCGCGAGCGTATCTTCGCGCTCGGCGAACGCGGAGCGACGCCGTCCGACGGTACGGGCATCGGACTCGCGCTGGTGCGCATGATCCTCGAACGTGTGGGCGGCCGGGTCGACGTCGGTGATGCGCCGCTCGGCGGCGCGCGCTTCTCGCTCGTGATTCCGCGTCGAGGCGAACGCTGATCCGATGCGGTATGCAACGCGCACGGCCGGTCGCGCGTTATATTCGGTATGGCGACGGACTTTACGAGCGGGCGTGATTTTCCACGGTCCGGCCGTATGGCGCTGGGCGGATTTCTGTGGCTCGCGCGCGTGTTCGATAAAGCTCGCGCCGCGCGCAACGAGACGTTGCACGATTATATCTATCCGTGCCCGATGGATCGCGGGGTCTTCGACCGGTGGGGTATTACGTCGCGCATGTTCGACGCTGCGCTCGACACGTGCGAGACCGATGACGCCGTTCTGAACTGGCTCGGCGTGCGCGTGACCGATGCCCGGCGCGACGAAGCAAACCGCTGGCTCGTCGTGGAGAAACTCGCGAACCTCGCAAAATTAGACGCGGAAGAGGGGATCGTTCCGGCGTAGATCGCTGCGTGAAGCAGGCCGCGTTCGCAGCGCTCATCGCCCTCATTCTCATCGGATGCGACGACGTACCGTCGGTCGCTAAATACGCTGTGGTGTACGGGCGCGTCTATGACGCGACGACGAATCTTCCGCTCGCCGGCGTAACGGTCACCGTCGATTCGGTCGACGTTGCGACGACCGCGGACGATGGAACCTACAGCATCGCGAACGTGCCGATCGGGCCGACCGACGTCGCCGTCAATCCGCCGACGGGATATGCGCTCGGTGATACGTCCGTGTTGACCTTTTCGGTACGGCCGGGAGACAAGTACCGGCTCGACGTTCCGCTCAAAGGCAACTGACGGCGCGACTGCGGATCGTCGTCGCGCCCGATTCGTTCAAGGGAAGCGCGAGCGCGCGGAGCGTCTCTGCATCGATCGCGGCCGGCGTGCGCGATGTATGCGGCGACGATGCGACGCTCATCCTCGTTCCGATCGCCGACGGAGGCGAAGGGACGGTGGACGTGTTCCTTGCGGCCGGCGCGACGGCGCGAACCGTGACGGCGCGCGGTCCCCTCGGCGACCCCGTCGACGCAACGTACGCGTTGCGGGGAGATCGCGCCGTCATCGAAATGGCCGCGGCGTCGGGACTCGGCCTCGCCGGCGCGTTCCCGCGAATTTGGGACGCGACGACGTTCGGTACGGGCGACCTGATCCGAGATGCGATCGAACGCGAGGCGCGGTGGATCATCGTCGGCATCGGCGGCTCCGCGACGAACGACGGCGGAGCCGGCGCGCTCGCGGCGCTGGGAGCGCGGTTCCTCGATGCGTTCGGCCTTGATGTCGCGCCGTCACCGGCCGGGCTGGCATCCGTGGCGGAAATCGACGTGACGCAGCTGGAGCCGCGCCTCGCTCGCGTGCAGATCGACATCGCTTGCGACGTGACGAATCCGCTGCTCGGTGCCGCCGGGGCAACCGCGACCTATGCGCGGCAGAAGGGCGCCTCGACGGGGGATCTGCCCGCGCTCGAGGCCGCGATCGCACGCTTTGCCCGCATCGCGGTCGCGACCAGCGGCTGCGATTTGCGCGCGCTCCCAGGGACCGGTGCGGCCGGCGGGCTCGGGTACGGTCTCGCGACGTTTACCGGCGCGCGGTTGCAACCGGGGTTTCCACTCGTCGCGGAGGCCTGTCGACTCGCCGACGCGCTGCGGGACGCGGATTGGTGTCTCACCGGCGAGGGCCGCATCGACGCGCAAACGCTCTCGGGGAAAGCGGTCGACGGCGTCGCGACACTCGCGCGCGCGGCCGGTGTCCGCGTCTGCGCGTTCGGCGGGAGCATCGATCCGGCGGCTGAGCGCGCGTTACGCGGACGCGGCGTCATTTGCGAGCCGATCGCGGCGGAATCCGTCGAACGCGCCTATGCGATGCAGCACGCGCCGGAGCTCATCCGTGCGGCAGCGGCTCGCTGGGCTCGGGCTCTTCGGCCGGCTTGAACTTCACATAGGACGCGCGTTGCGCGATCTGCGCGTCGATGACGGCCACGACGACGTGCGCGAGTTTCTCCGGGTCGTGGCGCACCGTTTGCGTTTCGCTCATCACCGAAGCGCGTACGGTGCGCATCCCAAGCTCATCGAGCCGCGGCTTATCGACGACGACGGGGACCTGCCCCTCGTCGGCATAGGCGTCAAGCAGCTTGCGCGGCAGCTCGTCGTTGACGACGACGATGTCGCACACACGCGCGCCCGCGTTTTCGATCAACGCTTCGACGTGACGCGCGGCGGAGTACCCGTCGGTTTCGCCGGGCTGCGTCATCACGTTGCAGACGTAGAGTTTTACGGCGTTCGCCGCTTCGATTTCGCGCGCGATGCGCTCGACGAGCAGATTCGGCAGAATCGATGTATAGAGCGAGCCGGGTCCAAGAATGATCGCGTCCGCATCACGAAGCGCCTCGATGACTTCGTCGAGCGGCTGCGCGCGCGCCGGATCGAGATAGACGCGTGCGATCGGCGACGGGGACGCGGAGATTTTCGATTCGCCCTCGACGATCGTCCCGTCCGTCAGCTGCGCGCACAAGCGTGCGACGGACAACGTTGCGGGAAGAACGCGGCCCTTGATGTTGAGCACGCGGCTTGAGACCTTGACGGCTTCGTCGAAATTCCCCGTAATGCCGGTCATCGCGGCGAGGAACAAGTTCCCGAACGAATGCCCGGTCAGTCCGTCGCCTTCGGTGAATCGGTACCGAAAGAGATCGGTGACGAGTGCTTCGTCGTCGGCCAGGGCGACGAGGCAGTTGCGAATGTCGCCCGGCGGCAGCACGCCGAGTTCTTTTTGCAATCGGCCGGAGCTGCCGCCATCATCGCTCACGGTGACGACGGCGGTCAAATTCGTCGTGTGTTTCTTGAGGCCGCGCAACATCGTCGACAGCCCGGTACCGCCGCCGACGGCGACGATTTTGTAGCCGCGTTTGAGCCGTCCTTCGAGCAGCGCGTCGATCATACGCTCCGTGCCGTACGGCTTCACCGCGGTCACGATCGAATTCAGCCAGCGCCAGATGCCGAGCGCGATGAGCACGACGCCGACCGTGATGAAGACGTACGACAAATCGGCCGGCGGAAAGAAGTCGCCGATCATCCAGTCGACCAGCTCGTTGATTCCGATGTGCGCGCCCTCGTCGGTTAGCCAGCGCGATACGCCGTTGACGAAAAGGACGGCCCCAAGGGCAGCGACGAGTAGCCAGCGTTTCACGCCGAGGCCGGGTAGGAACCAGCGTGCGAAATCGATCGGGTTTCTCATCGCCGAATGTCGCGTTCTTCAACGATCGTGTCTTCACCGCGCTCGCTGAGGTGCGCGGCGAGGCGGTGGGAGAGGTACACCGAGCGATGGCGTCCGCCGGTGCAGCCGATCGCGAACGTCAACTGCGATTTGCCCTCGGCGCGCGCGCGCGGTACGACGAAATCGATGAGCGCGAAGAAGCGCTCGAGAAACGGTTCTAGATCCGGGACGGCTGCCAGGTATGCCTGCACGGCCGCGTCGTTACCGGTCAGCGGCCGCAGATTCGGGACGTAATGCGGGTTCGGCAAGAAACGTACGTCGAACACCCAGTCGGCATCGAGCGGCACGCCGAACTTATAACCGAACGCGATAATGGTAACGCGCGTGTGCTTCGCGCCGTCGGAGACGAACGCCGAAGCGATGTGCTCCTTGAGCATACCTTGCGTGAAGTTCGTCGTGTCCCAGACGAAGTCTGCGCGCTCGCGCAACGTCGCGAGCGACGCGCGTTCGGTCGAGATTGCGTCGACGAGCGTCGGTGCGGAAACACCGAGCGGATGTCGTCTCCGCGTTTCACTGTACCGGCGCACGAGCGTCTGATCGTCGGCGTCGAGAAAGAGCAGCTCGGGTCGACGGCCCGACGCCTCGAGAGCGTCGAGCGTCGCCATTGCGTCGCCGAATGCACCGCCGGTGCGGACATCGAACGCGACCGCCGCCGTCTCGCGTTCGGTCTTCGCGACAAGGTCGACGTACGAGGAAGCCAACACCGGCGGGACGTTGTCGAGGCACGCAAACCCGAAATCTTCGAACGATTTCATCGCCTGGCTCTTGCCTGCGCCTGAAAGCCCCGTTACGATGACGAGACGCCGCATATGCACGTCTTTTCGCCCGAACGCGCCAACGCCCTCATTCCGGTCCTCACGCCGCTGCTCGAGCAGTTGTGGGAGAAGCGCCGCGATCTCGCTATTCGCTTACTGGAAACCGATCCCGCGCTGCGCGCTGCGCGCGGCGTTCCCGCGCGTCGGCCGTCGCGGCGCTTCACGGATCTCAAGGCCGAAATCGTGCATCTGATCAACCGGATCGAAGCGTACGGCTGCGTCGTCAAAGACATCGATCTCGGGCTGCTCGATTTTCCGTCGATCCGTGACGGACGTCCGATCTATCTGTGCTGGAAAGCCGGCGAGGTGCACCTCACGCATTGGCACGGCACGGACGAAACGTTCGGCGACCGAAAGCCGCTCGAAATCTAAACGGCGGCGGCTTCGACCTTGATGAAGTCTTCGGCAAGACCCTGGAGACGAACGTCGCCGAACTCGACTGTATACGCGCCGGCGGCAAGGTCGGTGACTTTGCCGGTCTCCGGCACGTTCGCGAGCTGCGGAACTTTCGCGCGAATCTCGTCGGGAAGACGCACGACGTCGCCGACGGCGAGCAACGGCTGATCGAAGAGGTTCTCGAGGTCCGCCATTAGCATCGCAAGCGGGATGCCGTAGCCCTCGCTGACTTGTTCGATCGTCTCGGTTTCGCTGATCGCGCAGTTCGAGCAGCCACCGAGGTGGAAGCGGGCGAACACGCGTCGCGCACCGGCATGCGTCTTGAACGCTTGCTCGACGGTCATATCTTTATCGAAAGTCGCCATAGTAATCAATTCGCTCAACGCGTCGCCGATTCCGTGGGTTGCGCATGCGAAGTCCGCCTGTAAGCCGGATTCTGTCCCGCCAGGCGGTGGTCATCATCTCTCTGGGGCCGTCGTTACCGGCGACCTCGATGCGATGCGGCTCGTTCGGCCGGGCCGGCCGCCGCGCGAACGCGGGATGCGAGCGATCTTGCTTCAGGTGGGGTTTACCGCGCGAGCACGTCACCGTGCGTCGCCGTGAGCTCTTACCTCACGATTTCACCCTTAGGTGTTGCGGCTCGACTTCGCTCGCCGCAACACAACCGCTAAGCGGCTGTCATTACCCGGTATGTTTCTGTGGCACTTTCCTTCGAGTTGCCCCGACAGGCCGTTAGCCTGCACCCTGCCCGATGAAGCCCGGACTTTCCTCGACGACCGCGTCGTCGCGATGACCCGGCGAACTTCGCTCGTTCGATGGTGGAGGCAAGGAGACTCGAACTCCTGACCCTCTGCATGCCATGCAGATGCTCTACCAACTGAGCTATGCCCCCGCGACCGAACCAACGCCAGTTCGGAAGGGCGCGATTACCGTCCTTCGCTTGAAGCGGTTTGGGAACGGGCGGGTAGCTTGAAGACGCGAAAGAGGAGCACGAGCGACGGGATCAAGACGACGAAACCGACGCCCGTCGCGATCAAAAATGCGACGATCATGGCTTCGCTCGATGCGGCTTGCGCGAACGTGTACCGGTGCGGAATCAGAAATGGCGCCTGCGCGCCGAACCAGCCGCCGAGAATAGCGGCCGACTCGGTCGCGACCGCGACGCGTGCCCACGTGTCGCGCCGCTTGATGACGCTGAAGATGACCGCGACGCCGGCGACGAGTGCAACGGTGACCGCCGCAATTGCCGCATCTCCGCGAAGCGTTGCGAACATTTGCGGTTCGGTCGTTGCGGCGAAGACCGCGGGCGCGAGTCCGAGAATCCACACGGCGATCGTTGCCCGCACGGCGCGCCGCCGAAAGTCGGCGCGGAGCGCATCGTCGGAGATTTCACTGAGAATGAAAACGGCCGCGGTTTGCGCGCACACGGCGACCGCAAAGAATCCGACCGCGAGCGCAAACGGCGACAGCCAGCCATAGGATCCGGTCGCGAGCGATCCGATCGCGTCACCGAGAAAGAACGGCGCGATCAGCGATGCGATTCCGAAGACGAGTTGCCACGAGCGCGTGAGCGCCTGCGAATCCGTCGCGTAGTTGCGAAAGACGAACGCTGCGCCGCGCAACACGATTCCGATAAGCGCGAACGACAGCGGTGCGTAGAGTCCGATCGCGACGTCGGCGTAGGCAAGCGGGAAGCACGTAAACGAGAGCACGATGATGTAGATCAGCCAGACGTGGTTGGCTTCCCAAACCGGGCCGATCGCGTGCGTGATCGCGTCGCGCTGCGCCCCGGCGCGCGGCCCGGACGCAAGCAAATCCCACACGCCCCCGCCGAAGTCGGCGCCCCCGAGCACGGCGTAGAGGATCATCGCGACGCCGGCGACCGCGACGATCGCGGCGACCGCGCTCACGTCGGCGCCGGTGCGGTGCCGGCGAGCGGCGGACGAGTTGTCGGATCGTGCGTTGTGCCGAGCCGCACGAGCAGCCACCAGCACATCGCGGCGAGCACGACGTACATGAACGAGAAGCCGAAGAAGCGGACGTCGAGATTGGGTGACGTCGTCGCCGCGTCCGCGGTACGCAAGAGTCCGCGCGCGATCCACGGCTGACGCCCGAACTCGGTCACAAACCAGCCCGCCTCGAGCGCCACGAGCGCAAGCGGCGCCGCGAGCGCGATCGCCGCCGCGAGAACGCGATGCAGCTGGCGCTTGCGAACCGTCGCGACGAACCACACGAGCGCGATGAGCAGCAGGGTCGAACCCGATCCGACCATCGCGTCGAACGAGAGGTGCGTCGCCGCAATCGGAGGCCGATCGTTCGCAGCGACGCGATCGAGTCCGGTGACCTCGGCGTGCGGATCGAACGCGACGAGAACGCTGAGCATATAGGGAATTTCAATGGCGTGGATGATGTCGCCGTTCGCGGTCGGGATGCCGCCGATCGTCATCGGCGCGTCGTGTTGCGTCGTACGCAGCACTTCCATCGCTGCAAATTTGGCGGGTTCGTGGTCGGCATCGAAACGAGCGACGACGTCGCCGAGGACGACTTGCAACGGAATCGCGACGGCGGCAACGATCATCGCGACCCGCAAGCCCGCGGCTACAGCCGGCGTGCGCTTCCCGCGCAACCACGCGAGCGCACAGACGCCGGCGGTCGCAAAGCCGGTGAACACGTACGCCGCGAGCGTTCCATGCGATACTTCCGTGCGCCACGGCAGCGCGAACATCGCGACCAGCGGCTGAACGTCCGTCACACGGCCGTGCGCGATGCGAAACCCGGTCGGCATCTGCATCCACGAATTGACGAGCGTGATAAACGCGGCTGAGACCGGACCCGAAATGACGATCGGTAACGCCGCCAGCCAATGCGCACGCGGCGAGAGCTTGTCCCAACCGTAGAGATAGAGTCCGATGAAGATCGCTTCGATAAAGAACGCAAAGCCTTCGAGCCCGAACGGCAGGCCGATAACACCGCCTGCATTGCGCATAAATTCGGGAAACAGCAAACCGATTTCAAACGACAGAATCGTTCCGGACACTGCACCCACGGCGAACAGAATCGCCATGCCCTTGGCCCACGTGCGTGCGATATCGTAATACGCGCGGTCGCGCGTGCGCAGCCACATTCCCTCGGCGATGAACACGAGTAACGGCAAGCCGACGCCGAGCGCTGCGAAGATGATGTGAAAGGCCAGCGACGTGCCCATTTGCGCCCGCGCGGCGATCACGGTATCCATGGATCGAGTATAGCGCGATTCTCACGCGCGGCCGAGTGGCTTTGTCGCCGGACTTTGATTCAACGGCGCGAATCAGTGTTCGGAGGGGTACCGTTGTGGTTCACTGCGTTACATTCGAATTGATCGGTCTGCGATTGCCGGATGAGACAGCGCGCATCGAAGCCGCGGTCAAAGCGTTGGGCCCGGCCTATGCGTTTATGAAGAACGCCTGGTTCGTGGAGACCGAACTCGACAATCGTGAGATTTCGGAACGGGTGGCAGCCTTGCTTCGTGCCAAGGATCGGCTCGTCGTTACGCGCGTGTACAAAGATTGGATCGCCGCGAACCTGACGCCCGAAGAAACCGAGTGGCTCGGTTCGCGCAACTTCACCGGGGTGACCGACCCGCCGCTCTTCCAGCGTTGACGCTACGCCGGAAGAGCTGCAGCTGCGGCTCGTGATAGGGCACTAAATACCGACGACCGCTTTGATCAGATGCCGGGCGAACGGAACGCCGAGCCCGGTTACCGCGTCCCAGCCGACGCTCGACTGGAAGCCGGGTGCGGGCGAAGCCGACGTCGGTGCGCACGAGCCGGCGAACGCGCACGGCAGAACGCCGTTGTTGCCGAACGTGACGTCGTAGATGCTCGTGCTGTAGACGGATTGTGTCTGGTAGAGCTTCCAGAGCAGCGGCGCTGCGTTGCCCAGGCGATACGGCTTCGCGCCGGTCGCAACCGAACAGCTCGGCGTCTTTGCGCACGCGCTCAGGACGATGGCCCACATTGCGGCCATCTCCGGCGCAGCGACGCTCGTCCCACCGTAACGCCTCGGCGAGCCGCCGAATGCGACATTGGCGACCGTATCGACGCCGGTCACCGGATCGGCATCAAGAGAAATATCCGGCAGAACGCGACCGCCGGTCAACTGCGCGGCAGCGCACAGTGAATTCCCGGCTGTGTTGCTCGCTGCCGCGCTCAAGGTGCCCGTTTCATAACTTGGCTGCACTTGCCACGGCGGTACCGGCGTTATGCACGAGACACCGCCGCCGCTTGCACCGCCGGTGGCCGTTTGCTGACCCCAGCCCGTAATCGGACCCGCGAACGTACCCGAATTGTTGAGCGGAAGCGTGACGCCGCCGACCGCCGTAACGTTCATGTCGGACGATGGTTCGCTCACACACGTGAGTGAGTCGATTGCCGCTCCGAGAGAATAGCCGGCGCAGCCTTGCGCCCCGGCGTCGCCGGAACTGAAGAAGGCCGCGATACCTTCGCTGGCGAGCGCCGCCATTTCAGACGGAACGAGCGCCGAGGGGTCGTAACCGTCCAACGCGTTTGCAAAATAGTTCGTCCCTTGAAAAACCTCCGGGCCGCCGTAACTTCCGCTGACGACATCAGCCGTGTCGTCGGCGATGATTTGCTGGATCTCATCATCGCTTTCGATCAGGCCCTGATAGGCGTAACCGAGATTGGTCGTCGGATCCGGTGCACACGGTGTCGGATCGCCCGGCGTGTTGCACTCCGCCGGCACGTAGGCGAGGTAAAAAGCAACGGTTGCGTCGCGCGCGAGCAATGCCTGTTCGGTATCGATCTGCGCTTCAAAGTCTTCCGGGTTGCACGCAGTGGTCGGGGAATCCGACGGGCTGAAATTCGGATTGCTCCCGACGCTGCATGGTGCCGTCACGGCCGGCGGCGTTGCCGTCGGCGACCCGCCGGTATTTGCAGCACTGTTCGCGTTCACCGGCGGAAACGTCAACGTCGCCGATCCCGTGAGACCGTATTGTGCTTTATATCGCGCGAAGTCGACCTGCATCGCCGGTCCGGTGCCGATGATCCCGATCGTTACGCCGGTTCCGGTAAAGCCGGCAGCGTAGGCGGAATCGAAGTCGAACGCCGCCGCGATTTGCTGAGGTGCGTATGCAGCGATCGACGTCTGACTCGGGGCGCCGGTCGCCGGTACGAGATTACGCCAATGCGCAGCCGGATCGACGACCGCATTAGCAATCGAAGCGATCGGCAACGCTTTTGCAAACTGGACGTTCCCCATCGGCGCAAGTAGCGTGTGGCCTTCCCGGCTTCGGAAGAAGCCGAACGTCGTGCCGATCGCTTTTTCCATCATCGTGCGCGGACCGGCAACGGTAAGCGCGAGACGCTGCGGCCAGCTCCCGACTTTTAAGCCGTACGATGCGAAATACGTAGCGACGGCACTGTAATCGGCCGTCGTCGCGCCGAAACGACTCCCGATTTCCGACGGCGACAAGAAATGGCGATACGCCGCGCTCGCCGGTGTGTTCGCCTGTTGCGCGTACGTCGCTAGGCCCGCAGCATTTTGAAGCGTTGGAACGATGTGCAGGACAACGCTTGCGATGCTCTTCGCCGGACCGATATAGGTGGCCGTGCTCGCGAAGGCTTTCGAGGCGTGGAGTTGGGCGGTCGTTCGACTCGACGTCGACGCACCGGATGATCCGCCGGTACCAACGGTCGATGCGACCGGTGGTACCGGTGCGAGAGACTGCGATCCGCCGCCGCCGGAACAGGCGGTGAAGGCGACGAGCGTCGTAACGACGAGCGCGCGCTGGGCGCGCCGAACAGCGGCTGTCACTTGGCCGAACCTCCGCTAAGATTGAGTGTCGATGTCGAGGAATGGAGCGCGCGTAACCGCGCCGTCGTTCGTGCATGCGCGATGTGCTGCACGCGCGTGGCGATCGATGCAAGCGGTAAGGTGACGGCCCCGATCGACTGGCTCGCGCGCTGCATGGATTGCAGCGTCGAAGCGTTGGTCGTCTGCAGTGAGAGCGCTTCGCTGACCGTCGTTGTGATGAGTGGGGTTCCAGTCGCTGATGAGTTGATGCGCAAGCTACTTTCTTGACGTGTGTAGTCATAATACGCATTGACCGTGTCGTGAACGACCGTGCAAACCGTCCCGACGCCGTTGACGTCGTAGGAACTCGTCGTCCGTGTTTCGACGGTCCCGAAGATCGCGTCGACCGTGGTGCGGGTTTGCGTTGTGCGAATCGCGGTCGGGTAGGTGACCGCGTTCGTGCAAGCAGCATCGAGCGCGACGTTCGTTCCGATCGTATCGCTCTCGATCGATGGTTTCATGGTGCCGGCGGGAATCCACGACGGCACCGTCGTCACCACGTCGAGCGGCGGTTTCATCGCCGGGTCGAGCCGCGTAAACGTGATCATACCGTTGGCCGGCGCTGCGAATTGTACCGTGTAGTTTCCGGGATCGGTGGAATTGTAAGCGAGCACACCGTGAAAATCGGCGAACTCCGTCGCCGTATCGGCAACGGGCGCTCCCGTGATGCTGCTCGGATCGAGGAATGTCGACGCATACGTGCCGTCGGCGTTGATGACGCTCGTCGTCGTCACTTGCTGACCGCTGGTCGTGACACCGAGTCCAGGATCGGTCTCGAGATACGTTTCGGACGCGTCGTTGGTGAACGTTCCGGCGGTCTCGGGCAGCACGGTCGAAAGACCGCTGGTCGGCGTGTAATCGTGTTCGTAGATGACACCGGTCGATTCCGCAGCGACCGTTTTCTTGAGACGGATGTCGACCGTTCCGCTCGTTTGAACTTGGTAGAGCACGGTTGATGTCGTCGTCGATGAGATCGTGCTCAGGTTCGACGCGTCGGTCTCGTTTGCCGTAAACGTGACACCGGTCGTCGTCCCGCTCGTGTCGGCAGCATCGGCTGCCGTCGTCACCGCGACCGAGGCGGTCGACGCGATCGTCGTCGAGACGGGCGAGGTCGAGATGGCGTTGTTGGTGTCGACCTCGTTGAGCTGGCCCGTGTACTGCTCGGAGAGTCCGGCTGCGCCCGGACGTGTCGTGCTGACGGTGACGCTCAATGTTCCACTGTAAGACGGGACCGCGTTATCGTAGGCGGTAACGCCGCCAAGGCCGCCAATGCTCGCGCCGGTCAGAACGCCCGTGCTGCTGTTGATCGTACCGAGGGCCGCCGATGTCACACCGTACGTGAAGGTGTGGCCGAGAAACGGAAAACCGTTCACCGTTGCTTCGCTCGCGGTGTACGTTGCTTGTGCGCCGGGGCCGACCGTCGCAGGTCCGTTGATCGTAACGACCGCTGTCGGCTTCGCGACGTTTGCGGTGGGGACCGTGTATAACACGTAGATCGTCGGGGATGCGAGCGTAATCCCGGGATAGTGCGCGTCGGTCGTTTCACCGTATGTGCCGTTCGCAAACGTCGTCGTCGCGACGTCGCCGAATGCGTTGTTGTTAAGGCCCGAGATCAACACCGAGTGTCCGGCAGCCGGTGCCGGTAAACCGGAGATCGTCACTTGTAGCGGAGCGGCGAGCTTGGCGCCGCCGATGTCAACGATGAATACCGCGAGCGGTACGGCGCCCTGCGGAACGCCTTGTGTATTGCGCAGCGTTGCCGCTGTGCGAGCCGTTGAGAAAGCGGTCGTGAGATCGGCCGGCGATTCGAGCGTGATTTTCATCGTTGTGGCGCCGGAAAATGCGCCTGCCGGTGCGGCAACGCTGAGCGTCTCGCCGTGATAGGATGCCGTCGCGGTACCGCCGCCCGCGGAAAGCGACAATGACGAGTTCACCGACGAAGCCGGCGTCGTTACGGCGTCCGGAGCGTTGGACGGCGGCGACACGGCGCCGCCGCCGCATCCGCCCAGACCCAATGTGAGAAGAACGACAGCTACAAGTTGGTATCGCAAAAGCCGCTCCCGATCGAAAAGGTATAAATAAAAGAGACCGTCATCGGAGCGCTTGGAAAAAAAGCGCGGTGGTGACGATTTCCCGGCGTTCCGTTACCTCTGGTCCGGTCCGCCTATCCGAACGATTTCATGCTCCCGTGGTACGGGAGTGACCGCGAGTTAGACGTCGTGGTATTAAGTTCCGTTGAACTTTTGCAACCCGACTCACAATTATCTTGGACGGCGCTGGCAGTCGCGGGAAAAATATGAAAAAGCCCGTTGCTACGGGCTTTTCTCGTGTAGTTGGTAGACTTGAACGGCACGTGTCGGGTCGCCGGGTGATTGATACAACAGGTCCGCGCCGCCGGGAATGCCAGTTCGCCGCCACGCCGCGAGATAGGGGCGATCGGGTTCGTGTGGCTCCAACACGACGAGATCAGGGCGTTTGTTACGGACGTATCGCATCGCCTCGGCAGACGTCGCCCATGGCAGCGCATTCCAGGCGTCGCCGGCATAGTATGCGACGAGCGGGGTCACGGCCATGATGACGCGTGCGGACGGCTCGTTCGCTGCGATCCACCGTCCGGCAGCGGCGAGCGGACGCGAATCGTCGCTGTCCGCACGAATGTCGCGCAACGTAACGGCGTAGAGACCGAGTGCGAAGACGGCAACGAGGGCGACCGCGCCCCGCTGAAACGCGGGTCGTGCCGCAACGGGCCAACGCCGCGCGGCCGCCGCCACGCAAACAGCGACGCCGGCTGCACCGAAGATCGACATGTACGGCACGAACGGCGTCGCGTACCGTTCCCAAAAGTGCGCGACGGTCGCGAGCGCAATGAATTTGCCGACGGCTCCGGCAAAGACGATCCCACAGGCGACGGCGCGCGGACTTCGCAATCCGCTGATGACGCCGACGATGGCGAGCAGCAAGAAGATCGGCGTTCCATAATGGCGCGACACGAGCGTCTTCGCGATGTCACCGACGTGCATCGGTGCGACTCGCACCGCGAAGCGAAGACGGTCGCCGACAGAGGGCCGCGGTTCGTTGCGATGCGTGACGTAAAATCCGTCGCCGAGTTCGGCTCCGACCTCTTGTCCGCGGGGTCCGATCCCGTCGGCAGCCTCGATATAGTTCATCCCGTCGACGATGCGAACGCCGATCGCATAGTTTACCGGACTTTTGCCTTCGAATAAGAGATGGCCGGTGGCGTTCGTGAGAAACGCAACGTACGGTGCGACGAGCAGCACGAACGGAACGCAAAGCCACAACAACGACCCGGCCGTGCGCTGCGGGCTGCGCCAAAGCAATGCGACGAGCGTCGCGCCGGCGATCGCGAGGTCGAGCACCGCTTCAGGGCGCGCAAGATAGGCGAGACCGAGAAACGCTCCGGCGGCAGCCAAGTCGATTGCGCGTTTTTGCTCGAGCCAACGGAGGAGAACGGCCAGGCCTGCAAACTCCAGCGCAAACGCGAGCTGATCGGCCAGCAACTGCAACGAGAGCCAGATCATGATCGGATGAACGGCGACGATGATCGCGGCAATGATGCCCGTGCGCTCGTTAAAGGCACGCTTTGCCACGAGATAGACGATCGCCGGAAATATCGCACCGGCAACGAGCGAAATGATCAGCGCCGACTCCTCGGCGTTCCGCGTCAGCACCGTTAGTGCCGCGATCAACAACGGATAAAGCGGCGCGTGGACGATATTGATCGTCCCGCGGATGCCGATGTAGCCGTGGCCGGCGAGCAGACTTTGCGCGGTGCGTATGAAATTAGAGCCGTCCCAATCCATCGCGCTGGGTCCGCGAAAGATAAAGGCGCCGATGCGCAGGATGAGCGCCGCAACGACGATTCCGATGATGCGAACGTCGACGCGTAGTGCGCGTGCGGACGATGCTTCGCGCGACGGATTGCTGCGCGTCAGGGGCTCGGCAGTGCTCGACATTTCAGTTCCTAACCGTCCGTGTTCCGTTGGGCCAGCAACGGAACGACACGAAACGTGCGCCCGCGCCCGAACCACGCGATCAGCAACGGCACACAGAATGCGGCAACGGTGACGAGACCTCCCAACGTACCGAAGAGGACGCCGTTTTCAATGCCGTAGTGTAGCGGATAATAGAGCAGCGCAATGCAGCACGTCCACCATACGTAGCGCGACCAGAACCCCGACCAGGCGACGATCGGCGCGAGCCACACGAAATACCAGGGATTGAAAATCGGCGTCGACCAGACAAACGCCACCAGCGTTGCAAAGAAGTCATCGATCGAGCGCGTCCGCACGAAGCGAACGAACAACGTTACGGCCGCAAGTGCAAAGAGTCCGATGATGCAGAGGCTGACCAGATGCGGACCGCTCGCATGTCCGATGACGGGAACGGCGTGCAGCGCGGGAAACGCCGGGGACGTTAGCCGGTCGTCAAAGTGGGGGCCGAACAGCGCGACGTTGACGAGATACGTCGGCGAAAAGAAATACTGATAGCCTTTTGTGACCGCGCCGATCGTGTGCCAGCCGATCCAGAACGGTCGGAAGCACACGACCACGACCGCCGCAGATGCGCCGGCGGCGACGAGGCCGCGTCTCCATCCGCCCTTGATGAGGACGGCGACGAAGAACGGAAACGCTACGATCGAAAGCACTTTAATCGCGACCGACGCACCGAAAAGAAGACCGGCGACAATGGGCAAGTCGTCGGCGAGGGCAAATGCGCCGACGGCGAACGCAACCATCAGCATATCGTTGTGAGCGTTGATGGCCGTTTCGCATAAGACGAGCGGATGGAAGGCGAACGCTCCGACGCGTCGCACGACATCGGGCTTTCCGCGCAGCAGCCGTAGAAGAGCCAGACTGACGCCGGCGGCCGCAACGATCGCCGCCGTGCGTAGCATGCCGTATTCGAGTCCGATCGAGCCGCCGAACATGCGCGTGACCGCACCGGCCCACAGCGTGAAAAGGGGCCCGTAGTTGTCGCCCCACGGGAGCGGTTGCCCGAAAAGTGCGGAGAGCGTCGCCAGCGTTGCGTCCCCCTCAGGCCGCACGAAGAGGTGCTGACTCGCGTACGGGTTGACGTGGTGCACGCCGTAGAGACGCCCCAGCAACAGATACGCATGGGCATCGGACGAGAGCGTAATCGGAAAGAACGCGAGGACGAAACCCACGAATAGTTGGGCCGCAACCAATGTGAGTCCAGGGCGGCGCACCCCCGCAAGGTGTGCGACGAACCGCGAACCGGTGATGCCGGCAAGCAACACGGTGAGGATTGCGATCGTGATGACCGGTAAACTGCCCAGTATGTGGACGACGACGATGCGAACGGGCAGTTGCAGCGCAATGTCGTTGTTGAACCAGGTAGCCGGCGGTACGTGGTAACCGGGCTCGACCCGTAAGAGCGGCACGAGCCGCAATTCAGCGGCCTCGCCGATCAAACAGATGAAGACCGTTGCAGCAAACCAGAGTGCGGCAGCGCGCTCGCGCGAACGATGCATGTCTGCCATTGTCGGCTGGCGCGACGCCGGCTCACAAAGGGCAAAGGAACCATTCGGCGCAGGCCAGATAGTCGAACGTCATCAACGCGTCATCTCACGGAACGGTGCCGCGACATCATAGACGAGCCATTCTTTCCGGGAACCTGTCCGGGAACTTCCCTCGATGCCGAACCGTCGAAATGGGCACGCGGCGGGTGAGCGTCAAGTCGCGGCGTGGTCAAAAGTCCCCTCTGTCAAGTGGCCTTTACCGCTTCTGTTAGGGTTGTTGCCGGGCTATTCTGCGCAACGACATGTTACGCCGCATTAGCAAACGCATTCCGAAGCGGCCATTTATCGCAATTCCCGGTGCGCGAAAGCTTTGGCGCCGCTTTCCGATCGGATCTGCCCACGTCCGGACGCGCTACGACATTTGGGATCGCCCGGCGTATGCCTATGGTGTTTTCTCTGCCGCGCAGCTCGCGAGGCAATTAGGCATCACACGCATCACGGCGATCGAGTTCGGCGTGGCTCGCGGAGACGGGCTAATGGCATTGGAACGGATATGTGCCGAGATCGGTGCCGAACTCGGCGTGACCATCTCGGTTTTCGGCTTCGACTCCGGCCGTGGGAACCCGAAACCGGTGGATTACCGTGACTTACCGTACATCTGGGGCGAAGGCTACTACGCCATGGACGAGCGCGCGCTGCGCGACCGGTTACGCGGGGCGACATTGATGCTCGGCGATGTCGGGGAAACCGTCGACCGATTCTTGGCCGCGATCAACGACCCGATCGGTTTCGTTTCTTTCGACCTCGACTACTATAGCTCGACGGTGAACGCATTACGCGTCTTCGGTGGCGCGGCGTCCACGCGACTGCCCCGGGTGTTCTGTTACTTCGACGATATCGTCTGGCCCGAACGCGCCTGTTACAACGATTTTACCGGTGAGTACCTGGCCATACGGGAGTTCAACGATCAGAGCGACCGGCAGAAAATCGCTAAAATCCCGCATCTCGGACGTATGCGGGCGTACCCGGCGGATTGGAACGAACAAGTGTACGTCTTCCACGACTTCGATCATCCCGTGTACTGCGAGAATATCCGCAACGGCGTGCGCGGCGAGAACGAGATGGCGATCTGAGCGGGCGCTTCTTTAGAGCGACTTGACGAGGGCAACGAGTCCCCCTTCTTTGCGCTACTCGCCCCATGCGTCGGCTGGACGGATCGTGCGACAATGCCGTAGCCGCTATGAGAGCTGACGCTATTTTTCCGCCAAATTCGGTCGCCGCCGCCCCCGCCGTCGAGCGACCTCGAGCCGCTCGTGGACCGGTCCGGGCCGTCAAAGACGCCATCATCGGGATCGCCTTCAAGTGGCTCGAGGACCGTGGCTACGATATGGACGTCCGCGTCGAACCGTATCAACGCGAGAGCCGCGCGATGTTTTTTGCGGCGGAAGCGGCGGCGCGTCGCCGATACGAAGCGCTGGACCTCAAAACCAAGCTGCAGCTTCCTGCCCGCCTGAACGCCAAGTATGAGAGGCTGCCGGTTCTCGGCACGGTTCGCGTCTACGACGCAATCGCCGAACTTGCGATGATTATCGACCCCCTCGATCCGTATCTGGGCTGCATGAGCCAGTTAACGCATCAATTGCAGTTGGTTGAGATGATGGAGAACGACGGCCTGGACGAGCAGTTTCTCGTCATGGGTTTAATTCACGATCTCGGCAAGCTGCTCATCAAATTCGGCGACGAGGATCCGATCAACGTCGAGGCCGCCGGCAAAAAGATACCGCTCTACGGCAATGAAGGCGACGGATTGGCGAATTGCACCTTTCGCTGGGATCACGGCGACTTTGCCTATATGCGGCTGAAGGACCACGCTCCGGCCGAAGTAACGTGGCTCGTACGGCACCATAGTATCGATATCGCAGCGTGCGAACCGTATATGGACGCGCGCGACCGCGATTACACCGAGCGTCTCTTGCTGCCGTTCATCGCCTATGACAACCACAAGGATCTCTACGCGCTGCCAAAAAAGCAACTCGAGGATTACCGGCCGATGATCGACCGCATGTTTCCGAACGAAATCTTCATCTAACAAGACGAAGCATCATGTGCGCGCACGCCGACCGGTCGTTTGACCGCTCGATGCCGCCGCAAGAAGTCTGAGTTTCCTTTACAGTGCGGCGGGAAAACCCGCTTGATCGCCTGAGTATGTGCGCGTAATGTAGGGACCATTCGTGAAAAGAACTCTCAAGAGGCTTGCGCCGCCGTGGCTCTATCGAGAGATGGTGAAGCGCCGTTATCGCATTCGGTCGTCTCCGCTCGATCCGTGGCGCCGCCTGCGCCCGGTGGCGCCCGAGAGTAATTCGCGCGGCGTGTCGGTCGATCGCTATTTCATCGAAGAATTTCTCCGCTCGAATTCGTCGCTAATACGAGGTGTTGTGCTGGAAATTGCGGAGGACGTGTACACGAGGCGTTTTGGCGCCGGCGTGACGCGGTCGGACATTTTGACGGACCCGCGAAGCGGCGCGACGTCCGGAATACTCGGCGATCTTCGTCGAGGGAACATGCTTGAAGCAGACGCCTATGACTGCGTCATATTTACGCAAACGCTGCAGTTTATCGACGAGCCGCTCGTTGCGCTCAACAATTTGTATGCGGCTCTCAAACCCGGAGGTTCCGTCCTCATGACGGTGCCCGGCATCGCGCAGCGCGACGCGTACGACGACAACTTATGGGGTGACTATTATCGTTGGATGCCGCGCGGCCTCGAGCATCTCATGGGCAAGTCGATGTTCGAAACGCATCGCGTTGAAGGCTTCGGCAACATCCTCGCAACCCAAGCCTTCATCCATAACATGGCCATCGAAGATCTGTCTGCAGACGAACTCGCGCATCGCGACCGCGACTATCCGTTAATCGTCACGTGCGTGGCGACGAAGGCGCTCGAGAGCGAAACCGAAGCCCCGGCGCGGCAGGCAGAGAACGAGTGTGGAGACGAGGAGATTGGAACCCCAAACATCCTGCTTGCAGAGTAAAAACCAACGGGTCACATGATCGATCACCGTCGAGACTTTTTAAGAAACGTGAAGCACTGCTCGCTGTATTTAGTTGCAAGAGTAACGCTGAGTTCGCTAGACTGTACCGACAAGTCTCAGCTTCGGAGATGTAAACCTTGATCGAAGTCGACGTTAACCAAGCAGCAAGCTATGCGCTCGTCGACGTGTGCCGCGACGTCGACATGGCGTCGGCCCCGGAGCTTGATGAGATGCTCTCGGCGATCGTCGATCGTAACGGTTCAACAAGCCTTATCGTTGACCTGACGTCCTGTAAGTACCTTGATAGCTCCGGCCTCGGCGTTCTGATTCGGCACCGTAAAGCCGGCGGAAGGATCGTCGTGATCCTTCCGCCGCATCATCAGCTGCAACGTCTTTTCTCGATCACGAGAATGCATGACGTCTTCACGATAGTCGGATCAAGGTTCGCGGCGACGCAGTACCTCGAGGGACCCCGGCAAGAAGGCTAATCGTCAACCGGTTCCGGTTTGGGAAAGCTCTGCGCAAGTGGGGGCTGTCGTGGAGTGGACTTCGACTCGGGGTCGGTGCAAGACGCACAATCGTCTCGGAAGCAATTTATGCGAATCTTGCGCAAATACGGCGCGGAGCAAAGCGACTTCTGTGCTGCCGAACTTATCTTTGGCGAGTTGATCGGGAACGTTGTCAAGCATGCTCCGGATGTCCGGATCGCCTTGAATTGGGCGCAAGAAAACCCCGCGTTAATTGTGCACGGCGACCACGAAGCATTTGCGCCGGCGTTCGAATTGCCGGAGGACCTACGTATTCCAAGTGTCCACGGACCGACCCAACATCAAGTTGCTCAACGAGCACGCCTTCACAAGGGCGAGTCAGCGAAGTCCTGAGGATGAGTCAGCGCACTCCGAACACCTTTCGGTATTCGCTCGGCGCCATACCAAAGCGTACTCGAAATGCAGACGCAAGATGACTTGGACTCGCAAAGCCAAGGTCTGCGGCAATCCTTGAAACGGTATCTCGCGATCGGCCCAGTCGCTTCCGAGCACGCTTCAGCCGCTGATCAAGGATATAACGCTGCGGCGTCATGCCAACGGTAGCGCGAAATGTGCGTAGAAAATGAAACGGGCTTAACCCTGCCACCGCAGCGAGCGAAGTGAGCCCAATGTCATCACCCAGGCGCTCGTTCACGAAGTCGCAGGCAGCGCGCACGCGACGATCCGGGGTATCCAAGAGGCTCGACGTCACCACTCGTCGCGCAATGCGTTCGACCAGTCGACCCGCAACCACGTAACACGTCGATTCGACAAAAAGCCGGCTAAGCCGCGCGTTTTCGGCATAATGGTCGCGAATGGCAAGTCCAAGGCGAGGGAGCAACCCGTCCTCGAGCCCATACCAGCCGGATAAAGAGAGCCGCTTCCCAAGCATATCATTTGCGACCCGCTCGAACGTCTGCTTGCTTAGAAAAAACGAAACCATCTCGAGCTTGTTCCAGGCGAACGAATGCGACTGATGAGCGTCTACAAGATACACAGCGCCGCTTTCATGCGCTAACCGTCGAATCGAGCCAGCGGCAGTTTCGTATCGCGCACTTAGCGCCTCTGTCGCGAGGGGCACGAACAACTGAAACTCCGGGTGTGTATGCGCAGCGCCGACCAGCTGATCTTCTACGACATAGTGAACGGAGAGGTCGCCGCTCCCGCATATAATTGCTTCGTTCATTTGGGCAACGGTCTTACCGCAACCAGATGATTTTTAAGCAATGTGCTGATAGCGGCGCTGGCGGTCAATAGATAGGCTCTGTGAATCGCCCGCAATCATGGCGCGAGAGTCCGAAGGAGAGACAAGTTTACATGCCTGAGCCGTTCGAAATGATCACCGCCGAGAATTCCTGCGCGCTACTCATAGACCACCAGCCGGGCCTTTATTTTAATACAGGCGACATCGGTCTGCTGGCACTACGGAATAATTCAATCGCCCTTGCGAAAGTGTTGGCCCTTCACAAAATTCCGACAGTTTTCAGTTGCGCGGCGCAAGGACCGAAGGGACCAATGGGCCCCCTGCTGCCGGAAATCGCCGCCTGCTTCCCGGGCGTTGAACCAATTTATCGCACGAAGATCAATAGTTGGCATGATGAGCGCATCAAAGACGCAATTAAGGCGACCGGGCGCCGCAAAATAGTATGCGCTGGTATCACGGCTGATTTTTGCATCGGCCTTCCCGCGATGAGCATGGCCTCAGAGGACTTCGATGTGCGGCTGGTGATGGATGCATCCGGAACGGACTCGCCCATGGTGCTGCAAGCGACAATCGCCAACCTGACGCAACGCGGAGTTCACGTACAGGGGTGGATCAACACTGCATGCGAGCTCCAGGCCGATTGGGCAAACGAAAAGACGGCAAAAGGATTGCTTGAAATCTTCGACGCGCACAATCCACCTTGGTCATTTCTATCGCTGATTCAAAAAACGTACGTGGACGCAATGGGAGCGAAGTGACTTCTCGGGACTGACGTATCGGCCCGACCGCCCGGTACGTACAAGACCTCAGAAGCGCACCAGCGTTTTGGCAGCTTGAGAAGCAGCGGTCGATCATTGCGTCAGTACAAAACCGGTTTTGCTGTATCTCGTCAAATACGTTTGCAATGACGCGACGGTGTGACGTACGGTGTTCGCGCTTGCGCCGTTGCGCTGCGGATCGCGGAACAGCTCGACCTCGGGCGCGACAACTAGCCGATCAAGCCGCACACAACCGATAAACCGACTTGCATGACCCGAGGCCCACATTTGACTCGAGCGCCTCGGGCTTCACCCTCTCGCGGACGTCCTCCTCAACGACGTCAGTGCCACTGGACCCGCTCCCCGCTGTCGGCCATACAGCCTATTTTCGCGGCTCTAAAGCTAGGCGCTTTGCTCGAAAAACGAGTGTGGAGACGAGGAGATTCGAACTCCTGACATCCTGCTTGCAAAGCAGGCGCTCTACCAGCTGAGCTACGTCCCCGGGTCGTTACGCTGCTTTTTGAAGGCAACGCGCGTATTCCCACGCGTGATGACCGTTTAGTAACGAGTCGTTTCCGGCTGTGCTCGGGCGCACGTGCAATTAGCATCGCGGTCGCGTAGGGTACCGTTACGGAACGAGCCCCACCTTGGTTGATAGAGGTGGAGCGGGTGTCTTATTGACCCTGGCGCGTTCATGCGTTGCCACACCGATTGCCATGGAGGGCTAACCGATGTTCAAATCTGCCCGTAGCGTTGTGTTTTTGCCGGTGATTGCTACGATCGTCGGCTGTTCGGGTAGCCAAAGTGCGGCTCCGGTTACAACCGCCGCGTTAGCAAGTCGCGGGGCTACCGCATTCGTCGCTGCGCCGACGACCGGCACCTACTGGTCCGGGACCGTTTCAGCAATCAGCGGCGACCGCATTACCGCGAATTGCGGTCAATCGAATTTCGCAGCCGAGTACGGGTGTATACCCGTTGCCACGGCCGGTGCCGTCGTTTCCGGCATCCCGGTTGTCGGCCAATACTTTCAGCTGTGGGGCGACCTCTCAAATTTGCCGAACGTCAAGGCGACGACCATTCGATACTCTAGTACGCAGTTTCCAACGATCGACCCCGGGCTAGCGGCGCCTCATGCGCCGGTGACCGCGCCGACGGAGGGGACGCCTGTGGGGACCATGCCTGCGGGAACGTACTGGTCCGGCACGGTTTCAGCAGTCGACGGTAACCGCATTACCGCGAATTGCGGTCAATCGAACTTCGCGGCCGAGTACGGGTGCATACCGGTTGCTACGGCCGGTGCTGTCGTTTCCGGCGTCCCGGTCGTCGGACAATATTTTCAGCTTTGGGGCGACCTCTCGAACTTGCCGAACGTCACGGCGACCACGATCCGGTATGGCAGTACCAAGTTTCCAACGACGCCGGGACCGGTGCCGCCGCTTGCGCCGCCTGGAACGCCGTCACCGACGACGGTGCCCTCGGCCTCGTCGGTCGCTTCACTGGGCACGGTGCCGTCCGGAACGTATTATTCCGGAACGATATCTGCCGTTTACGGGACGAACCTCACCGTCAATTGCGGAAAGTCGAATTTCGCGCAAGGCTTCGGCTGTCTGCCGGTTACAACGGCCGGTGCCGTGGTCTCGGGCATCCCGGTAGTCGGCACGTACTTCCAACTGTGGGGCGATCTGTCGAAGTTGCCGGCCATCAGGGCATACACAATCAATTACTCGCGCGTCCCCTATTCGGCAACGGCGCCCGTCGTTGCCGCGAATGCCACGCCGGGTCCTGTCCGTCCGTCGGCCCCGCTGCCGGCTCCGACGTCAAAGCCGAGCAGTGTTCCGATCGGCGGAGCGTTCAACACGAACGGCGTTGCTTGGCCGAAAGATTTCAGGCCGTATAACAACTCGACCGTCTGGTCATCCCCGTTGCCGACGCTGCCGAAATTGCAGTCGAATTCCGCCGCAATCGTAAGCGCGATTTTTCCCGGCGCTGGAAATGGATTTCCCGTTCGCAGTCAGGAGCCGGGTATGTACGACTATACCCATGCAGTGTATTTCGCTACGAACAGCGATCCAGCTGTAAATTTCTCTTGCAGTGGTGCCGGCTGCACCACTTCCGGGCTCCAAGCACGTCCCGCCGTTTTGCACGTGCCGAGCTACGCGAAACCAGCTGAATCGACCGGCAACGGGGCGGGCGACTCTCACATGGCAATCGTCCAACCGGACGGCTCCGAGGTCGATGCATACGGATGGAACGGGGGAAGTCAGCCTTCGTACAATCAGCCACCGAGCGGTGGATGGACAACCGGAACGTCGTTTGGAATCGGCGGTTCGGGCTTCAGTTGCCCCGGTGGATTCTACAATGGGACCGGCATGCAGGTATACTCGGGCGACTTCGGATTCGACACCGCGGGAGGGGCGTGCGAGGGCGCAGGATCACTCTCGCCGGCGCAGTTGATTTCGGGCGTCATCAATCACGCACTGTTTATGATCACGAACTGCGCGAACGGCAACGTGTATCCGTCGCCGACGGCTGCACAAACGAACCCCTGTTCCGGTATCGGTCCGGCTCTCGGGTCGCGGCTCTGGTACGATGTCCCGGACGCGACAACCAATGCCAATCCCGGACTGCGACCGTGGGAGAAGGCGATCCTGAATTCATGGCACGACTATGGTTTCTATGTGATGGATGACGTGGGCGGCGGCTGGATTGGTCAAGGGGTTCAGTTCGTGCCCGAGTCCGAAGAAAACGTTTATCTCAATCACGGCGCTGATCCGTGGGCACCACTGGCTGGGCAGGGCTGGTCATCGATAACAATTCCGGGCGTTTCGAGCGCGTATCCGCGTTGGGTTGGAGCTGACCCGTGGCAACCGTCAGGGGTCAACCTCAACGGACACATGCATGTCATCGATCCATGCGTCACCGCTCGAACATGCTAGCGTGCGATGCTGAATTCTTTGGCACTCTCGGTTGGAAACGTGGAAAGGACGCGACCGGACATGTGCGGCGGCGTTGGGATTCCGAACGCGGCCAGGATCGTCGGCGCGATATCCAGGATCGACACGACGCCTTCATGGACGCGATGGTTGCCGTGTCGAATCCATAGAGCGCCGTGCGGGTGATGCTTTCCGCTTCGCGTCTCTTGCATGCAATAGAACATGTCGCCAAATCGAACTTCGTATCCGTCGCTCGTCCTCACAAGCTTCGCGTCATCGCTGGACTCGTAGAGATAGCGGCAACCGGCGAACACTTTGGCGCCGTCGCGCGAGACCCAGAGAGCCGGTTCTCCAAGAAGGTCAAGCTGTTGCAGTTTGTGCTCGGCCTCGATGGCCGCCGCCTCGTCGGGAACTTCAACGTGAAATTGCTCGCACATAACGGCTTTCGCTCGCGCTCCGGAAATGCCGGCGAAACGTAAGAGTCCCTCGAAATCGATCGGTCGATAATATCGGTACACATCGCTCGTGTCCGGCTCTTGTGAGTGTGCCGTCGCGAGCATGAGCAGCGCTTCGGGATAATCCGTCATGAACCGCTCGAGGAGCGTGTCCATCGCGCGATAACCGTATTCGATCGCGCCCGCGTGTGACGGATGTGCGTCGGAAACGGCGGATTGAGCGAATTGGCCGGGTTCAAAATCACGCCAGTACACGTGCTGATAGTGCGCGGTACTATTCGAGTAGAACGTCGCAAAGTCAACGTCGCAGACCCGGTTATAATGTTTGAACACGTCATACGAGATCGCGTCCAAAAGGCTGGCGCGCCGCCACGACAATCCTCGGTCCCGGACTTCGTCAAGCAACTGCGCAATGACCGCGGTAGCGGTCTTGATCGAAAGCCCGTGCGTGAGCAGGAACTGCAGAAACATAGCGGCTTCACGTTTCGAGAGAGACTCCCGACGCGAGCTCTCTTTGACTTGCCCCGAAACGATGTCAAAGAACGGCTGCATCGAACTCGGCCGGGCAACGCCGAAACGGTCCCACGGATCGGGCAGTACGTAACCGTTGATGCCGTCACCGTAATTGACGTTCATCGAGCCAAAAATTCCAACACGTTTTCCCGCGTCGGAGATGACTTGAGCGAGCTCCGCCTCGTTCACGTCCTGGCCATCGCCGAGCCGAAAAACCCCGTGCCGGCCGAACGGCATGCCGGAGTGAATCGATGGCCACGCGATCCACGGCATGAGCGTCTCACCTTGTTCGCCGGCATCCGTGGTGTATACCGAAGACTCATTATAGAAACGTTGAAACGCCGGAAGGAGGCCGCCTTCCATGAAGCGACTCAGCAATACCGGCGAAAGCTCATTGAACTCAATGAGGAAAACGTGCTGGTCGCGCATATCGATCTTTTAAGCGATGAGCGTTGGTCACGGAAAGTGCCGAAGGCGCTCATTCACGGGCCATTCGACCCAAACGAGAAACGCTCGGCCCATGCAGAGCGACAGGCCGGGATCGCCGTGCGGCGCGAATGCGCGATCAAGGGAATTTCGGTTGCGCCGAAGCACCGGCGACGCCGGTTGGGACGAGCACGAGATAGCCGACGACGCCGGTCGCCGCGATGATGAACGTGATCGTCGCCGCTAGGGGAAGCGCATGGCTTCCGTCTATGAGCTGCTGTACGTTCGCGACGAACGGATTAACAGCGATGGGACTGAGGTTCACCAAGCCGACGGTTGCGACGGTCACAGACGCCGCAGTTGCCGCCAGAAACGCCAGCCTCAGCGGGAGCGAACGGGCGATCTCATCGGCGATCAAACCCAACGGGACGACCGCCAGATAGACGATGCCGGCATACCAGCGGATGCCGTAGGTCCAACCGCTATAATTGTCACTAGTGAAGATGTAGGACGCGACATACAGCGAGCAACATGCGGCGATGTAGACCAGGGCGCCCCGGTGCGTTGGCGCTTTCCGAAAACCTACCACCAGGCCATACGCGCTGAGCAAGAGGATCGGCATGTATGAGAACACGCCGTGGTTCAAGAACAGCATGTTGACGGCGTACACGGCGATCTGATGGAACGAACGATGCACCGACAATCCGGAGAGATTGTTTTGGTCGAACGCGGAGCCCGGATAATTCCATAGTGGGGCGTTCATGGCCGGCGGAATAAGACTTCCTGATAACAGGACGTTAAACGCGAGCGACATCGCGACAATCGGCGCCGCGGCCGCGATGAACGCCGGAAGCGCTCGCTTGAATGTTGGAACAAATAATATCGGTGCGAGGACCAGGAAAACAGTGAACGCGATGTCCATGCTTGCCGCAAGGGCGAGCGTGAATCCAGCCCCCGCGTAGGATATCGTGCGTGCGGCGGGTCGGCGAGCGACCGCAAAGCCGACCGCGACAAGTGTTCCGCTTACGACGTGATTGTTGAAGATCGTGGCATACGGCAAAAGCAACGTTCCCACACCGGCGACGACAACCACGCACGCTGACCATCGCGCCGTTACCGCCATCGAAAGCAGGGTTTGATAAAGGACGGCCAAACCGCCCGCGTAGGCGATTCCGACAACGAGTAGTGTGACCAGGTAGTATCCCCACTTCAAATCGCGCTCGAGCGTGATCCCGGAGAGAACTTTCAGCCCCAGTGCGACGCCCGCACCCATAATTGCCAACACCGGTGGCTTGTCGGAATAAAACTTTCCGCTAAAGCGATATTTGTCACCCGTCTGGATCGCCGACCCGTCAAGGCTAAACGAGTGACGTTCGACCAACGAGTCGATCGTCGCGAACCGCGAAGCGTCGTTCCAGGAAACGGGGCCATGCTTCGTCAGGAGCGCCGCTAGCGCGAAGAACAGCATCGGGATAAGAATGGCCGTGCGGCCGCCGGCAACCGATCGTCGGAAGACCCGCGACCGCGCTACATTATCAGTCCCAGATTGCAACAAGCGACGCCCTCCCGGTTGCCTTTATCGATTTGGCCACACGATGTGTAAATCGTACGAACACGGGCTCGCGCGCCTCAAGAATCGAAACGTCGAAGCTCCGCCTGTAATTTTTACATCGGCACAGCTGGAGGAAGTTTACGTGAAGAGCCCGCGCGAGTCAGATTCTCGGCGCGGCGTGCGCCTGGACATTGCGTGGCTCGTTGCGGCCTTGATGGCCAGCGCCGCCCTCATTTCGTTCTCGTTCGGTTACCCCGTCTCCGACGATGCCTTTTTCGAGCTCGTCGGGCGCCAAATGCTCCACGGCACTCACCTCTATACGGGTATTTGGGACAATAAGCCGCCCGCCATCTATCTGACCGACGAATTGCTCCAGTTTTTATTCGGTGGCCGCTACGTATTGCACCGCATCGCGGAATATCTCGTCACGCTCGTAGCGATAGGCCTGTTCTCGATGATAGTGCGCCACAGCTATCCCGACGGCTGCGGACCGGCTACGTTCGCCTACGCGATTTTGGTGAGTTTGCCGACGATGGCATTTCTCAACTACGCGCCGCAGTACGCGATGCTCCCAATGCTCCTGGCCGTTCTCTTCGCGATGCAGGGGCGGCCGATCGTGGCCGCTCTTGCGCACATTTTCGCGATCGCGTTTTGGCCGCCGACGCTGCTCACCTCGATCGCCGTCGTGCTCTGGTTGGGCGATCGCCGGCGATCTATCGTTTATCTGGTCACGCTCGTCGGCGGAGCGGTCGTTGCCATCGCCATCGCGATCGCCGCGTTCTCGCCGGTCGCGATTCACGATCTGTTGCATGACATGGGCACGTATCAAGAGATGCGCACCCAGGCCGGCGGCCCCATCGTCGCCGAGATACGATCGCGGCTGGCTGGATCGCTGTTGCTCACCGCATTCGCCTATCCGTTGTTGGCCTTCGTAGCGCTCCTCCGGCGACCGACGAAGCGCGACGAGGTGGTCGCCCTCGTCTGGTTTTGCACGGCCATGGCAGGAGCGTTGACCAATCTCAATTTTTCGTGGCACTATTTCTATCCGGCCGTAGCGCCCACGATATATGCGATCTTTCTCTTTGCGGAGCGTACGGTCTGGAGCCGGGCGCGGATCGTTACGTCGATCGCGGTGGCGGTGGTCGTGCTCGCGCTTCTCCCGCGAACGCTAAACCTAAGCCGGCAATTCGTAAAGGGCCGTCAGGCCGAGTCCGCATCCGGAAAGATCGTCGGCGATGCGGTTGCGGCGTACCTCGGCCCCAGCGATGAAATTTTGGTATGGGGCTATTATCCTGAAGTCTATCTGGAGGCCGGCGCCGACTCGACCGGGCGTTACGCGAACTATCTTGCGCTCCGGCCCGACACAGCGGCGCTAAGCGACCGAATGATTCGCATCCACGAGTACGCGAATGACGTCGCGCGAGCGGCCGCCGTCGTCCGAATGAATCAGGAGGTCGTGCCACCCGAAATCCGGACGGCGATCGCGACGCAGATGCTGCCGGTCTGCACAGGCACAACCCGCCGTGTTACGTTGTACGTATCGGTGCACCTCATCGATCATTCAAAACGCTGCACGCTCAGCGCGGGGCCTGATCGGGCGGCGCCCTTTCATCGCTTTGCCGCCGACGCGATCACGCGCCGCCCGACGTCCTAGCGACGATAAACTCGTGCCGTTTCGTTCGCGGCGGTCTTGTCGGCCTCGCCATCTTCCGGTTTATCGAACGGCTGTGGGCGCTCCGTTAAGCGTCGCTTGCCTTTCAAACAAATCATCGAGTTTCGAGTCGCACGTGCGCGTGCCGGCGGCGGCGGAATAGAACGATGAGACCGAGCGATACGCCGACGGCCACAAGGACTCCGATTCCAGCGACCACGATCACGCCGCGGAGGAGCAGGGGGCCGAATCCGCCCTGCGCGAGGCAATCCCGGAATGACGATGTTTCGAAGGCGGTTGCCGCGCACCAATAGACCTTCCAATTGCGTTCGTTAATGTCCCCGCCGGAGCCGGCCGTATAGAGACGGTCGAACGTCGCGCGTAGCGCCGGGTCGCCGGCGAGGCGCCGCTGTAAGTGTTGCAAGCTTACGCCGCTCACATCGGCCAGCCCGAGCGATCGCGTTCCGCCGAGGTCGGTCCACCCGTCGTCAGCGAGCGCGTACTCCTCGGCTTCGCGTATCGTTCCGCGTTCGTCGACATCAACGGTGAGGAAAGACGGCGCGTTGCGATAGATCGGCGAGACGGCCGGAACGAGCAGCATCGGGATCGGACCCGATCGACCGTCGGGAATGCGATAGGCGAACCGATGCGTGTGTCCGGCGACCACGAGCGTAACGCGGGCTGCCGGATCGGTGATTAAGTGCATGAAATCGTTTCGCCGCCACGGGTTGAGGAACGGAACGGGCACAAGCCGGTGAACAATGTGCGTGGTCGACAAGGCGTCGACTCCTGGTGGAATGTGCGCGATGACCCAATGCCGTTCGTGCGGTGGGCCGAGCAACGCCCCATGCAGCTCCGCCAACGTTCGTTCCGGTGCAGCTCCCGGCACGGCGCACCTCCCCCGGTACAAGGGCGACCAGAAGACGTCATCGAGCACGACGGCGCTGGTTCGTACAATCGGCAGCTTCGCAACATAAAATCCGTCGCGCGGAAATGTTTCTGCGAACGCGGGCGCGGCATGACGGCGATTGACGAGCGGCTCCCATTCCCTCGCCACGTCGTGTAGAAACGGCGATTCGGGTGCGAGCCGGTACGCGCCGCATGCCGAATCCTCATTGCCCAGGGCGATAACGAATTGTGCGTTGGGAAAAGCACGATTGAAGCGTGCAGCCAGCGTCGCCATCGTCGCCGCGGCACGCATCGGCGTGAAGCGGTAGTGCGCGAGAAAGTCGCCGGCGATGATCACCACGGGCGGATCTGCGTCGACCCGCTGCATCTCCGTGATCGCCGAATCGAGCAGCGCGGTGTTCGTGTCCGAGTCCGCTCCGACGGGTGCCGGTTCCACCGAAAGCGGATCGTAATGGATGTCGCTTACAAACAGCCACGGCGTCCCCGACGCCGGCACAGGTGCGAAGCACACCATGACGCACAGTGCGGCGCCCATCGCCGCGCAGCTTTTAGCGAACGAGAATCGCCCAACCGGCAGGCGGAAGCGACGCCGGCGGCCGTTTCGATGTGAAATCGATGTCGCCGGTATCACCGTAATCGGGCGTTCCGTGCCGCCCCGTGAAAGCACCGTCGTTGCCGGTAAAGGCGATCGCATGCCCGTATCTTTGGCGCAAAGATGGGATCGCCGCCTCACGTGTCGATGACGGATTCACCAAGGCCGCGCACGGTCCGATCGGTTCGCCGGCATAGCCGCACGCTGCAAATTCACGTACGTAGACGCCGCCGCTCCGCAGAGTCCTGACCCGGTTCGGCCACACAGCCGTGGTCAGCGGTTGAAGCGGCACGAGCAGATTTTCCGGGTGCACGATCACCGGCGCTTTCACGCCCCGATGCGAACCCCAAAGGCCCGTTTTGTAGATCGAGCGCCGCTCGTCGAACAGCAGCATGAATGATGCGTAGATGTAGCCGCGCTGATCGTAATCGTCCGCGTTTCCGCGATTGGTTGCGCCCTCGTCGCCGATGTACTGCAAGTTGACGAACATCTTCCCGGCGGAGATCACCTGGATGCCGGAATTGAGATCCTGCAACCAAAATTCGTCAACGGCCTTCCCGTCGCGGGTTTGACGGTTGCCCCAGCCTTCGGCGAAGTTTTCGCACATGACGCCGGCCGAATTTTTCGAGAGCTTAGCGAGCGATGCGGTCGGGCCGCCGTCGCTCACATCGCCGCCGAGGGTCGTTCCGTCGCCGACGCACGCCCCTTCGTCGATGACCGGTGCCCGCATGGCGGTATCGAACGCCGCAAGGTTTGCCAGGAATGTTTGCGGTGAGTAGGCCGTTCCGTTAGCATAGGCGATCGGCGCTGAGCCGAGCGTTCCGTGTGCGATCGCCGGCATGCCGTTCGCGCCGTTGGTCGTGAGTGCCGGCGGCTTGTTGCCGCAGTGCCAGGCTTGCGCCCATAAATCGGATATGGGCAATGAGTCGTCGAGCCATAAATACGTTACCGGGCCGTAGTGCGCGGCCGCTTGCGCAAGTTGAGCGTTCGATTCGCGAACCAAGTTGGGTGATGTCGGATCGCCGAAATATGTGCCGGCCGTTGACCCATAGGTTGAGTCGAGAAGGCTTCCGTCGGAACATTTCATCAGGTCGGCCGATTTTGTGAGCGCCGAGACCGGCGGCCGATCGGACATTGCACCGGGCACATCGCCGATGCGGTGGGGATCTTGATACCATGCGGTTTTCATGCCTGACGCGATGGCCGTCGTGTAGGTGCCGGCGGGTGCACCGGACGCCACCATGATCGACACGAGCTTCGCCATGTCTGGCACGGTCATCGTCCCGAGACCCTTGTCGCTCTGCGTCATCACCTTGACCGCGAATGGGAAGGCAGCCGGCGGCGTGCGGTAGACGACCGCCGGCGGTGCGGTCTCTCCGCTTGCGACGGTGCGAGTGAACGAGGCGAGACCGACGATCACGAGCGCGAGGACGGCCGCGCGCGCGATCTCACGCATTGCCGGAAACATCCGCAACGCGCCGAGCGAGCGGTACGCCCGGTGCAAAACGATCCTTCAAACGAAGGAACGGCATTTCGAGATACGTTCGCGAAAACGCCGCGACGACGAATGTCGCTGGAATGACTACCGCTGCTTGAAGCGCCGCTTCGGAAAACGGGTTCGCCATCCCGATTCCGATGCCGAGAAATCGCGCGAATTCGAGCAATGGAATGTGAATGAGATAGGCGCAAAAACTCGTATTCGCGATGAACGTTGCCGTCGGGGAACGGAGAGGCGCTAGCCACTTGTTGCCGGCCAGCACGACCGATGATGCGATCATCGCTCCGAAGATCAGATTTGCTTCCGTGACGCGCAAGGCATATGAGCCCCGCTGCGAGTGCATCTCGATCGTTAGCAAAAGACCGGCTGCGACAACGGCACCCACGCTCGCCTGCAGGGTGAGGTTTCGCGAGAAAAACCTCGACCGCACGAACAGCGCGATCAGGGCGCCCATGGCGAGGCCGTCGACGCGGAACCAAAGGACATCCAGCGGGCCGCCGACCAACGCGCGAACGATCGGCTCGAGCACGATGGTCGTTGCCGTAACGACGAACAAGAGACGCGGGCGTAAGAAGAAGACGAGAAGCGGCCACGCGAGATAGAACTGCTCTTCGACGGCCAGCGACCAGAGTGGGCCCATCGCTTCGTTGCCGAGGTGGAAGAAAGGCGCAAAATCCACGGCAAAAAAGAGTGCCATGAGCACGTACAGCCACGGCGGCCGATACACGATCGTCAGGATCGCGACGACGGTAAAAACCAACGGCAGAATCCGCAGCGCGCGCCGCACCCAGAAATCGTGGAAGTATGACGCGCGTTGACGCGTGTCGAGCAGAATGCCGGTAATCAGGAAGCCGGAGAGCACGAAGAAGAGGTCGACTCCGAGCCAGCCATGTGCGGCCACGAGATAAGCTGCCTTTATGCCGCCGTGGAGCGCCATCGAGGCGTGCTGCGTCGAGGAATTCGCGAAAAAGTGAACCGTGAACACAGCAAGGATAGCCAGGGCGCGAATGCCGTCGAGTTCGGCGATGCGCGCGGGCTTCATGTTTCTGCGAGCAAGACGGCTGGCCGCGACGCGGGTGATTCGTCGCGAGCTCCGTCTTGTAGCGGCTCCGCGTTCATTGCGCTCGTTTCGCGCGCTCGTTCAACACGCCATGTATTTTGTACGATAACGCCCATCATGAACGCGATCCACAGGTATTTATAAAAGAGCATGTCCACGCTCAATGCATTTACGAACATTCCGAGCGTGCCGGCTTGAACGGCGATGCGGGCGTGGAACATCGGCGACGAGCGCGGAATATTGCTTCCTAGGCGAAACTGCGCGTACCACGCCGCGAGTACAAGCAACAGCCCGATGATGCCGAGTTCCACCGCCGTGCTGGCGATCAGATTATGAGCGTCCTCGCTCCATGAATGAACGAGGCGCCCCGAAGCGATCGCAATGTACGATTCACCGTAGGCAAGTCGGAACTGCTCGGTTCCGATACCGAGAAGCCAGTGACGCCGAAACGCATCCCAAGCGATTGCCCAAATGGGATAACGTCCCCCGGCCTCACCTTGCGAGGCGTCCGTAAATCGCATCCAGACGCTCGGCATGGCGGCGCTTCCCGCGACACAAACGGCGCCGATGATCGCCAATTGGATACGATGCCGATACGCGATCATCAAATAGAGCCAAATGACTCCCACCGCAATCAGTGACCCGCGCGTGCCGCTCACCGCGATCCCGACGATCAACACGAGGGCCGAGAGCGTTGCCGCGATCCTTTGCCAGCCGCGCAGGTAGAGTGCGGCGACGATGGCGAGCGCGAATGGAAAGACGAGCGCCGCCGAAAAGTGGTCTGCATTGATTCCTTGGGTTTTGCTCAGTGCGACCGTAAGACGCGTGCTCGCGGTATCGCTCGAGACCGAACCCTGCCGGAACAGATACGCGCCATAGCCCGCGCAAGCGACGCCTCCGGCGACGACTGCGACGAGCAGCGCCTTCACGTCTTTCCAGGGAATCTGAACGATGGAGAAAATGGCAAACAGCGCGAACAGTTGCGCCGTCGCATTCAAGAGATCGACGCGATAGAACGCGTCCTCGGACCACATGAACGAAGCGACGTTCCACGCCAAAAAGAGGCCCCAAAGCGCGACCACGAGAGGCGGAGCGATGAAGCGGCGCCGGTCGATGATCGTCAGCAACACGATGCCCATGCTCGCGGCCGCGAGAAACTTGGTGAGCGTCCCGGACCCGGTCTGGAGCAATCCGTCGAACGGGACGAGAAACAGATAAATCGCGAACGGGAAAACGATCGGCCGATACGATACCAACGCGAGGGCGACGACTGCAAAAATCGATGCGATGCACAGCTTGATGACGGCATCGAGCTGCGCGAAACTCTGCGCGACGACGAATCCGGTGACGAGCGCGAGGACGATCATGGCGACCAGAGGCTCGCGAAAGCGGCGCTTGAACCATAACGCCGGATCGACCGACTGCTGAGGAATGGCCTGATTCACGAACCTGACCGTACCTTCTTTTATCGATCCAGGGTCAGGGTCGAATGGGGAAGCGCTTTCGTCCCTCTCGGGTCGGCGGCGCCGACATCACGTCTACCCCGGCAGCTTCTCGAAGTCGAGATCTTGCTCGAGCTTGAAGACTTTCGCGATGATCGCGATCCGCCTCGACGTCTTCATCTTGCGCATGATACTGCCGATATGATCGCCGACCGTACTCTCCGAAACGAACAGTGCTCGCGCGATATCGGACTTGGTCGTACCGCGTACGACCAGCTGAAGCACTTCCGACTCACGCTTTGTCAGCCCGTATTTCTTGGCGGCTTCGAGCGTCGACCCGCGGTGCCCGAAGATATCGACGAAGATCGCGACGCTACCGAACAGATGCGTATCCAAGGGAACGATACGAAGGACGGTGCGGTCGTCGAAGGCTTCGTACAAGACGGTATTCGACGTTCTGCTCTCACGGCACCGGGACTCGAGAAACGCCAGGGACTCCTTGCTGTAGACGACACGGTCGACGTCCGGTGAGGCATACAGTACGCGCATCGCGGCATCACAAATGAGAAATTGCGGAGCTCCGCGGCGCTGCGCAACGCCGATCATTCGTTGGCGATGGGCAAAGGACCATTCGGATGTCCCTTGGGAATCCAGCGTTTCGTGTTGCATTGGGAACCTTTTGCCGACGGTAGCAGAGTTCCGATTATACCTTCGTTTGGGGACTTACGCGGTTAGCTCTGTGTAAAGTCTTTCCTTTGTACCCGGTCGTTTGCGGCAGGGTACGCTAGGTCTATTGACTCAATCGCCGGTCCGAAGCAATTGCCGGTTGAGCGCGAACCGGCGCCTTAAATGACTTCTCGGACGCCGCCGCATGCCTATCCATGCCCCTCCCACGACGGTCAGATCGACACCTACCACGGGTTTCAAGTGACCGATCCGTTTCGTAAGCTCGAAGACCTCGATGCCCCGGAAACGCAGACCTGGGTTGATGCCGAAGTGGAGCTCACGGAGCGATTTTTCGCAGCGATCCCCCAGCGGGCGGCAATCCGCGCCCGCCTCATGCAACTCTGGAATTACGAGCGCTTCGGCGCTCCGACGCAGGTTGGAAACCGGTACGTCTTTTCGAGAAACGGGGGGCTCGACAATCAGAGCGTCCTCTATATCGCCGATGCCCCGGCCGGACCGGCGCGGGTCTTGCTGGACCCGAATGCGCTCTCGGAAGACGGCACGGTCGCCCTCGTCGGCGTCTCATTCAGTGACGATGGTTCCTTGATGGCGTACGCAACCGCCGCATCCGGTTCGGACTGGATGACGTGGCACGTGCGCGACATCGTTCGCGATCGCGACCTGCCCGATGAAATTCGCTGGAGCAAGTTCTCGGGAGCTTCGTGGTTGCTCGATGGACGAGGATTCTTTTACAGCCGCTATGCGGAGCCGGCTCCCGAGGAGCAATTCAAGAACGAAAATATCAACCAAACGGTCTACTTTCACGCTCTCGGGACCGCACAGCATGCGGACCTCGAGGTCTATGCGCGCCCGGACCATCCGCATTGGGGCATCGGCGCGGACGTCACGGAAGACGGTCGTTGGCTCGTCATCGCCTCGCGCGAGGGAACGGAGCCCAACAATCGCGTCTTCATCCGCGACGCCCGTGGCGGTGCACCGGTGATCGAGTTGCTACCCGACGGCGACGCCGAGTACCAATATATCGGCAATGACGGCGACCGGTTCTACTTCAAGACGACGCTCGACGCGCCGCGCGGCCGAATCATCTCGATCGATATCGCTGACCGATCGCCCTGCGAAATCGTTTCCCAGAGCGATGATCTGCTCCAGTCGGCCGCGCTTTTCGGCAACGTGTTCGTCCTCGAATATCTTCATGACGCGCACTCGGTCGTGCGCCGGCGCGACCTGCAGGGAACGCCGCTCGGCGAGATTTCTCTTCCGGGACTCGGGACGGCAAATGGTTTCGGTGGAAAGCGACGTGCTACGGAAACGTTCTTCGCGTTTTCGACGTATACGAATCCATCGTCCATTTACCGGCTCGATGTGGAATCGGGAAGGACGTCGCTCGTCTTCGCGCCGAGCGTCGGGTTCGACGCACATGATTATACAAGCGAGCAGGTTTTTTACACCAGCGCTGACGGAACGCGCGTTCCCATGATCGTGACGCATAAGCGCGGATTCGTACGCGACGGGTCGGCGCCCGCGCTCCTCTATGGGTATGGCGGATTCAACATCTCGCTCACGCCGGCGTTCTCGCCCGCCGTGCTCGTGTGGCTCGAACTCGGCGGTGTTTGGGCCGTACCGAATTTGCGCGGAGGCGGCGAGTACGGCGAGGAGTGGCACCACGCCGGCACGCGAGAGCGTAAGCAAAATGTTTTCGACGACTTTCTCGCCGCCGCCGAATACCTTACCGCGAACGCATTTACATCGACGGCAAAGCTGGCCATTTTCGGTGGGAGCAATGGCGGGCTGCTCGTCGGCGCCTGCATGACGCAGCACCCCGAGAAATTTGGTGCTGCGATCGCGAGTGTCGGCGTCTTCGACATGTTACGTTTCCAAAAGTTTACGATCGGATGGGCGTGGACGGCCGATTACGGCTCGTCCGACGAAGCGGCCGACTTCAGCTATCTCTACGCCTATTCGCCTTTGCATAACGTTCGCGCTGGGACGGCATACCCGGCGACATTGATCGAGACGGCCGACCACGACGACCGCGTGTTTCCCGCGCATTCGTTCAAATTCGCAGCCGCGTTGCAGGCGGCGCAAGCCGGTCCCGCTCCGGTCCTCATTCGCATCGAGAAGAAGGCCGGTCACGGGGCCGGAAAGCCCACGAATAAGATCATCGACGAGGTCGCCGATCGCTACGCGTTCCTCCTGAAGGTGCTCGACGTAAACGGCGCGCAGAGCCCCGCATGAATGGTAATGGAAACGGCGACGTCGAGGTCGAGGTGTTCGACGACGAATCCGATTTACGCTCGCAAGCGATCGCTTTGACCGATCGCACACTCAGCGCGATCGGCGGTTTGGAATCCGACGATCCGGCCCAAGCGGCGGAGGTCGTCGCGCGCATGTATCTCCGAATGTTGCGCGCCGTTCGGGAAGAAGAATAGGTCGGGTCCTACCCCTTCCGGGGCGTTCGGCGCGAAAAATCGCACTTTTGCAGGGGACCGGAAACGAAAGTCCCGGGTATTCTATGAGTGCAGTGGGTACGGGCTCGTTTCCGGGGCTGCATTTTGAGGTTTCCCTTGCTGGTCCAGACTTATAGGACGCTCATCATCGAAAGCCAGGTGCTTTTCGCAAAGGCACTGGCGCAGATTTTGATGCTCGATGCGTCGATCGACGTGGTTGGCGATGCCAGTCGCATCAGTGAATCGCTGATGCGGTCTCTGCGGCCCGACCTTATCCTCATCGACGTCGATGGTACCGACGTCGACATCGCGCCGGCGATTGCGATGAGCCGCGGCGTGAATCCAGATGTGAAGATCTGTACGTTCTCTATGCATCTACAAGCCGAAGTGATGCAGCGATGCCTCAACGCAGGCGCCGACGGCTACCTCGTGAAGGACGTCGCGCCGAGCGAGTTTCTACGCGCGGTAAAAATCATCGTCGGCGGCGAGTCGTATTTCGACGCGCGGATTGCCGGTCGTTTACTGAGCCGCCGTTCGGGCGGTAACCGCATCGCAGATCCGTGTGACTTATCCGCACGTGAGTTGGAGGTCATCGGTCTCATCGTCGCCGGCATGTCGAACAAAGAGATCAGTTATGCGTTAAGCCTCTCCGAGAAGACGATCAAAAATCACGTAAGTAGAATCTTTTCCAAATTCAATTGCACGGCTCGAACGCAAGCGGCAGTGTTCGCGATCCGTTCGGGCTTAGTATAATCCCGAAATTGTCCTGATTTTTGCCCCAATGCCTCTGTTTGTAGGCTATGTAGGGACGCTAACGTCAGGGCGTGACAACCTTTGCTCATGGAGACGAGCCGGCTTCCGGAAACGTATCGCTCGTCATTGTCGAAGCGCAAATGTTGTTTGCCCCGTTTCTACGTGACATACTTTCGGCTGCGGGTTTCGTCGTTCTGGCGATGCTCGATGCGCTGTCGTTGACGACGGTTAGCCGCATCCGGCCGCACGTCGTCCTCATCGACTTTGATTACCTCGACATCGACTCGACCGCCGCATTGCAAAGGCTACGCTACTCGCTACCTGAAGTGACGATCTGCGCCTATACCGGTCGAACCGATGAAGACTGGATACGTGCCAGCATCATCGCGGGTGCGAACTGCATGATCAGCAAGGCGGCGGAGCCGAGTGAGATCGTGGAGAGCATTCAGCATGCGATCCAGCTTCGGTTGGCGATCGGGAACGAGCTCGACCACGGTTCGTAGGTAGCGGCAAGTCATCGGGCCGTTGGGACGTTCGGCTCTGGGTCCACGCTCGCGTCAACATACAATATCCTGGTAGATATCATGCACGATTTGATGAGGCGTACGTGAGTACGACGAGCTTTACGAATCCGGCGCCGGCGGTAACGTCAACAACTGGAACCGTTTTGCATGCAGCGCCGCCCAAGCGCCGTCCGAACATTTTCGGACGGCCGTGGGTGGCGTTGCTTGCACTTACCGACATGTCGATGTTTTTCGTCGCGTCCTTCTTCGCGGTCGAGATCGTGACGACAGGGACGTATCGCCTGGGCGATAGCGCCGTCGTTACGGTATCGACGGCGATCTACGCGGCCTTCTGGCTTCTGATCTTCGAGCGCCTCGGCTTGTATCGCCGGTCGTTCGCGATGTCCGTTCGCGATGAACTCTATGCCACTGCCGCAGCGCTGGTCCTCGGTGCGCTACCTCAATTCATCCTCTTCACCATACTGCCGGCCGTGTCTTCGTCACGATCGGTGTTACTGCTCTCGGTCGTTCTCTCGATGGTCACCGTCGGAGGATCGCGCGCGCTTTTGCACGCCGTGCGTACGCACGTGACGTCTCGGTTTCCCGAGCGCATCGCCGTCGTCGGCGAAGCCGGGCGTCTCAAGGCCGCGCTCGAATCGCTCAACTTTCCGCCGGGAACGCCGCTCTTGCCGCTCGTGGAAGGCGATGTCGAGTCGACGCTCGAGGGCTTCGATTTCGCGCACAACACCAGTCTGAATCGCATCCCCTGGTTGCGTCAGGCGCGAGCGTGGGGCTGTGACACGATCTTGCTGACCGAAATTCTACCGCCGCAGATGCTGCCGCTCTTGCTCGAGGCCGCGGCACGCGAACGGATACGGATCGCGTTCGCACCGCCGCGCTTGTGTGCGCACGCCTATACCTATACGCTTCGCACGGACGGTCACCAGGCGTTGATCGTGCCGTTTCGGCTCCGTGCATGTCTTCCGTCGGCGCAACTTACGAAACGTGCGCTTGACGTGACCTTGGCCTCCCTCGCGGCGTTCCTGACGGCTCCGGTCATGCTGCTCGCTGCGCTCGCCATTCTGATCGACAGTGGACGGCCGGTCTTTTTCCGGCAGCAGCGCGTCGGACGAAACGGCCAGGTGTTCGACATCCTGAAGTTCCGCACAATGCGGGTTGACGCCGAAGCGGTCAGCGGCCCGGTGTGGGCAACGAAGAACGATCCCCGGAAAACGCGGCTTGGACAGTTTTTGCGGCGTAGCAGCATCGACGAACTGCCGCAGCTTTTCAACGTGCTGCGTGGCGAGATGTCGCTGGTCGGTCCGCGGCCCGAGCGTCCCAGCTTTGTCGCCGAATTTCGGCGTCAGCTACCACGCTACGATGAACGGCATCTGGTTCGGCCCGGCATTACGGGGTGGTCACAAGTCCACATGAAACGCGTTCTCAACGTTTCGGACGTCGCTGAGAAGCTGAGCCACGATCTCTTCTATGTTGAAAACTGGTCGTTCTTCGTCGACGTCTCGGTCATCATGAAGACCGGTTTCGAATTCCTGTTCCATCGAGCGGCATGAGCCGAACGCCGGCAACGGTGTCGCTCGTGATGCCGATGTATAACGAAGCCGGGGATATCGGCGATGTCTTAGCAAGCTTGGATGCGCAGTCGTACGATCATTCCGCGCTGCACTTGATCGTGGTAGACGGCGGCTCCGTCGACGGAAGCGTCGACCTCGTGACGTCGTGGCTCTCGCGCGGCGATATTGCGGGCGAGATCGCGGTCAACTCTCGCCGGACGATTCCGACGTCGCTGAATGTTGGAATCGCGCGCGCGCGGCCGGAAGATATCATTATCCGTCTGGACGCACATACGATATACGAACCGGACTATATCGCTTCGATCATCGGAGCGTTCGCGATGCTGCCGGCGACAGTGGGATGCGTCGGCGGCGCCACGTTGCCGCAGCCGGAAACGTCTTTCTGGCGCGCCTTAGTCGTCGCACTGTACAGCAACCCGCTCGGACTCGGCGGTGCGGAGTACCGGAAATTGTCGGCGCCGAGACTGACGCGCAACGTTTATCTCGGCGCATGGCGCCCCGACGTGCTGCAATGCTTGGGTGGTTACGATGAACGATGGGAGGCGAACGAGGACGGAGAGTTAGCGGCGCGTCTCCGCTCGCAAGGCTGGGACATGTATTTGCTGCCGCTGCAAGCTGCCTATCGCGTCAAGCGGACCCCGCTGGACGTTATCCGCCTGTGGGGCCGCTATGGATTTTGGCGCGCCCAGACGATCCGCCGCCATCCGGGCGAGCTGCGCCCGCGTCACCTGATACCACCCGTCGCATTCGGCATCGCTCTCGTTTTGATGATGACGCCGTTTCGGGCGGTCGTCGGCGTGTTGTACGCCATGTACTGTGTCGCAATATTCGCTCGGCGCTCGGCGCACGAATCGCCGGCCGTTACGATGGCCAGTTGCGTCTTTTTCCCCATCGCTCAGGGTGCCTGGAGTCTCGGCCTTCTGCGCGGTTTGCTTGACCCGCGCGGCGTCGGCGCGACGACCAAGTGGCCCGACTCGTTGCAAACGATGCCGCTCGAAGTCTCGTCGGTCGTCTAACGTTTACTGAGTCGCGCGACGCGACGACGGATCGTGCGCAGCGCCTCGTGTGGTTCGAAATGGAGCCGGTTGCCGTCGATCGCGATCTGATTGCCGGAGATGTTCGCCGTGTGTAAGCCGTCGGGAAATGGACTCGAGCGCGCAGGTTCGAGTGACCCGACCGCGACCTCGGAAAAACGCGACGGCGAAAGTTCTTTGATTTCGTTGAAGATCAAACGCGAGCCGTAGCGATGCGTGCAGTCTTGAGCGGGGCGGTACAGTCGTCCGTCGACCGTGAAGGGAAATCCGCCGGGACGGCTTCCGTTGAGCGACTGCTTGACCGGGTTCTTCGCATGCGCACGCCAGCGGCCGAAAAGCGTGTCGGCATAGAAGACGTACAGGTCACTGTTCCAACCCATTTGGCCGTTCGTCGCGAACATCCACCAGCGGCCATCGTGCTGAAAGACGGTCGGATCGATGCCCGGGAAATCATCGATGAGCGTGTGCTTCGGATACCAGCCGCCGGGAAAATCACGCGCGGCGAAGGCCGTGACCGCGCCCGACATGCCGGCTTCCGGGATGCAAAGAATCTCGCCGTCATGGCGGATGAGCGACGGATACGACAGGTGGTGCGTGGCGGCGATGGCGTCGTGGATCGGCAACTTGGCGCCGGCGTTATCGTCGATCACCGTGTAGCAGATGCGGCCGACGTTCGTTGCGTACGGTAAAAGTTCGAAGAAGCAGAAGAGGCGTCCCGCTTCATGGATCAAGAACGGGTCGGCGGCGAACGCGCGGCCGCGTTCGAGCTGCAGCCACGTAATCGGCGGCGTCGGCCCATCGAGGAGTGTTTGCGCGTGACCTTGCATGAGGCCGATGTTCCAGCCGTCATGGCGCATCATACGACGAGTATAACGGTGTTCGCGCTGCGCCATGGGAGGCGCCCTGGTACGCTCGGACGGGGGCTTTCGTCCCAGCCGCACGCGACATCCGTCGGAACGTGCGACCACGTTTGCCTGCTATCGTCAGAGGATGCGAACATCCGGGTTACCGACTGTTACGATCGTCGCGCCGTCCAAGAACCGGCCGACGGAAGTCGCGCGGATGCTCGCGTCGTTGCGTACTCAGCCGACCCAACCGCTCGAAGTGCTCGTCATCGACCAGTCGGCTTCGCCCTACGTCCTCGAGCCCTTTGCCGGCCTCAAGCATGTCTACGATCCGCATCTGAGCGGATTGACCGCCGCACGAAATCGCGGCGTGAATATCGCTACAGGCGACATCCTCTTGTTCTTCGATGACGATGTTGTCCTCGAATCCGACTGCGTCCTCGAAATCGCGCGCCTTTTCGAGAGCCGGCCCGACGTGGTCGGAGCGCAATGCGCCATTCACAATCCATGGGACGACCAGCCGCTGACATTATACGATGTGTCGCGGCGTATTTTCGAACACGGGTTTTTCAACGCGCGTCCGAAGCGTGAGCGGCATGGTCCCGTTCCGCGCCTGATCGACGGACTCGCTTCGGCGTACCGCCGCACGCTATTCGAACACGAACGTTTCGATGAATCACTACCGGGTTACGGCCTTGCGGAAGATTGGGATTTCACGAAACGTGCCGCAAGCTACGGACGGTTGGCAATCGCGGAATCGGCTCGCGTGCGTCACGAACATTCATCGCTCAACCGCCTCAATCCGGGTGCCTACATGCGTGCGCGACGCACCAACACGCTGTATCTTTACGAGAAGTTGCGCGCGGACTATGATATTCGTAACCGGGTTTGGAAAGCGTGGTGGATTCTGGGCGAGAACCTTCGCGCATTCAGAAATGCGCGGAAAAGGCGACTTCTTCCCTAACCGTGGCCACGCGTTGCACCGCCGCCGGCTGATCGCTTAAGCGTTCGTAGGCCGTTAGCAATTGCGCACCGATCAAACGCCAGTCGTACTCCAGGACAGCTTCCGCTGCGCTCGCGACGAGGCGCGCCCGCAGCGTCTGCGATTCGAGGAGCGCAGCGAGGCCCGTCGCAAATTCAGCGGGGGAATCGTGTATCGCGATTTGCTTGCCGGGCTCGCACTTTAGGCCGAACGCTCCGGCCGCCGTCGTGACGACAGGACGTTGCGCGGCCCATGCCTCCAGGATACGCAAGCGGGTACCGCTGCTGGCAAGGATCGGAGCGGCGACGACCGTCGCTGAAGCGAGGACGGCCGTCATGTCCGCCGGATTCGGAACGGCTTCGACATTCGCGTGATGCGCGAGCTCGGCGACGAGCGCGGGCTGCATGCGGCCGGCGACGCGAATCGCGACCTGCGGTACGCGCCGCCGCAGTAGCGGTAGGACGCTGTCCAAGAACCAACGCAACCCCATGATATTCGGCCGCCAATCCATGCTTCCGGTAATCAAAACGGTTGCCCGATCCGGCTGCGCTTTACCGACGTCGCGATAACGATGAACGTCCACGCCGTTGGGAATGACAACCGCCGACGTACGGACACTCGGTGCAAAGCGCTCAAAATCGAGGATATCGGAATCCGCGCATGCCGTCACGAGCGCGGCCCGGGCGACGAGATTGCGCTCGATCCGGCGTACGCGCAAAGCGTCAACGGCGAGAAGCGCGGCAACGTGCGGCGATTCAAACGGGACGCGTCTCTCGAGCAGCGCCGACTCGCAATTATGCGCGTTGTACACGAGCGGAATGGCGTCGCGTCGCGGCAGGGTCCGAATCATCGGGAGATCCGTCTGGATGGCGACGTATGGGAATCGCCCGAGCCGATCGGCAACATGGGCACGCATCGCGGCGTTGGTCCAGCCGGCCGTCAAGAGCGACTCTCCGGGCGACGCTGCGAGCATCATGCGTCGGATCCCGCTTCGCTGGTGCTGCTCGCGCGGGAACGACGCATAGCTATCGATAAGCGCGGCAAACGACGGGGGAATCCCCACGGCGGGTTCGTCTGCGACGACGAGATCGACCGTATACTGCCGGCTCAATGCGTCGATCATCCAATAATTTCGCAGGAGCGCCCCGCCGTTTCGCTGCCATGGAGACTGTCCGCAAAGATAAAGAATGCGCGGCTTCATGCGAACTGACCGACCTGATAGAGCTCGAGGAAGCGATCGTGCACGGTGTCGGCAGTGAACTCCGCCTCATATCGAGCACGCGCCGCTCGGCCGAGCCGTAGGCGCAACGGAGGATCCGCTTTGAGAAGAGCGATCGCATCGAGGATCGCTTGCGGGTTGCCGGGCGGAATGACGATCGCGCTGTCTTCTGAAATGGCGTCGCGCGTCGCGCCGACGTCGGTCGCGATGATCGCCTTCCCACCCCGCATTGCCTCGAGAAGGGAAAGGCTCAATCCTTCGGCGTGCGATGCTTGCAAATACACGTCGAGGGCCGCGACGTACGGTTCCGGATCGGCCAGATAGCCGACGTAGGTCACGTTCGGTCCACCGGCCTGCACGGCTTCGAGTAATTCGCCGGCACCCGCAATGACGAAGACGATGGACGAGCCCGCCGACAAGCGCGCGGCTTCGAGCACATCGAGGATGCCTTTCTTTGCCGTGAGCCGGCCCATGACGCCGACAAAGAACGCTCCCTCACCTCGATAGGGAAACGGGATCGTGACGTTGTCGCGCATCGTCCGTTCCGGCACGGCATTCAAAATGTTCACCGCACGAGCGCCGTGCGGCAGTGCGCCGAGCATCCCCGAATCCGGGACGGTCGTCACATCGCTCAGCCGCGTGGACCACCGATCCATGGCATGATAAAAGCGCAGCTTGGCATCAATCTGCTCCCAGCCGTGACAGGTACTGACGATCCGAATGTTGCGCGTTTTCCCCAACGCTCGCAACGCGCGGATCGACAGATTCGCCTTGTACCCGTGCGAGTGAACGACGCTCACGGGCGTTTTTGCGAGTTCGCTCGCCAACGCGCGAATGCAGCGTTGCGTCCCTAAGAGCCCACGCTCGCCGAGTGTGACGGTCCGGAAACCCTCAGCTGCCATCACGCTGGAAAATCGGCCCGGTGCAAACGTGATTAGATAGGGATCGACGCGACCGTTGGCTCGCTGATCGCGCATCAACTGCGCGATCACTTTTTCTTTGCCCCATAGATAGCCGGAACTATCCATGGCATCTACGACATGCGCGACACGAATCGGACCGCGACTTTCCATACGATAGGTATAGCCCGGCGTGGAGATCGGCCGCTACGCCCGATTGGCGAACGCTTGCGGGTCTTTTGCCTCTATGGGCACGTGCCCGTCCCATGGTCTGCTTGCATCGTGGTCCTCATTGCCGGCGCACGGCCTTCGATAAGCGTCGTCATTCCCGCGTATAATGCTGCCGCGCATATCGGAGAAGCGCTCCAAAGCGTCAGCCGGCAGACGCTGGCGCCGCTCGAAGTCGTCGTGGTCGACGATGCATCGACCGACGCGACGGTGAGGGTCGCGACGGCGCTCGGTGCACACGTCGTTCGGGCGCCCCGCAATGCGGGGCCCTCGGCCGCGCGAAATGCCGGTGTCGCCGCGGCTTCAGGAACGTGGATCGCGTTCTTGGACGCCGACGATATTTGGGCCGACGAAAAGCTCGAGACGCAGTGGGAGACGATTCGACGTTGGCCGAGCGCCGGATTCTCTTTCACTGATTATGATATGGTTCGGGTCGACGGTTCCGTGCTCTCGGCGGTCAACGCCTCGACCGCGTCCTACCGTCACCTCGAAACGACCGAACGCCACGGGACCGCCGTGTCGTTTGCGACCGATTCGTTCATCGACGGACTCGTGCGGTCGATGTTCATTCGCCAATCATCCGTCATCGTCAACCGAGAGCTGTTTGCGAAATCGGGCGGCTACGACGAGAGCGTCTCGCTCGGCGAAGATTACGATCTCTTTTTGCGCATGATCTCTTTGGGGCCGGCGGTCGGCGTCGAGCGATCGCTGGTGACGTATCGCCGGCGGCCGGCCTCGCTCTCGGCCGACCCGATCGCCGAGATCGCCTCGATCGACGCCTTGTGGGAACAGATTCTGAAGCGCCCCGAGCGCTATCCGCAGCGCGCCGTTCGAGCGGTCGAAGCCCGGCGGGTCGCAACGTTGCTCAAAGGCGTGCGTCTGGCCCTGCGGCTCGGGCGCTTCGCCGATGCCGGCCCGTTCGCGCGTAAGGCGCTCGAACGGGAAACGTCGCCGGCGACGGTACTGTTCGCCGCCGTCGTGCCGCTGGTCGGCAGTCTGCCCGGACGCTTCATGCACCGCTATCTTCGTGAATTGTGGAAGCGCCGCCGCAGTTTGGGACCTCGGGGCATCGCATAGAGCCCCTTCGCAGGCTTCGGTCGCGCGAGCATCATGGTATGTTCGAGGTCACGATCGATCCGCGTCGCTTTTTGGGAGACCACCGATGAACGCACAGCGCGTTGCCCCGTTTCTTGCCGGCATCGCGAGCTTGACGCTCGCGACGGGAACGTCGGCGGTTGCCACCGGCGAGAATCCGAACTGGATTCATCCGGGCGACCAACTGAACGTGTCGGTCTACGGAGAGCCGACGCTCTCCCAAACCGTGACGGTTCTGCCCGATTCGACCATCCAGTACCCAATGGTCGGCCGCGTTTCGTTCGCAAACGACACGCCGGTCCAGGCCTCCGACATTCTGCGCCGCGCGTTCGCGAAGTATCTGCGCGCTCCGATCGTTTCGATCAGCGTCGTGACTCAAGGGGTGTTGACGGTCATGGTCCTCGGCAACGTGAAATTGCCGGGAAAGTACACCCTTCCGTTTGACAGCCACGTGACCGACGCGGTCGCCGCGGCCGGCGGTATGGGGCCGACAAACGGCGCGTATCCCGATGCGCGCATTAGCGACGCGTCGGGCGTACGCGACACCTCGCTCGAGAAGGTCCTTCGTCAGGGCGACCTTTCCAACGATACGGTTCTCGCAAACAATAGCGTCGTGTACGTACCGAGCCCGGTTACCTTTAACGTCGAAGTCGTCGGCGCGGTCGATAAACCCGGCGAGGTGTCGCTCAACGTCGGCGATCATCTGAGCGCCGCGATTGCGAAGGCCGGAAACGGAATCAATTCCAACGCGGACCTCAACGCCATCCGCGTCACGCGCGAAGGCGCCGACGGACAGAACACCGTCTACCACATCAACCTGTACGAAAAGCTCGAACACGGCGATCGCAGTGCCGACATCGTTCTGCAGAAGAACGACGTCGTCTACGTGCCGCAAGCGAAGAAGGGCGGCTCGGCAATCACGAACACGCTCTTCGGTTTACTCGGCCGCTTCATTCCGTAAAGGCGCCGCGGCGCAGCTCATCGGAACATCTCAGCGCCATGGCGCGGTGCGGACGACGAACGTTGTCCGCACCGGTTTTACGTTGAGCCGCTGTCGCTCGGAACATCCCGTAAAAGCTTTCCGAATACGAATGACCGGCTTTGCGCAACTCACTGCATAGTTGCGAAACCGGAAGGTCAACAATGTACGCGCGTGTATGGAATCAACGGGGATGGAGCGATGCGCTCGCATTGCACCTGATCCCGGCACCTCGCAAAATTTGGAAGAGATGCGGCATCGGCTACGCTCGACGCGGAGATCGAGCGCATCCGATATCTAGGTGTGGCTTCCCAGGAGGTTAAGGACCCCTGTTGAGTCTCAGCATCGGCGGATTGCCATTGAGGGCGCTGTGGGGTCGATGCCAGTTGTAACGATGGAGCCATCGCCAAAGCATTGCCGCACGAGCGGCCGATGTAGCAAAGGGACGCTCGTAGCCCCATTCGCGGAGTGCAGTTTCAATAAATCGTTCAGCTTTTCCGTTTGTGCGCGGCGTGTACGGCCGCCTGCGAACGAGGGTTCATGCGATCAAGCCTCGTGATTCCGCGTTCCTTTGCAACTCGGGCAACGGCAGCACGACTGCGACCAGTCTCCGCAGCGATGCGGTCGTACGACCAACGTTGCCGGCGAAGACGCTCAACGCGCGCTTTGAGTTCATCCGACATCGCAATCGGCATTTGCTCGGGTCGCGAAGTGCGATCAGCCATCCCGTATTCGCCCTCAAGACGATACCGGCTCATCATACGACGTTCTCCCGGTCGGCGGCGGAACGTCACCTTCGACGGCTCGTCCGCAACCTCCTGAGAGACCACATCTAGGCTGAGGTCTTTTGCAGCATCTTCGGCGGCACGAAATAGTCGCTGTATGCGTCGAACGTCGGCACGTCGATCCGGTTCGCCACCGTCCCGAGAATGTACGGATTGCCGACGCTTTGCAGGCGCTGCACCGCACGATGGACGGTTTCGGCGTCCGTGTCGCCGACCGGGACGACCATGACGGTCCCGTCCGACTTCGCGGCTAAGATTGCCGCGTCAATCACGGGCGCGAGCGCGGGTGCGTCGATGATGATGACGTTGTACGTCTCGAGCAGCCGTTGCACGATCTCGTCGAAGTGGGTGGACTGGAGCAACTTCACGGAGTTCGGCGTGCGCGTTCCGCTGGTGAGAAGGTCGAGACCGTCGTGCTCGGTCGGAATGATGACGTCGTCGAGACGCGCGTTGCCGACCAAAACGTCGGAGAGCCCGAGCCCGACCTCGCGATTGAGCTTCGCGTGAAGCGACGGGCGCCGCAGATCTCCGTCGATCAGGAGCACGCGCGGCTGGACATGCGCCATCGTGATCGCGGTGTTGAGCGCGATTGTCGACTTCCCGTCGCCCTGTCGCGCACTGGTCACGGTGATCGTGCGAATCTTCTTGTCGGCGGTCGTGCTGTACCGAAGAGCCGTGACCAGCTGAAGGAACGACTCGACGGCAAAGGCGCGTAACGCCGGGTCTCCGGGGGACTTCTTTGCAAGGCGTGCATTGCCGCTCGGCAGCGCCAGGCGCGGGCTGGGCTCGTCATCGAGTCGCGCCCGCAGATCGCTCAGCCGCGGTACGGAAGCCAAGATCGGCAAGTTCAACTCTTCTTCGATCTGGCGCACGTTGCGGAGTCGCCGGTCGAAAATCTGCACTAGCAGGGCGGCCACGGCCCCAAGGACGAGGCTGACGAATAGGCCGACCACGAGATTGAGGACGCGATTCGGGCGAACCGCCGCTTCGTTGGCAAGCGCGGGTGCGGTGATCGTGACGTCGCTCATCGCCGTCGTCTTGCTGATGCTCGCCTGATTGCGCTTCTGCTGGAGCGCGGCGAGAACGTCGTCGGCCATCTTCGCGTTGCGCTGAAGTTCCAGCATGCGGGTGGCTTTTGCCGGCAGGGCCGCGATTTGTGGACCGAGCGCGACATGCTGCCGCTCGAGTTCAGCAGACTGCGCGCCGTCGGCGGCGATCTGGGCGCGCAGCGTCGCGCCTTGCTGGGAGAGCTGCTGATAGACCGGATTCGGAATCGTATTCGCGACCGCGACGATCGACGTCGGCGTCGATCCGAGTTCGCGACGAAGCTCGGTGACCGTATGCTTGAGGCCGACGACGGTCGGGTGTTCGTCGGTGTACTGTTGTTGTGCAACCTGAAGCTGCACGCTCGCTTGCGCAAACTGCTGCTGGAGCGCCGCGTATACCGGATTCGGCCCGACGCTGGTGTTGCCGTTGATCGTCGGCTTGATCGTCGCGAGCTGCCCGGTGACGCTTCCGAGCTGGGCCTGCGCCTGGCGCCGGTCCACCGAAACGGTGCCGAGTTTGGCCTCGACCGTGGCCGCGGCATTGACGGTGTTCTGGGTCTGTGTCTGGACGTCGGCGAGATTATTGAGGGCTTGGAACTGCGTGAGTTGCGTCTCCGCCTCCACGGCAGCTCGCTCGGCGCCGGGCATTTGCTTATCGAGGGTCGTGATCGCAGTATTTGCTTGTCCCACCACGAGGGTACGTTCACGATCGACAAAGGCGCCCGCGAACGCGTTCGCAACGCGTGCCGACATGTCCGCGCTCGACCATTTAACGGTGAGATCTAAGAGGTTTGTCCCGATCACGGGCTTTACCGTGATGTGCGAGAGCAGCGCGGCGGTGGACATTTTGAGGCTGAGTTCGTCGATGACTTGCTGTGCGACGGGCCCTTCTTGAAAGAGCTCGGCGTAGGTTTCGGACGACTGCACGCCGGTGGCGGCGAGCAGGGCATTGAGCAACGGCAGCGTCGTATCGCCGGCAGATCCGTTGGCCTGCTGGCCGCCGGTTCCCCCGGCGATCAGTTTGACGTGCGTCGTATATGACGGAGGCAACAGGAACGTGTACGCGACGATCGCTGCGAACGAAATGGCAGCGACCCGGAACATGAGCTTGCGCCGCGTCAGAAGGGCTTGCCAAAGACGTGACCAGTCGAACTCACCTCCGCGAGGGTCGCTCGAGCTGCTGCGCGTTCCGAACCCGGAAGCGAGTTGGTACATTGATGTAGACCCCGTCTTTTAAGCGTTACGATTGCGCGCCGAGTGTATCATGCGCCCCGGCCCGCAACGCGTGCAGGTCGGGGCGCACCGTTGGGACCTTTGGTCCGCATACCGTGGCGGACGATCCAGCGCTCGCCCGACGACGTTTGCAATGGGCACTTTGTCCCGCCTCTGAGGAGCACACGACTCTGCGAAGGCAACTATCGGCGCGTTACGATGCGACCGCGGAAGTCAGTCACTGAGCCACCGAAAGATGAGGCCCGGTTTTCCTCGTGTTACCGCAGATCAGTCTCGGCATGCCGGTTTACAACGGCGCACAATACCTCGAAGCTACGCTGGACTCGCTCCTCGCGCAGACGTTTCGCGATTTCGAGTTGATTATCTCGGACAACGCGTCGACGGACGAAAGTGCGCGGATCTGTGCGGAATACGCCGCGCGCGATTCGCGCATCCGCTTCTACCGGAACGCGACGAACATGGGCGCTTCGTGGAACTTCAATCGCGTGTACTCCCTGGCACAGGCGCCGTATTTCAAACAGGCCGCCCACGACGATCTGTGCGAGCCGACCTTCTTACAGCGCTGCTTCGATGTTCTCGAGAGTGACCCGTCGGTCGTGATGGCGTATCCGAGAACGATTCTCATCGACGGGGCCGGTAACGAGATCGCGCGGTTCTCGGGAACCCTCGATCTGCGCGAAAACCTTCCGCACCAGCGTTTTCAGCACTTCCATCACGTCTTCGGCGAGTGGTCGATCTGCCACCCGATTTTCGGGATTATGCGGGTTGCGCAAGTTCGCAACCGCGAGATTCTCCCGCGATTCATCGCCTCCGACATGGTGCTGCTCGCGGAGCTCGCGCTGCGCGGAAAGATCGTCGAGGTTCCGGAGTTTCTCTTCAAACTTCGCTGGCATGAGGGCGCATCGACGGTCGCCCAAAAGTCCCACGACCTGCGCGCGTTGTGGTTCGATCCCCGCCTCGCCGGCAGCGTGTCGATTCCCGCGACCCGCTTCCGCTGGCTCTACGAATATTTGAAGATGTCGGCAACCGTGCCGATGACGGCGTACGGGCGGTTGCGCTGCTTTCAGCAGATGCCGCGCTGGATCTACCGCAACCGCGGTAAGCTCGCGCACGATACGCTCGAAATCGGCCGCGTCCTCGCCGGCCGCTTCGGCCAGCATTCACTTGCGAAAGCGACGAAAACACCATGATCTCAAAGCCGGATCCGATGAAAGTCGCGCTGCTTGCCGGCGGTCTCGGCTCGCGAATATCGGAAGAAACGGAAACCAAACCGAAACCGATGGTCGAGATCGGCGGCATGCCGATCATGTGGCACATCATGCAGCATTACGCCGCGTTCGACCACAAAGATTTCGTCGTCGCTCTCGGCTACAAGGGTGACGTGATCAAACGCTACATGCTCGACCAGTGCAAACTTGGAACCGACATGAGCGTGAGCCTCGGCAACGGCCGCGTGCAAGTTCACCAAGGTGAGGCGCTCGACTGGAACGTTCGACTCGTCGATACCGGCATGCAGACCCAAACCGGCGGTCGCATCAAGCGATTGGCGCCGTATCTCGGTGATGCCCGTTTCATGCTGACGTGGGGCGACGGCGTCTCCGATATCGACCTCGACGAACTTCTGGAATTCCACCTCTCGCACGGAAAGCTGGCGACGCTGACCGCAGTTCGGCCGCCGGCGCGATTCGGACATCTGGAGATCAACGACAACAAGCAGATCACCGAGTTCTCGGAAAAACCGCAAGCGCAAGAAGGCTGGATTAACGGAGCGTTCTTCGTTCTCGAGCCGGAGATTTTCGAGTACATCGACGGAGACGCGACGCATTTCGAGCGGGAGCCGCTCGTGCGGCTCGCGCGCGACGGTCAGCTCATGGCGTATCAGCACACGTCGTTTTGGCAGTGCATGGACACGATTCGCGAGCGGAATTTGCTCGAGGCGCTGTGGTCGAGCGGCAATCCACCCTGGAAGATCCCACCCCGAAAGGTGTTAACGAGTGCGAGTACTTCTAACCGGACACGCCGGCTATATTGGGACAGTACTGTCCCGCGTGCTTTCGGAGCGCGGACATGACGTCGTCGGATTCGACAGCGAACTTTTCATAGAGAGCACGTACGGCGCCGAACCGCGGGCCATTCCGGCGATTCGGAAGGACGTGCGTGATGCGGTCGTTGGCGACTTCGAAGGGTTCGACGGGGTCGTACATCTCGCGGGTCTCTCGAACGATCCGCTCGGCGACCTCAATCCGAACTTGACGTTCGACATCAACCACCTCGCGTCGATCAGGCTTGCAGAACTTGCAAAGGCCGCCGGCGTGCAACGCTTCGTTTTTTCGTCGTCGTGCAGTTATTACGGTGCCGGAGGCTCGGAATTTCTGACGGAAGACGCGCCGTTCAATCCGGTCACGCCGTACGGTATGTCGAAAGTGTTCGTGGAGCGAGATCTCGCGCCGCTGGCCGACGATACGTTCTCGCCGACGTGCATGCGTAACGCGACGGCCTACGGCGTCTCCCCGCGCCTTCGATTCGACCTCGTCCTCAACAATTTGGTCGCTTGGGCCTTCACGAAGGGAGCAGTGCATCTCAAAAGTGACGGCATGGCCTGGAGGCCGCTCGTCCACATCGAAGATATCTCGCGCGCGATGACCGCCGTTTTGGAAGCGCCGCGCGACGTTATTCACAACGAGGTCTTCAACGTCGGCCGCACCGAGGACAATTATCTGGTGCGCGATCTTGCGATGATCGTTCGCGACACCGTTCCCGGATCAGCTATCTCGTTTGCCGCCGGCGGCGGCGCCGACACGCGCACGTACCGAGTGAACTGCGATAAGTACGCCCGGACGTTTCCGAACATGCCCATGATCTGGGACGCGCGTCGCGGTGCCGAAGAGCTGTTCGCAGCGTATACGACCTTCGGGTTGCAGCCCGACGAGTTCGAGGGTCCCCGCTACAAACGCATCGCGAAGATCGAGAGCCTGATGAACGCCGGGCGGCTCGACGCTGACTTACGTTGGCGGAAAGGAGCAACGCTTGTTACAGCTTGAGGACGAAGCGGCACCGCAGTCGATCTACACCACGATCGATGTGTGCCGTTCGTGCGGGTCGCGTGACCTTCAACCGGTCCTTTCACTGGGAACGACGCCGCTGGCCGACGGTCTCGTCGCACGCGAACATTACGACGACGCGCCGATTACCGTCCCGCTCGATGTCGTGTTTTGCGCGAGCTGTTCGCTCATGCAGATCGTCCAGACCGTCGATCCCGAGATTCTATTCTGCCGCTCCTATCCGTATTTCTCGTCGGTTTCGCGGGCCCTGATGCAGCACTTCACGGCAAGTGCGGAGAGCGTGATCGAACGCTTTGCGCTCCATGCCGGGCAACTCGTCGTCGAGGCGGCGAGCAACGACGGATATATGTTACGCACGTTCCACGAACGTGGCATCGACGTGCTGGGTATCGATCCGGCCGACGGACCTGCCGCCAGCGCCAACGGCAAGGGTATCCGTACGCTGAACGCGTTCTTTACCCGTGAACTCGCGCGGACGCTCCGCGACGATGGAGTGCGGGCCGATATCTTCCTGGCCAACAACGTGCTCGCGCACGTCTCGGACTTGAACGGTTTCGTCGACGGAATTGCGACGCTTCTCACCGAGCGCGGCACGGCCGTTATCGAGTGTCCCTACGTCGTCGACCTTATCGAGCACCGCGAGTTCGATACGATCTACCATCAGCATCTGTGCTACTTCTCGGTAACCGCGCTCGACAAACTGTTTCGGAACCACGCACTCTCGCTCAACCGGGTTGAGCGGACGTCGATCCACGGCGGCTCGCTCCGGCTTTTCGTTTCGCCGCACGCGGACGTGGACGAAACCGTCGGCGAACGGCTCGCGGCAGAAGAAGCGGCCGGCGTCACGGAGCTGGCGTACTATCGCGGCTTCGCCGCACGGATCGACGAACTCAAAGAAGACGTCATGCGGCTTCTGCGCTCGTTGAAGGCCGATGGGAAGCGCATCGCCGGCTACGGCGCGGCGGCGAAGGCGACGACGATGCTTTCGTATTTCGGCATTGACCGCGGGCTGCTGGACTACGTCGCCGACCTCAATACGTTCAAGGTCGGGCGATACATGAGCGGCAATTTGCTGCCGATCGTTGCTCCCGACACGCTCGCGAGCGACCCTCCGGACTACGTTTTGATCTTGGCATGGAACTTTGCGGAGGAGATCATGCGCGAGCGCCACGCATTCCACGATCGCGGCGGCCGTTTCATCGTGCCGGTGCCGAATCTGCGGGTGTTTTGATGCGTCAAGTCGATGCGCGTTGCCCCAGTTGCGGAGGCCACGAGCTCCAAGAGTTCTACTCGGTCGACAACGTGACGGTGAACAGCTGCCTCATCGTCGACTCACCGAGCGAGGGACGCGCCTTCCCACGCGGCGATCTGCGCATCGCCGTTTGCGCGAGCTGCGGTCTGATCAGCAATACGGCGTTCGAACTCAAGCGCCTGACGTACGATGCGACCTATGAGGAAACGCAGACCTTCTCGCCGAGCTTCCAGCGTTTTCAAGACGAACTGATCGAGTGGCTGATCGCGAAGCACGATCTGCGCGGAAAAACGGTCGTCGACGTTGGTTGCGGCAAGGGAACCTTTCTCGCTCGCATGGCTGAACTCGGCGCCGTTCGGGGCATCGGCATCGACCCCAGTGCCGTGCAAGACCGGCTAACGGGCGTCGCCGCCGAGAACGTGCGGTTTATCAACGAATTTTATGGACGCCAGCATGCAACGATCGCGATGGATCTGCTGGCCTGCCGTCACGCGCTCGAACATATCCCCGACGTCGCCGGTATGCTCGCTACCGTGCGCGACGCAGTGGGGACGCGGCCGACACCGATCGTGTTCGAACTTCCTGAGTCGCTACGTATTCTGCGCGAAGCGGCGTACTGGGACATCTATTACGAACACTGCAACTACTTCACCCCCGGTTCGCTTGCCCGGGCTTTTGAGTTTGCGGGCTTCGACGTCACCGGTGCAAAAGTCGAGTACGACGACCAGTACCTCGTCCTCGAAGCACGCACAGCGCGCGAACCGGCGATGCGTTTCTCAGTGCAACTCGACAGCGCCGACGACATCATCCGGGAAGTCGAGGCGTTCGAGCGGTCGATCGAGCGAAAAGTCTCCGCGTGGCGCGAATATTTCGCCGATGCGAAACGGCGTGGGATCTCGGTGGCAGTCTGGGGCTCCGGATCGAAGTGCGTTTCGTTCCTTACGACGGTCGGCGTCGACGAAGAGATCGCATTCGTGACCGACGTGAACCCGTATCGACACGGGAAATTCCTCGTCGGCACGGGCAAGGAGATTATCCCGCCGCAACGCTTCCAGACCGAGCCTCCGGATGAAATCATCGTCATGAACCCGATCTATTGCGAAGAAATCGGCCAGATGCTCGAAGCGATGGGCGTCCGAGCCGGCATCATAACGGCGGAAGCGCCGTTGGAAGAACTTGTATGAAAGCATTGTACGTCGATCCGTCGTTCGCCGACACCGAACGGCGCCAAGAACTCTATGCCGGTGAATTGATCCTCTTTACTCCGAATCAGTCGGCGATGCTCATCGTCGAACATGCGCGGGCAATGATCGAGGACGCGTTTCCGGGCATGGATCCACGCGACGCGCAGCATCAAATGGACGTCGAGCGTTTCGCGGCGATTTTCGCAAAGGTGAAGCCGGCGTATATCCATCACGAGCAGTCGTGGGCGCTGATTGCGCGCTTTCTCCTCGAACTCGGTTGCGACGCGGACCGCACCTTCCTCGACGTCCCGAGATTGCGCATCGCAACGTCGGACGGCTATCTGACGTCGGGCGTCGCGTACGCGCATCACCCGCATCGTGACACGTGGTACTCCGCGCCGATGCAGCAAATCAACTGGTGGATGCCACTCTACGACTTCGGCTCCGAAAGCGCGATGGCGTTTCATCCGAGATACTGGCACGACGGCGTACGAAACGACTCATCTCGATTCAATTACTACGATTGGAACACGAATCAGCGGAAGAATGCGTCGGGACACGTCAAGAGCGATACGCGCTGGCAACCCCACGCGCTCGATCCGATGGAGTTGCAGCCGGAGCTGCGAATCGTTGCCAAGCCCGGTGCGCTGATTGCGTTTTCCGGGGCTCAGATGCACTCGACCGTCCCGAATACGACCGGCCGGACGCGTTACAGCATCGATTTTCGCACGATCGACTCCGACGACGTGCAAGCCGGGCGCGGGGCGCGCAATGTCGACTCCGCTCCGGCCGGCACGTCATTACGCGACTTCAAGCGCCTTCGCGACGGCGCACGCGTGCCTGAGGCCCTCGCGGCTCTCTACGACGACGTCTCGCACGATCCGGGGCAGCGCGTCTTCCAGCCTGCGTAAGGTCGCCGGCGGCGGGTACAGGATCTCCGGAGGTATGCACGATGGACGACAGACCGCTTGGGAAACTTGACCCCGAAAAGCTCAAAGCCGAACGCACCGAAGTCGACTTCGGAACCGACACGGAAACCGGCCATGATCACATCGGACGCGAGAAGGGTCGCGCTCCGGGTGATACGCGCGATCCGGTCGCGCATCCGACGGCTGGTGTCACGCCGCCCGCACGCTGATCAATTCGGACGTTTGCAACGGGATCGAAGGGCACGAAGCCGATCTCTCCATCTCGCGTTCCCGTTGCATACGTTGCGTACTGGGCCATCCTGGGTTCGAACCAGGGACCTCATGCTTATCAAGCATGCGCTCTAACCAGCTGAGCTAATGGCCCGTGTGCGCGCCGTCCGCGGAAGCGCGGACGAAGAACGCTCGTTATGGTAGAGTCCGGCGGCCGCCCTTGTCAATCATCGAGCCCAGCTAGATCATCTCGATCCACTTTTTGAGCACTTCCTCGTCGCGCTTGAGCTGCTCGAGCTCCATGTCGCGGATCGCATTGGCCTCGCGCTGTTGTTCGGCTTTCGCTTGGAGAAGCTGGTCGAACGCCTGCTGCTGCTTGGCGAGCTCTTGATCTGCCGGCGTCGAGACTTTGGCGAGCGCCGTGGCGACCGCGTCGTCGACGGCGGCGTCGATCCGCTCGTCGAGCGTCGCTCGACCGTCATGCGGCACGGACGCTCGGCGAACGACGAGCGTCCCCGGCTCGCGCCGCGCCGGCAACGCGATCATCAGCCGATCGCCTCAATGAACTTCTTGGTGATTTCGGTGTCGGCTTTTTTCTGCTGCATCGCCACATCGCGGAGCGTATTGCTTTCACGCATAAGTTCGGACTTCTCGTCCATCATGTTGTTGAACTGTGAGGCTTGCTGGTTGAGCTGGAGCGAGTACTCTGCATTCTGATAATTCTGGAAATCTTGTTGCGCGAGCACTTGGCTCTGCCAAGCGCCGGCGGCAGCATTGCCGATGGTTCCGGTCACGCTGGTCAGCCCGGACGTCGCATTGTTCGTGCCGCCGGCGATACCCCCGATGGCCGCTCCGACGGGGCCGCCGGCAAGGAATCCGGTTGCACCGCCGACGAGCGCGTTAAGAATGTTGAAGCCCATGATGTTCCTTCGGTGAAAAACGAGAAGAGAAGGTCGGCGCTCGATCACGACGAGATCGTCGGCTGCCTAGGGTCGAGCTCGGAATCGTCGGCGAGCCCGAGATCTTCGGTCAGTGCCGTTTCCTCGTGCGATCCGTGGTCGGAAGTCGCCGGGATCGCCGGCGCCGGCGCGGCGGGTGTGGCGTTGACCGGCGAAGCTGCCGCCGCCGCCCGTAAACTGTTCGTGTCGGCCGCCGTCGCTGCCGCATCGGGTATCGCGGCGTCGCGCGCGGTCGTCGCGCCGCCGCCGAACTCTGCGTAATGCATCAGCACCGAGTCGGCGTAGCCGACGACCTTGCCGTTGCCCCAGTCGGTGGTCGTGCCGGTCGCCGTCGGTGACCCCGCATTATAGGCGGACAATGCCATGCGGACGTCTCCACCGTACGTTTTCAGGAGTCCCGAGAGCAGGCCGGCCGCGTAGTTCGCGTTTTGGTCGGGGTCCATCGCCGCCGGTGTCGACGCGAAGCGATGCCAGCGGTCGTCGATTTGGAAAAGCCCGTGTCCGTGGCCGCCGTCGCCGACGATGTTTCGGCCAGAGAGCGCTCCAGGACCGCCGGTCTCTTGCGCCGCGACAGCGGCGAGCAGCTTCGGATCGAGGTTATTGCGCTGCGCCGCCGCGGTAATCTGCGGTGCGAACGCGATCGCCGGAAGTGGATTCATGCTCCTCATTCACGCACCCGACACCGTTGGCTAGGGCCAGGGCGTCGAGGCGGTCGAGAACGTGGGCGTCGACGCGCGTATCGAACTTGCGCGCGAACGGTTTGCCTGAATCCAGAATCGCGGGGAGATCGGCCGTCCCGAGGAGCGCCGGACTACCCGCTTGTGGGTCGTCCCAGCGCAGAAAATGCAAGTCGTCGTTCGCAAACGTGAACGAGGGATTCGCCAGGAGCACCGTCTGCACGAACGACTCGTCGGGATGCAGGCGTTGCCGGTAGGCGTTCACCAGCGCCGCGTCCCGCCGGGAAACATCGAGCAGCTCTCGCGTGCACACGCGCGAGAGCGCCCACCAGAACGACCCGCGGTACACGGTCCGGCCGCCGAACCCGCGCCGGTCGGCAATCCCGATCCGCGAACCTGCGCGCGAGTGCGCGAAACGCACGAACGGCTGGAGCCGATTCAACCGCCACAAACGTGAATTGAGCCGGCGCCAGCCTCGCGGGACGCTCGTGTATCGGAAGAAATACCGGTCGGCGTTTTCGGTCCGAAGCCGGGCTTCATCGGCCGGAGCGTGGTCCAGAAAGCCGTCGACGCCGGCCGTTGCGAGGGAATCGTGAAACGCTGCAAGGTTCGTGCAGGGATAGTCTTGCCCGGAAATCAGGACCATCCATTCATATGGGATACCGGAGGCCAATGCGGCGTCGACGCCGTCGAGGACGGCTTCGACCTGACTATAGGAACCCCACGTCACCCTCCCGCGTGCTTGCACGGAATAGATGTTGCCATACCCATTGAACGCGCGTGGCGGCAGGGGGTGGTCGGTGTTGTCGTGCCGCAGGAACACCGCCGTCCCCGGCTCCGACGCCAAGCGTTCGACGAGCCGAACGACCTGTGCCGCGTTCACGTGCGAAAGCACGAGATAAGCAATCACCGAAGCTCCTCCGCAGCGGGGCGATGTGGTTGCACTTAGTTTCCGCGCCGCGTCCATGCGCTAGTAGGGGCAAAGGAACCCAGCAACGCCGCCCTTCGGTCGAGCCAAGAAGTGCCCCGCCCCACGAGCCGGCGCCGTTTGACAAGGCTAAGAGGGGCGTCTACAATACCGTGGTTGGCATGGGGCTTCCCTCGCGGGGAGCCTCGTTCTATGGTACGGGTTCTCACGTGGTCGTCGACATCGGTCCGCTCTTGTCTGCTGGTCGCCCGATGTCGCTGGACGAATCGATCGACGTTCCCTCATTTGCGACCTTTCAGTTTCCGCACCCGGCGCACGCCGAGTTGAACCTGAAGCGCGTGGATCGGGGAGTGCAAATCGACGGGTCAGTGGCGGTCGACGTCGCGGGAGAGTGCGACCGGTGTCTCGAGGATGTGACGATTCCGATTGAGATCGACGTCGACGAGCGGTTCGATCCGCCCGGCACGACGAATGATCCGTTCGGCGAAAACAACGTCCTGCGCGGCACCAACCTCGACGTCAGCGACCTTGTGCGGCAGCTCGTGACCAGTGCACTGCCGTTCGGTCTCGTGTGTCGCGAGGAGTGCCGCGGGTTGTGCGCGACCTGCGGACGGAGCAAAAATACGGGCGGCGATTGCGCTTGCCCGGCAACGGAAGGCGATCATGGCGAACCTCAAGTGGAAAACTCCGCGCTCGAAGACCCGTAGCCGGCGCGCTGCGAACTGGAAGCTTTCTCCCGTGACGACGGTGGAATGCCCGCAGTGCCATCAGCCGAAACGGCCGCACTTCGTATGCGATTTCTGCGGCACGTATGACGGCCGCCAGGTGATCGCACCGCGCGACGAACGCGACCACGCCGGCCACTCACACGATTGACGTGTTTGGCGATCCCTCGGAGGATCGCGACGCTTCTACCGGCGTGAGAGAGCCGTGGCTTGGGGGACCCGCGAGCCACAGGCTCGTGGGGGGCGCGCAGCCGAGGGCGGAGTGCCGCTAGACCATCTCTCCGGTGTTCGGATGGCCGGTGTCGGGCATTACGTCCCGCAACGCGTCCTGACGAACGCCGACTTCGAGCGGATGCTCGATACGACGGATGAGTGGATCGTATCGCGTACCGGGATGCGCGAACGCCACATCGCCCGCGACGATGAAACGACGAGCGATATGGGCCTGGCGGCAGCGCGCATGGCGCTCGAACGTGCCGGGCTCGGTGCCGCGGATATTCCCTGCGTGATCGTCGCGACCGTAACCCCGGACTATATCTTTCCAGCCACCGCAAGCGTCCTCGCCGCCAAACTCGGGATCGTCGGTGCCGCCGCGTTCGACATCGAGATCGCGTGCAGCGGCTTCATCTACGGTCTCACCGTCGCGGCGAGTTTAATTCAAGCCGGCGTCTATCGCCGCGTGCTGCTCGTCGGTTCCGAGAAGCTCTCGACGATCACGAACTATGCGGACCGTGGAACGGCTGTGCTCTTCGGCGACGGCGCGGGCGCGGCCGTGCTCGAAGCCGCCGAATCGAATTGTTTTCTCTCGTCACACCTCGGCAGCGACGGCAGTGATCCGTCGCTACTGCTCGTTCCGAGCGGCGGAACGGTGTATCCGTCGACGGCAGCAAGTTTGGAAGCGAAGCACAACAAGATGGTGATGAAGGGCCGTGAAGTGTTTCGGTTCGCCGTCACCAAGATGATCGATGCGACCGATACGGTACTTGCCAAGGCCAACCTGACCCGGGCCGACATCACGTACGTGATTCCGCATCAAGCAAATCGTCGCATCATCGACGCTGCCGCGAAACAACTCGATGTCCTCGCAGACAAGGTGATCATCACCGTCGACCGGTTCGGCAACACCAGCTCCGCGTCGATTCCGATTGCGCTCTCGGAAACGTACGGCGCCGGGAAATTGTGCGACGGCGACGTGATCGTCTTCGTCGGTTTCGGCGGCGGATTGTCGTGGGGTGCGGTCGCATGGCGATGGCAGTCGCAGCGGGCGTGATGCGCGTCGGAGTGGTCTTTCCCGGTCAAGGATCGCAAATGGCCGGCATGGGCGTCGGCGTCGCGCAAGCGTTTCCGCAATCGGCCGCACTGTTCGCCGAAGCGAAGTCCGTGCTCGGTTACGATCTGCTCGCGCTCTGCGCCGACGGCCCGGAAGAGAAGCTGCGCGAAACGCGTTACAGCCAGCCGGCGATCTTCGTCACCAACGTTGCGATCGCGGCGGCCGTCGGTTCCGACTTGCTTCCGTCGGTCAGCGCCGGTCATTCGTTCGGCGAATATTGCAGCCTCACGCTTGCGGGTTCAATCGCGTTCGAAACCGCACTGGGTCTGGTAAATAAGCGGGGCCTCGCGATGCACCGGGCGGCGCTCGCAACGCGCGGCGCGATGTCGGCCGTGCTCGGTCTCGATGCGGCATCGCTGCGCACCGTCGTCGGCACCACGCTGGAACGCGGTGCGGGCCGCGTGCAACTCGCGAACTTCAATCAACCGGGACAAATCGTGGTCAGCGGAGACGAGGCTGCAGTTCGCCTAGCCGGCGAGTTGGCGCTCGAAGCGGGCGCGAAGCGCGTGATTCCGCTCAACGTGAGCGGTGCATGGCACTCCGCGTTGATGGAGCCGGCGCGCATCGAGTTCGCGAAATCCGTCGCCGACGCGCCGGTCATGGACCCGCGGTTCCCCGTCATCTCCAACGTCGACGCGAAGCCGTACGCCGACGTCGAGCACATCAAAGAGAATCTCGTGCGTTCCGTGACCGAAGAAGTGCGCTGGCATGAAACGGCCGTCGCGATGGTCGCGATGGGGCTCGATCTGATCGTCGAGTTCGGCGCAAGTCCGGTCCTTGCGCCGATGATGAAGCGTGTGGCCGGCGCGCCGAAGGCGGTGCACGTCGCCGATGCCGGGGGTGTCGAGAACCTGCTCGCCACGCTCACCGCGGGCGCGGTGTAGAATGGCCGAACGATGTGCGCTCGTCACCGGTGCCTCGCGCGGAATCGGTCGCGCGATCGCGGTCGATCTGGCGGCGAACGGGTACGACGTTGCTTTGCTCGCCCGCGATGCCTCCGCGCTCGCCGAGAGCGCGCGCGCGGTCGAGGGCGCGCGAAGCGGCGCCCGCGCGCTAACCGTGCCCGTCGATGTCACCGACGGCGCGGCGCTCGACGATGCCGTGGGCAGCGTCCTGCGTTCGTTCGGCCGCATCGATGCCGTCGTTGCCAACGCCGGCGTAAGCCGGGACGCGCTGCTGCTGCGCTTCAAGGCCGGGGACTTCGACCACGTCGTCGGCGTGAACCTGAAATCGGCCTTTGCGCTGGCTGCAGCGGTCGCGAAACCGATGATCAAAGCGCGCGGCGGCGCGATCGTCTTCGTGTCGTCGATCGTCGGCATCAGCGGCAATGCGGGTCAGACGGCATACGCGGCCACCAAAGCCGGCTTGCTCGGTTTAACCAGGTCGCTGGCGAAAGAACTCGGGTCGCGGAACGTTCGGGTAAACGCCGTGGCGCCGGGTTTGATCGAAACCGCGATGACCGCCGAGTTAACGGACGCTGCGCGCGCCGCGTTCCTCGGAAACGTCGCGCTCGGCCGCCCGGGAACGCCCGAAGATGTCGCCGGGGTCGTCACGTTTCTCCTATCCGATGCCGCCCGTTACGTCACCGGTCAGACGATTGTGGTCGATGGCGGCAGCCTGATGTTCTGAACGCGGAAGATCGTCCTCGTCCTTGAATCGTAGCAGTGAATAAGGAGTCCAATGGCCACCGAAACGTTTGATCGCGTCAAGAAAATCATCGTCGAGCAACTCGGCGTTGAGGAAAACGAAGTCACGCCCGAAGCCTCGATCACCGAAGATCTCGGCGCCGACTCGCTCGATCAGGTCGAGCTCGTGATGGCGTTCGAAACCGAGTTCGGCATCGATATACCGGACGAAGAAGCCGAGAAGATCAAGACCGTCGGCGACGCCGTCGGCAAGATCGACGCGACCGCGCCCAAAGCTTGATGCTCGAGGCCCTCAGCGAGCGCTTAGGCGCGATATTCGATCGGCTCTCAAATCGCGGCCGTCTCTCCGAGGCGGACGTTGCCGAGGTATTGCGCGAGGTCCGCATCGCGCTGCTCGAAGCCGACGTCAACCTTTCGGTTGCCAAAGAATTCGTCAACGCTATCAAAGAGCGCGCCGTCGGCGCCGACGTGTTGCAATCGCTCACGCCGGGTCAATCGGTGATCAAGATCGTGCACGACGAACTCGTCACGCTGCTGGGCGGTGCCGAAGCGCGATTGCAGTTCAGCGACGCGCCGCCGACGGTGTACATGCTGGTCGGTCTGCAGGGCTCCGGCAAGACGACGCACGCGGGTAAACTGGCGCTGCGGCTCAAAGAGCAGGGGCGCCGCACGCTCCTCGTTGCCGCCGACGTCTATCGTCCGGCCGCGATCGATCAGCTCAAGACGCTCGGGCGCCAGATCGACTTGCCCGTCTTCGACCAGGGCGCGGGCGACCCGGTGAAGATCGCACGCGACGGCGTCGCCGAAGCGAGGCGACTCGGTATTCCGACCGTCATCATCGATACCGCCGGGCGTCTGCAAATCGACGAGCGGCTCATGGACGAGCTTGCGAAGATCAAGGTCGCCGTCAATCCGAAAGAGATTCTGTTCGTTGCGGACGCGATGACGGGGCAAGAGGCGACGAACGTCGCCAAAGGCTTTAACGAGCGACTGGGAATCACGGGCGTGATCCTCACGAAGATGGACGGCGACGCGCGCGGCGGTGCGGCGCTCTCGATCCACAAAATTACCGGCGCGCCGATCAAGTTCGTCGGCGTCGGCGAGAAGCTCGCGGCGCTCGAACCGTTCTATCCCGACCGTCTCGCGTCGCGCATCCTCGGTATGGGTGACGTGCTTACGCTCATCGAGAAAACGCAGAGCGTTTACTCGGAAGAACAGGCCAAAGATCTCGCGCAGAAACTGCGTAAGAACGATTTCACGCTCGATGACTTCCTCGAGCAGTTGCGCACGGTGCGCAAGATGGGCTCGATGAACGACATTATGAAGATGATTCCCGGGCTTTCGAAGGCGATGCCGAATGTCGACATCGACGAGAAAGACGTCAAGCGAGTCGAAGCGATCATCTGCTCGATGACGCGTCGCGAACGCACGCGTCCCGACATCCTCAACGGGTCGCGGCGCAAGCGCATCGCGGCGGGCAGCGGCACACAAGTCGCCGACGTCAACCGGTTGGTGAAGCAATTCGAAGCATCGCGCCAACTCATGAAACAGATGGGCGGCGGGAAGCGGGGCCGGTTCAAAATGCCGGCGTTAAATAAATAGCATGCCACGAGAAAGCAGTTATGGTTAAGATCCGCTTGCGTCGTATGGGCGCAAAAAAGCAACCCACGTACCGATTCGTCGTCTGCGATTCGAAGTCGCCGCGCGATGGTGCGTTCATCGAGATCCTGGGCCACTACAATCCGCGCACGGAACCGAAAACGGTCGTCGTCGACCAAGAGAAAGTGAAACAGTGGCTTTCCAAAGGCGCGCAGCCGTCCGATCCGGTTCGGCGCATCTTTGCCGAGCTCGGCCTGGTCGAGCGCGGTTTTGTCCCGGAGAAGAAAGCCGCTGCGCCGGCGGCCGGATCCGCGGAAGCAGCCGAGTAGCACGTGTCGGCGTTCGACGACGAATTCGGGCTGTTCGGCGACGATGAGGCGACGCCGGACGAAGAACGCAAACCAACGCTGGGCGCGCGTCAGATCGCGACCGGCGAAACGATCATCGATGACATTGAACCCGAAGACGAACGTCCGATACGTCGCCGCAACGGTCCCGGAAGCGGTCCACCGCGCGACCGTGCGACGGGCGAACGGCGTCCGTATCGTGACCGCGACCACGGCCCGCGCACGACCGGTGATCCCGCGGTGGCGCAAGCGCGAGCCGTCGAGTTGCTCCGCTACCTCGCTGGCAAACTCACCTCGAAACCCGACCAGGTGATCGTCGAGGTCGTCGACGGTGCGCGTGGTCCGGTGATCGAACTCGAAGTCCATCCCGACGATTTCGGCAAAGTGATCGGTAAAGGCGGACGCGTTGCGCAAGCGCTGCGCACGATCGTACGTGCCAGCGCCGAAGGCAAGGTAACGATCGACATCGTCGACGTCGAAGACGATGACGAATTCGAAGCGGATATCGAACACGCCGGCATGATATCCGTCGTCGAGACGGATGCCGACACCGATGCTAAAACGGATGCGGACGTCGAGAACACCGGCGATGACACGCCGATCGACGGCGATACAGCGAGCGATACCGGTGCCGCGCCGGCGCCGAAAACCGCCGGGCGGAAAAAACGTGCCACGTCCCCCGTCAAACGTAAAAAGAAAAGCTGAGGTCAACGCCGGCCGGATCGTTGGTCCCTTCGGTCGCGGCGGCGAACTCAAAGTCGATGCGTCGCGCATCGGCGCCGATGCCTTCCACGCCGGCCTTGCCGTCACGCTCCGCTTCGCCGACGGAACCATGCGCAAGACAACCGTCACGTCGGTTCGCGTGCATAAAGGGCGGCCACTCGTGCGAATCGACGGCGTCGCGGATCTGAGCGCTGCCGAACAGCTCGGAACGGCTGACATGCTCGTCGCACGAGAAGACGCGCCACTCGGTGCGAGTGAATACCTTGACGCGGATCTCCTTGGTTGCCGGCTGGTCGATGAGGCCGGGATCGAACGCGGTTTGGTCGTCGGGGTCGCGCACTACCCGGCGCAAGACATGTTGATCGTCGGACCGGAGCGACTGCTCTTACCGCTCGTTCACGCGTTCGTCGCGCGCGTCGATGTCGCGCGCAAGGAAATCCAGATCACGGTTCCGCGTGGTCTGCTCGATCCGTCGCAGGCCGACGAAGCCTAAGTCGCCCTTCGACAAGCTCAGGGTGACAGAACCCCCTCGTCATCGCCCACCAATGTCATCTGGGCTTGGCGAAGAGCGAAGGGCGAAGAGCGGCTTACGGCGTTGCCGACGCGAGCGGCGACGGTGATGGCGCCGGCACGGCGCCGGCCCGTTTGTGGCGGAAAAGTCCACCGACGTTTGCGACCGGTTCGGTCGTCGCCGCGTTGTGCACCGGCGCGGGGCTTGAAGCGCCGCCTTGCGGTGACTGTTGCGGCGCGAACGACGCATAACCGCGCGCCGCGCTGTGTAGAATCGCCTGACGCAACGTGTCGCCCTCGCCGGCGGCGTCGCGAATCGTCGTCAGCTGCCCGGACTTGCTAAAAACGACGATGCCGGACTGTGCGCTCACCAACTGGAGCACGATCGAGGCGCCGTCGCCGAGCGGCGTGAGAAAGCCCGTAACATAGAACTGCGCTCCGCTCTTGCGCGCGGCCGTCAAGTATTCCGGACGCTGCACGTCGGGATCGACCGCCACGACGCGCACTTCGCTGCCTTGTGCAATCTGATCGGCGAGCATCGTCATGATCTGGCTGGTCGTTCGGGGGTCGAGCGCCGCGGTCGTGCTCAGCGGAAACACGACGACGGACGGAAGACTCGACGTTGGCGGAGACGCTGCTCCCAACGCTATCAGCGCAAAGAGCGCGAGCAACATGCGACGCACGTTCGCCTCCGTTCAACGCGCCGGCCGTCGATCCTTACGACGCAAGCGTCGGCGTGCCGGAAATCCGTTCATGGCTGTGCGCACCATCTGCGAAGTGACGTTCCCATTCGGCGCTCACGTGGGCGCCGAACAGAAAGATCAGAGAGATCAGATAGACCCACAGCGTCACCGCGAAGATGGCCGAGAGCGTCCCGTAGATTTGCAGAAAGTTCGTGTGCGCGGTGTAGATGGCGAATGCAACCTGAGCGAGCGAATAGCCGGCTGCCGTAACGATCGCTCCGGGAACGCCGAAGGTCCAGTTCGCGCGGCGGTTCGGCAAATACGTGTAGACCAGCACGGCGATAATAAAAACGAAGCCGAGCGAAAACGCGTACGAGCCGATCTGCGGAATGACCCGAAGGTACTCGAGACCGGTCACGCGCACGACATATGTCATAATGACCGGCACGGCCGTTGCGACGATCAGCACGATCGCGATAAGCGGGACCAGCACGACCGCGATGACGATTTCGATCAGAAAATGACGGCTCGGAATCTTCAGCGAGCGATCGAGTCCGTAGGCGACCGCACCGAACACGTTCTTCGCCGACCAAACGAGACCGGCGAGACCGACAAGTCCCGAAATGCCGCGATACTGCACGACCGACGGCAAATTGCTCGACACGAGATCGTAAATTTGCGGGGCGACGCGATCGATGGTCTCGAGCGCACGGACGCTGCCCGCTTCGGTGCCGTAGATGTAACCGAACATGGCGACGATCACGAGGGAGAGCGGAATGGCGGCGAAGATCGCGTTGAACGCGACCGCCTGCGCGAGAAACGACGCGCCGTCCGAGGAGAAGTTGACCGCGGCGACGCGCAGGACGTCGGCGATCTGCTGCAGCCGGTCACGCACGGCTGATGCTGCTTGCTACCGTCGTGCTACTCAACGGCGCGGTCGTACCGAGCACGCCGCCGGCGCGCCGGCTTTTCGGGCACATCATGGTCCCGCTCGCGCCGGTCGTCGCGCGCATCGCCGATCGTGTCACGCTGACGGGCGATACGATAACGCTCGTGCGCGACGCGCGAACGTGCGTCTTTCGCGTCGGTTCGCGGGCGTATGCGTGCGACGGTGCCATCCGCGAAGCAGCCGTCGCATCGTTTGCGCGCAGCGGCAGCGTGTTCGTTCCGCTCGCGGCCGTCGGCCGGGCGTTCGGCGGCCGCGTCGCGTACGACGCGCGCAGCAACACGGTTGCCGTCGTCGTACCGCCGCGTTCCGCACTCGCAACGCCGACGCCGTTCGACGCGGCAGCGCCGCGCGTCGCACCCGCCCAAATCTTTACGCCGCAACCCGTGCCCGCGACGCCGCGCGCGATGGAGTCCGGCAATCCGCGTCCGCGACGCACGGCCATTCCGGTTACCCCGTCGCGCTAAAGACCCGCGTCGCCCAGCGCTTTGATCCAGCGCTGCGTCGTGGGATCGTCCCACCAGTTCGCGACACGCGCCTCGAGGTCGTGAACGCCGCGCAGCGCGTCGACGTGCCGCTCGATGCGTGCGGGGTCGGGGTTCGGCTCGCCCAGGTGTTCGTGCAACGCGTCGAGTTCGTTGCGCGCCGCCGGATCGTCGCCGATCGCGCTCCGTAAATCGTCGTAGGGCAACATTGCCGATGCGGGACGCCCATCGTCGTTCATACTCGAGGTCTTCCCGTTACGTATGGGATTCGCCCGGCGATGCGGCTGGGCTCGGCGCGCCGTTGCAGGCACCCGGCGGTACCGCAAGCGGGGGCGTCAGCGTGAGCCCGAACTCGATCGGATACGACGACGCGCCATCCGTCATGTAGGTGCCGAGGATCGTTTGCGAGGTTCCCGCGGGCAACGAGAACGCGCGCACGAGTCGCGGCTGCACCGAATCGTTCACGCACGGGATCAACGTCGGCGCGGGCTCACCATCGAAAAGTATGGTGACCGTCGCACCGCCGCTGCCGGCCGTGCGCTCCCACAGATACGCCGTCTGCGGCGCCGCCGTCGGGTTCGCAAGGTGCAAATCGATGCGACGGGTCACGCCGTAATCGCCGCCGAGCGCACGGCCACCGTCGCGCAGGTTCGCAATTCCCTCGCCGCCGACGGTGACGGGATCCGGTTCGGGCTCACCGATGCTGAGGGTAAGGTCGATCGGCGCGATGTCCCCGAGCGAATAGAGGCCGCGGCGTTGGTGCGAATCGCCGGCGAGTTCAGGCTCCCCGAGCAGTGTCGCGAGCGGAGCGGGCGCCGCGCTCGTCACCACGGAAACGATGACCGGGCCGCCCGTTACGACGCGCAGATCCTCGATCGCCTCGATCAGATCCCCGGCTTGCAGATTCGCGAGCGGCACCTCGTCGGGGACGTCCGGCGTGAGATCGAGCAGCACGCCTTCGCCCAAGGCGTGCTCGACCAGAAATCGCGCGGTCGTTTGTTGGCCGACGTACGCAAATTGCGGGCTCGGGCCAACCGCTGCGCCGACGATCTGCACGCGCGCCGCCGTCCCCGTCGTTTGCAGGACCAGCGACACGCGACGCGGCGCCGCGGCGGCGACGTGGTAGAGAAAGAGCCGCGCCGGCGCATTCGCTGCGAGCGTACCGCGTAACAGCACACCGTCGCTGGTGGGCCCGATGTATTCCGGATCGTCGCTATAGAGCAGCAGTCGCGGTTCGAACGGCTCGAGCGTCGCAACGCCGATGTGGACGTTCGTCTTACCTTGCACGTCCGCGAACGTGCCGCGCCCACCGATGGTGACGCCGGCCAGCGAATCGAGTGATGCACCGGGGTTGAGATTGGCATTCAGGGTGATGCCGTGAACATCGAGCAAGGTGCCAGGCTGCCGGGCGGCGAGCGCGTCGATCGCGGCTCGAACGCGCGCGAGCGCAAAACGCGCTGTCACGTTTCCGGCCAGCTCGATGTCGACGGCAGCCGGTACGACGCCGGCCGGAACGAGCGGCGGAGGCGAAGCCGCGGTTGGTAGGGGCAGCGGCGGCGGCGAAACGCTCGGCGCGGGAGAAGGCACCGGCACCGACGGCGCCGCAACTTGCGCTCCCGCCGTGCCGTGCAGCAGAGCGAACGCGGTGACGACGGCGGTCGCTAATCGAAATTTCATCGCGCACGTACCAACTCAGGCGTCGGAGAGCGAAGTCCCTTGCCGTCGCTGCCGACATCGTGAAGAAGGCGTCGTTGGAGGTTTGGCGTTTGCCCATGGGTGCGAGTCGGTTGATCGGCGCGATTCTCGTCATCGCTTCGACCCTGGGTGTGGGTCCGGCATTGAGCAGCGCGGACGTGGCCGTGTTACGCGAACTTCAGCCCGCGCAGCGCGCGAGCGTCTTCGTCGTTGCGCGCGACGGTTCGCTGCGCACGGTGTACGGTGAGGGTGTGGCGCTTCCCGATCCGCCGCCGCCACCGCTTGCGGTTGCTGCGGTCGCGCCGATCTTGGCGCCGCGACCGCGCCCGATCATCCCGCAGCTTGCGATCAAGCTGCCCGGCCTCCTCGCTTTTAGCGCGCACCTCTTCGTGCCGACGATCCCCTTGCCCAAACCGATCCTATCCAAAGCGCGGACGCTGGTGCGCGATCTCGCGTGGTTGTACGCGCATCGCTTCGACGACCGCGCCGACGTCCCGGGCATTCCCGTTCGTTCGCAAGTATCGTCGCCGTTCGATATCGACTCGGGCGCATTTCACGGCGTGCGCGCGACGAACGGTTGGAGCGCGGTGCGTGTCGCGGTCTCAATTCCCTGCGGCGTGCGGCACTTCGCCACCGGGCCCGGCTACAACGAAGTGACCGGCGACCAGGGCACGATCGATCTCGAGACAGGTTACGTGTACATCGGCGGCTGGGGCGCCGGTGCGCGCGGCGTCTCCGTCGACGCCGGCCTGCAAAAGAGTTCTGCGCAAGCCGAGCACGACGATTACGCCTTCTACTGGAAATTCGCGTCGAACAAACCGATCACGTCGGACGAACGTTTTCCGTGCGGCGGTCCGGATGTCGTACTCGAACTCTACCCGGTCTCTCCGACGCAATTGGTGTTTACGGCCACCGGCATTTCGGATTCGGGCACGCGCCGAACGCTGACCGTCGTCCAGACGACGAACGCCGACGATGGTTGGATTCCGAACGGCGGTTCACGCGACGACGGCGTCATCCTCAAGCGCATCATCTCGATCGCGCAACCGTGGACGTGGCACCGTCGAGCCGGCGGCTCGCGTACGAATCGCTTTACGAGCGGCAGCTATTTCGGAGTGAACGGTCCGCACGATCTCACGCCCCGCTTCGTATGGAGCCGCTGCGAAGTCGGTCACATCGTTCCGCCGGCCATCGTTCCGACGTATCGTCCGTGGACCGGCAACGAGACGTGGACGTCGCGCGTCCCGGGTGTCTACACCGATTGGCCGCCGCTGGGGGTCATGCGCGCGAGCGGCGGCGCGTGCGGCGCAGCCGGACTCTATTTGCGTGCGTAGGGCACGCGCGGTATTCACCTTGATCGTGCTCGTCGTCGGCGTAACGCGGCTCGCGTGCGGAGCCGACGACGCCGCCGGCGGCTACGCGAAACTCCGGCCGTCGCTCGTCAAAGTGTGGGCGTTCGACCGGTCGGGCCATCCGGTCGAAAGCGGCTCCGGAGTTGTGATCGTTTCGAACGGTGTGCGTTCGCTCGTGCTGACGGCCGCGCACGTGATCGCGGGTGCAGCAAGCATCAGGATCGATCTCGATCGCGACCGGCACGATTTGGTGGCGCGCGTGCAGCAGCGCGGCCCGCGCGATCTTGCAGTATTGGAACTCGATCGCGGCAATCTCGTGCCGGCGACGTTTGCCGCACGTTCGCGCGGGGTCGTCGAGGGCAATCTGATCGCGGTCGCAGGGTTCGTGAAACACGATGAACTGATCGGCGTCGTCGGGCAAGAGCCGCGTTTGCTCTATCCGGGAACGATCAGTTCGCGTCCGGATAACGGTGCGTATCTCGAACTGGAGAACGTGCACGTCGAAGAAGGGCTCAGTGGAGGCCCGGTCTTCGATCCGGACAGCGGCGACGTACTCGGCATCGTGACCTCGCGAACCTCCGACGAGCGGGGCGGCTTCGCCGATTCAGCGGCGCTCGTCGTCGTACCGTTTCTTGCGACGAGCGCCATTGGGTTTCGGCAGCACGCCGACCCGCGCGTTGCCGTTGCAACTTCCGCTCCGGCAAAAACCGTCGCACCGAAGCGGGCCGTCGTACGGCCGCCGGCGGCAGCGCCGGTCGTGGCAACGCCGGTCGTGGCAATGCCGGTCGCTGTAATGCCGGTCGCTGTAACGCCGGTCGCGGCGAAGCCTAGCGCGACGCAGGCGCCGCGCAGGTCACTCGTATGGGAGGTGCAGGACGGCCGCCCGCACCGGATCGTCTACGACCACAAGGGTTGCGCGATTGCGCTCTCGTTCGCGATCCAGCATCTCGCGTTTACCGTTCCGAGCGATGTAAACGATGCGCCCGATCCGTCGCACGCGCGGCTGATCTTGGAGGTGAGCCGGCGCGTCGCGCCGGTCGCCGCGTGCGCGGACGTTGCGGAAAGCAATCCGGCGGACGCGAACTACGAGCCGTCGGCGGCGTCGTTCGACGGTGCGCACGTGACGATCCGGTTTCGCCACGTCGTCGCTGCCGACGCGAGCGCCGCCGACGATCCGATCTTTCCGTCCGACGTCAGTCTTGACGCTGATCTCACGACGGTGCCCGTCACCGCGCACGTGCAGCTGATCGACGCCGACTGGGATGGCGTGTTCGACGTTATTGCTTCCAAAGATCGCTGAACTGCGCCGCGACGATTGCTTCGTACGGCGGATCCTCGTCGAGTATCCCGACGTCGCGCGCGAACTGCTTCATGCCGGCGACGAATTCCGGCGAAACCGTCGCATCGTAATACGGCAAATCACGTTCGATGAGTTGCGCGATCAGTTCCGCTTCGGGAGCCGGAAAGAGTTTGCGGCCGACTTGGGTGGCGAGATCGAGATTGTCGCGTAACGCACGCTGCGTGTTCACGATTGCACGCACCGCGCCGGCCGCGGCATCCGGATCGCGTTCGATCAACGCGTCGGTCGTTGCGAGCGATGCCATCGTGTAGTTGAAGCAGGCCGGCGGACCGTCTCCGCGACGAACGTCGAGCACCAGCGTCCCGGCGCCGCTGCGGATTGCGACCTCGGCGCCCATGCCGTTGGCCCAAAAGCCGTCGATCGTGCGGTCCGCCAGCGCTTTGGCGGCGGTCAAACCAAAATTGGTTCCCGCACCCGCCGCTCCGGGAACCGGTGCGATCGTCACGCCGTCCCGTTCCGGATCGATGCCCGCCTCGATCAGCAGCCGCCGCAACCCGAGATCGACCCAACCGGCCGCGCCGATCTTGCGGCCCTTGACGATGTCGATACTACCGCGCGTCGCTCCGATATCGCTGCGCATGATCAAAAACCAGTACATGCCTTGGCCCAGTCCCGCGAGGACTTTCGCGCCGCGCCACGCGGGAAATGCGGAGACGATCGAGTGCGACGACGCGCCGACGAAATCGATCTCGCCGGCGCGTAAGCGTTCCCAACACGTTTGCAGCGGATAGATCAGTTGCAGTTCGACCTCGAGCCCCTCGCGGGCGAACATACCGAGTTCGACGGCCGCGGCGGCCGGAAAGTAGGAGTTCGAAATGAGATCGGGGACGGCGAGCTTCACAGCGGCCGGGTTTAGCGGCCCCGGCGAGTCGCGCCTCTCACATCCGGCGAGCGCGTCGCAAGGCAACGCGAAAAACGAGCTTGAAATCGCTCGTATGACGACGACTCTCGATCGCGCGACGACAGCCCGTCCGGCCGACCGCTTTCGTACCGATGAAGAACGCTACGACGGCCGCATCAAGGTGGTGGGAGAAGCGCAATACACGGCCGATTTCGCGATGCCGGGGATGTTGTGGGCGGCCTTCGTTCCGAGCACGATGGCGCATGCGCGCATCGTGTCGATCGACACGCAGGCCGCGCGCGAGATGCCGGGCGTCCACACCGTGTTGACGGCCGCCGACATCGGTGAGCGGTACTTCGGCCGGCGCTTGTGCGACTGGCCCGTTCTCTCGATCGATCGCGTGCGGTTCATCGGCGAGTACGTCGTCGCCGTCGCGGCAGATACGCCGGAGATCGCCGCCGCAGCAGCGGCGAGCGTCGAGATCGTGTACGAAGAATTGCCCGGACTTTTCGATTCCGAAGCGGCGCTGGCCGATGATGCGCTCGTACTGCACGAGCACCCTGAGAAGTACCCGTTCATGTTTCCGAAGCGGCCGCAACACCCACATCCGAACATCCAGGGCCGCGTGATCTCAGCGGTCGGCGACGACGTCGACGCGGCGTTGGCGGCGGCGGATCGCGTCTTCGAATACACGTTCACGACGCCGCGTTATCATGGCGGGTACATCGAACCGCGCGCGACGCTCGTGTGGATTGAAAACACCGTGGTGCACGTGATCTCGACCAACAAATCACCTTTCGGCTTGCGCGAACAGCTTGCAACGACGACGGGTCTCCCGAAAGAACAGATCGTCGTTCACCCCAGCTACATCGGTGGCGACTTCGGCGCAAAGGGTCTGTCGGTCGAAGAGTTCCCGTGCTACTACCTCGCGCAGGCGACCGGGCGTCCGATCAAATTCGTGCGCGCGTACGTCGACGACATCCGTTCGACCGCCGTGCGCCACGCCTCGAAAGTTACCGTGCGGTACGGCGTGTCGTCGAACGGAAAATTCACGGCGCTCGACGTGCGCGCCCTTTACGACGGCGGCGCGTATGCGGCAGGTAAAGTGATTCCGACGCTCGTTCCCGGTCCCGATACGAAATCGCCGTACGGCATACCGCATCAGCGCTTCGAACGGCTCACCGTCTATACGAACTCGATTCCCGGCGGCTTCGTGCGTGCCCCGGGTGACGTGCAGATCGTGTTTGCGCTCGAGTCAGCAGTCGACTTGATCGCGCGCGAACTCGGCGTCGACGCGGTGGAATTGCGCATGCTCAATGCCGCCCGCGCAGGCGATGTCGACATCGAACACCATCCGTTTCGCGAACCGCGCGGCGTCGAGGTGCTCGAAGCGTTGAAGCGTGAGTCGAGATGGGGCGAGCGGCTCGAGCCCGGACGCGGCGTCGGTATCTCCCTCGCCGTGCGGCACATCGGCGCCGGCAAAACCTCGCTCGCGATGCGGCCGAACGCCGACGGGACGATCGACGTTCTCAGCGGTACGACGGAACAGGGAATGGGCGTGCTGACGGTTCTGCAGCGCGTCGTCTCGGCCGAACTCGGCATCGACGGCGCATACGTGCGTCCGGCCCGCGGCGCCACGGACGCGGTGCCCTTCGACCCCGGTGTCGGCGCCAGCCGCACGACGCACGTCGTCGGGCAAGCGGCACGCAACGCCGCGCAGCAGTTGCAAGCGGATCTCGAAGCCGCGGCGTGCCGCCACGCGGACAAGCCCGCGGGCACGATGCAGTTACGCGACGGCGCGTTCGTTGCCGCGGACGGCAGCGCGACGATCGCGTGGGACACCGTCATGGCGACGCTTGTTGCCGAGCGGGGAGAAGAGCGCACGTACGTCGGCGTTTACGACGGCGAACACGCGCACGGAGATCCCGAGTACAACGATTTCGCCGGATACGCGATCGACGTCAGCGTCGATGCCGAAACGGGCACCGTCAAGATCAACGATGTCGTGCTCGTCGTCGACATCGGCACGGTGATCAATCCGATCGCGCACCGCGGGCAGCTCGACGGTGGTTTTGTAATGGGGCTCGGCCACGCGGTCACGGAAGAACTCGTCGTCGAAGAAGGCCGCATCACCAATCTGTCGTTCGCGGACTACAAGATGCCGACGCAAATGGACATGCCGCCGTTCCGCGTGTTCTTGCTCGAATCGGAGGTGGGTCCGGGACCCTTCGGTGCGCGCGCCGTCGGCGAAGTCAACACGTCGGGCGTCGGACCGGCGCTCGCCAACGCCGTTCAGACGGCCTGCGGCATGCGCATCCGGACGTTACCGGTAACGGCCGAACGCGTCTATGCGGCGATCCACGACGAGGCTTAATTCTTCTTAATGAACTGAATAGGCGGACGCGCGTCTCGGAATAACGCCCACGCTCGGCGGAGCCAAAGGGTGGAGATGCAGGTGAGCGGCGCGTCGCATTTCGGCGACATCGACGACGGCAAGATCAGTCGCGATCAGTGGAAGATCATATGGATCTCCGGGATGGGCTTTTTCACCGACGCGTACGACCTCTTCGTCATCGGCGTCGCGCTCAAACTGATAACGAGCGAGTGGCACCTCGATCCGTTGCAGATCGCGGTCGTCGGCGCCACCGCACTCGTTTCGGCGGCACTGGGTTCGGCGATCTTCGGCCGCGTCGCCGACGTCTTCGGCCGCAAGTACATCTACGGCTTCGAAGTGCTCGTGCTCGGAGCCGGCGCGATCGCGTCGGCGTTTTCGCCGAACATTTGGTGGTTGATCGCGTTTCGCTTTATTCTCGGTCTCGGTATCGGCGGCGACTACCCGGTCAGTGCGACGATCGCGAGCGAATTCGCGGGGACGAAAACGCGCGGGCGCATGGTGTCGACGGTGTTTTCGATGCAGGGCGCGGGCCTGATCGTGGGGCCGCTGCTGGCGATCGCGTTGCTCGCCGCGGGGGTATCGAACGATCTGACCTGGCGTATCTTGCTCGGGGCCGGCGCGATCCCGCCGCTAGCCGTTTTTTGGGCCCGCCGGCATCTCAAAGAAACGCCGCGCTTCGCGAAATCGCAACAGCAACAACCGCCGCGCGATGTGAAAGAAGCGGAGAATCGTCTCGCACACGTCTTCGACAACGTTCGCGAGGGTTTTCGTGACGCCACGCTCGTCAAGTGGCTGTGGGGCGCGAGCGGCGCGTGGTTCTTTCTCGACCTCGCGTACTACGGCAACACGATCTCGAATCAGCAGTTCGTGTCGGCCGTATCGCCGCACGCGAGCCAACAGCAGACGTTGTTCATCTCGTTCCTCGTCTTTCTGTTCGCGGCGCTGCCCGGGTACGGGCTAGCGATGTTCGGGATGGACCGCTGGGGCCGCAAGACGATTCAAATCCTGGGCTTTGCCATGATGACGTTGACGTTCGCCGGCATCGCACTTCTCGGCGACGCGAAAATGGTGCTGATCCCATTCGTCGCGTTCTATGCGGTCAACTATTTCTTCACGGAGTTCGGACCGAACACGACGACGTTCGTCTATCCGGCCGAAATCTTTCCGGTCCGCATTCGCACGACCAGTCACGGGATCGCGGCGACGGTCGGGAAAGTCGGTGCGGCGGTCGGAACGTTCAGCTTTCCACTCTTGCAATCGTCGTTCGGCTTACCGGGACCGATGTGGATCGCGGCGATCAGCAGCGTCATCGGTCTCATTATCACGTGGCGCGTGCTCCCCGAACCGAACGGTCAAGATCTCGAGTCGGCGTCGCGTGACGAGAGCTTCGGAGCGCCGCAGTTCGGCGGCAAGCCGGAAGGGGCGCCCGCCTTCGGCTAAACGCGTTCCAGCGTGGCGTTGCCGGTCACGGTCGCTGCGACCCGCGCGGCCGCAGCGCCGTCGACCGCATTGCCGCGCCACGCGACGTGCAAGTCGGGCCGCACGAGCACGACGTCAACGCCGTAGATCTCGCGAGCGGCCGCGTCGGCGAACCGCTTGACGTCGAGCGGCGCCGCGTTCGCGGCGAACGCGTCGACAAACGGCGCCGGATCGTATGCCGAAGCGCCGACGTCGAGCAGCGTGTAGCCATTGCCGAGGTGATCGTGCAGTGCGCTCCCGTCGGCCAACCACACGTGCGGTAAACGAAAGCCCGGCCAGGTCGTCGGGACGTACGCGTTGTTGTCGGGGTCCGGACCTTGACCCGGTTCGTCGCACACGATCGGCGAGCCGACGTAGCGATATCCGGCTTCTATGCCGAGAATCTCCGTGACTTTGCGCTGCTCGGCGTCGAACTGCCGCGCCATATCATCGAGCGTCGATGCGGCGCGCCACGTATTGCGCCCGCTCATCGCGGCCCCGGAGGCGCGTACGTTGCGCAGGCCGATCTGCCGCCGTTCGATCTCGTACGAATCGAGCAGCCCGGGGCCTCCGTGTCCGGCGAGTGTCGCGGCGAGTTTCCATGCGAGGTCGGTCGCATCGCCCACGCCGGTGTTCATACCGAGGCCACCGGTCGGGATCACCAAGTGCGCCGCATCGCCCGCGATGAATGCGCGCCCGTCGCGATACCGCTCCGCACACAGCAAGTGTTGCGTCCACTGGTTCACCGACAGCGTTTCGAATGCGATGTCCATCCCGAGCGCGTCGCGGAAGATCGCCGTCATCTCCTCATCGCTTTGGGCGGCGGCGTGCAGCGTCCAGTGCTTCGTACTATCCTGAATGATGATGAACGGGAAAATCGGCGGCTTGGTGATGTGATAATGCCGCCCTTTGCCCATCGGGATGCGGTCGAAAAGTTCGTCGCTGTGAAAGAGCGCTTGGCGCAACGTGCGGATGCTGCCCTGACCGCTCAGCGCGATGCCCAGCTGCTTGCGCACGGTGCTCGATCCGCCGTCGCAACCGACGATGTAGTCGGCGCGCACGCGCTGCGTTCCGTTCGCACTGTGCAGTTCGGCCGTGATGCCGCCGGCGTCTTGCTCGAAGGCCGTCATCTCGCATGCGAAGCGCATGCTGATGTTGGGATATCTTTCGGCGATCGAACGTAAGAGTGGTTCGAGCGTATACTGCGAGATCAGTTGGTACGGCTCGAGCGGACGACCGTCGTTGTTGGCGGCAATCGTCGCTTTGGCCGCGTTGACGGATGGATACGGCAGATGGACGAGCGCATCGCTTGCCATCGACGGCGCGAGGAAAACGTCCATCGGTACGTCGCGTGGGAGCCCGGCGTCGCGAACGCGTTCGGCGATCCCGAGCCGCCGAAAGATCTCCATCGTTCGGGCGTTGCAACGCTCCATCTTCGGCAGCTGGATCGACGTCGGATTGCGCTCGACGAGCATTACCTGGACGCCGCGCTCCGCGAGATCGAGGGACAACGTCAACCCCACCGGACCGGCGCCGACGACCAACACCCGGCTACGTACCATCGATGACTCCATACCTCTCATGGACGACGCCGGCGGGCCGGATGCCTTCCGCTGGAACCGGCGGCGTCGCAGCGAAGCGTGTGTGAATGACAGGGACGACGAACTGGCCGACGGCCGGCGAATTGCGCACGCAACTCGAGCGCGGCGCGATCACCAGTCGCAGCCTGTGCGAGGACGCGCTCGCGCGCATCGCCGATGCCGCGGGCGAGGGCGCAGCGACGTTCACCGACGTCTTTGCCGACGGCGCGCGCGCCGCCGCCGCCGCCGCCGACACCCTGCGAGCGAGCGGCTTTGTCGCCTCACCGCTGGCAGGCATACCCGTATCGATCAAAGATCTCTTCGACGTTGCCGGGTGCACGACGCGCGCCGGCTCGCGGTTGCTCGCGGGCGCGCCGCCGGCAGCGCACGACGCGCCGGTCGTCGCGCGCTTGCGCGCGGCCGGTGCCGTCATCATCGGGAAGACGAACATGACCGAGTTTGCCTATTCGGGTCTCGGCATCAACCCGCATTACGGAACGCCGCGCAATCCCCACGATCGCGCAACGGGCCGCATCCCAGGCGGTTCGTCGTCGGGCGCTGCCGTTTCGGTGAGCGACGGCATGTCCGCGATCGCACTTGGAACCGACACGGGCGGTTCCGTGCGCATCCCGGCGGCACTATGCGGGCTCGTCGGCTTCAAGCCGACGGCGCGGCGCGTGCCGACGAACGGCGCCTACCCGTTGTCGTTTTCGCTCGATTCGATCGGCCCGCTCGCAAACGACGTCGCCGGCTGCGCGATCGCGGATGCCATTCTCTCGGGCGAACCCGACGGGCTGCCCGCCCCGCAACCGCCGCAGCGCCTGCGCTTTCTGGCACCGACGACGCACGTGCGCGATGGCGCCGATACGCATGTGCTCGCATCGTTTGAACGCGCGCTCGCGGTGCTGCGTGCTGCCGGCGCGGTCGTCGACGAGCAGCCGTTACCCGCGCTCGACGGCATGGCCGACGTGTTGCGCGGAGGCGGGTTATCGGCCGCCGAGGCGTACTGGTGGCATCGCGGCATGCTTGCACGCGATGAAGGCACCTACGATCCCCAGATCGCGCGTCGCATCAAACGCGGCAGCACGATTGGTGCGAGCGACTACATCGATCTCTTGCGCGCGCGAACCGCCTATATCGCCGACCTCACCGTTCAACGCGCCGGCTACGACGCGTTGCTCTGGCCGACCGTTGCGATCGTCGCGCCGCCGATCGCGGATCTGCTTGCCGACGAGGAACGCTACGCGCGCGAGAACCTGCTGATCTTGCGCAACACGAGCTTCGTGAACGCGGCCGACGGGTGTGCGCTGAGTATTCCGATGCACGCGCCGGGGACGGCACCGGCGGGCCTCGGAATCGTCGGTGAAACCGGCGCCGACCGTCGCATCCTCGGGATCGGCATCGTCGTCGAGGAGCTGCTGTTCGCGACTACGTCTGGGGCGTAAAGTCCAGCGCGAGGGAGTTCATACAGTAGCGTTGACCCGTCGGGGCCGGACCGTCGTCGAAGACGTGCCCAAGGTGCGAGTCGCAGCGTCCGCAGCGAACTTCTTCGCGCACCATGCCGTGCGAGCGGTCTTGCACGACCTTCACGGCGCCGGGCGAAAGCGGCTGGAAGAAGCTCGGCCAGCCGCTGCCGCTTTCAAACTTCGTATCGGAGGAAAACAGCGGCGTATTGCACGCCCCGCAGACGTATGTTCCCGTCTCCGTGTTGTGATAGAGTGCGCCGGTGAACGGCCGTTCGGTGGCCGCCTCGCGCAAAACGGCATACCGGTCCGGCGCGAGGTCGCGCTTCCAATCAGCGTCGGTTTTTTCGATGTTATTCATCGCCGGTTATGACCGGGACGGAGCGGAGCAAAGTTGCGCGAAAGCTGCGGGCAACCGGAGGTCTGCATGGACGTTCATCGCAATCCGCTCGACCCGCTCGCCTTCCTGGCGCGCAGCGCGGACGTGTTCCGCGAGAAGGTTGCCGTGATCGACGGCGATCGCCGATTTACCTATCCGCAACTTTTCGAGCGCGTGCGTCGCCTGGCGGCCGCTTTACAGGCGCTCGGTATCGCGCGGGGCGATCGGGTCGCGGTCCTTTCGCCGAACGCGATGATGTCGCTCGAAGCGACGTTCGCGGTGCCGCTCGCTGGCGGCGTCCTATGCGCGCTGAACATCCGCTTAGCGGCTGAAGAGATCGCGTTCATCCTCGATCATTGTGGAGCAGCGTGCCTGCTCTACGACGCCGAACTCGATCCGCTCGTCGAGGAGCTGGCGCTCACGATTCCATGCGTGCGCGTCGGCGCCGCGCGCGATCTCCGCCGCGGCTACGAAACGCTGCTCGAGCAGAGCGATACGCGGACCCTCGACGCGCGCGCGCCCGACGATGACGACACGATTGCGATCAACTACACGAGCGGAACGACGGGCCGGCCGAAAGGCGTCATGTACACGTATCGCGGTGCCTATCTGAACGCGCTTGCTGAAGCGTTCCATGCGGGCCTCGTACCCGAGAGCGTCTATCTGTGGACACTGCCGATGTTCCATTGCAACGGCTGGTGCTTTCCGTGGGCCGTTACGGCAGCCGGCGCGACGCACGTCACACTGCGGCGCGTCGAACCGGCTCGCATCAACGCGGCAATCGCACGCGACGGCGTCACGCATCTCTGTGCCGCGCCGACGGTGCTCGTCGCGCTCGCGAACGCTCCGGACACCGTTCCGTTCCCGCATGCCGTCACGATGACGACCGCCGGTGCACCGCCGTCGCCGACGACGATCGGACAGATCGAAGCGCTGGGCGGCAGGGTCAACCACATGTACGGACTGACGGAAACCTACGGCCCGATCACGGCCTGCGTGTGGAAGTCACCGTTGTGGGACGATGTCGACGCCGTCGAGCGCGCGCGACTCAAAAGCCGGCAAGGCGTTCCGATGCTCACCGTGCGCGCCGGCGACGTGCGCGTCGTTGACGCCGAACTGCGCGACGTACCGGCCGACGGTACGACCGCGGGCGAGATCGTCATGCGCGGCAACAACGTGATGAAGGGCTACTACGCCGACCCGGCCGCAACGGCGAGTGCGTTCACGGGCGGCTGGTTTCACAGCGGCGACATCGCGGTCATGCATCCGGACGGCTTTATCGAGATCACCGACCGCGCGAAGGACGTGATCGTGAGCGGCGGCGAGAACATCTCGACGCAGCAAGTCGAGAAAGTCCTGATCGGACACGACGCGGTGCTCGAAGTCGCCGTCGTCGCCGTTCCCGACTCGAAGTGGGGCGAAGTGCCGAAAGCGTTCGTGACGCTCAAGCCGGGACGAAGCGTCGAGCCGGACGAACTGCAGGCGTTCGCGCGTCGCCATCTCGCGGCATTCAAGGTCCCGAAAGTGTACGCGTTCGGCGATCTCCCGAAGACCTCGACCGGAAAAATCCAAAAGTTCGTGCTCCGAAATCGGGAGTGGGCCGGTCACGCCAAGCGCGTCAACTAGGGAGCGTGTTTCGAAGAAATTACACGCGATGGCGCGGGTTTGCGCGTCTCCGCGGCGTACGACGCTTTGAAACGTTTCGTGCCGGACGAGGGGACAAATACATTGTCAGGATGTGAGCCGATCATCGAATGGTAACGGTGTCGTTCATCGTCATCGGTGGCGTCATCGTTGTCGTCTTCATCGGCGTCGTCGTCTACCGAATGGTGAGCGAAGAGCGCGCGGCCGCTCGTCGCGCTCCGCAGCGTTCGTACGAGTTGGAAGCGCGCATCAAGACCGTCTTGGGCGGCCCGCGAGCGAAGTATGGAGAAATCTTTACCGACTATAGCGTTTGGAAAAGTGAGAACGAGACCCGGCTCGAGCTGGTCGCCGGTGATCCGTGGAAGAAACTCAACGAGTTTACGCGTTCGCTCATCGTCCGCTATCTGTGGCGCGTGCTCGAAAGTCTCGCCGGCGGTGCGGTCGTGATCGTCGACGAGCCTCATCAAGTGTGGAATGAAGAAGTCGATTCGGGCTTTCGCGATCAAGGTTTTGATTGGAAAACGTTCGGCCACGGGCCGCAGTTCATCCGCGATCCCTAGTGGGCACGAGCTCGGCACCGCTGGTCATCTATGACGGCGATTGCGCCCTGTGCGCGTGGAGCGTCCGCTTCATCACCGCGCGCTCGCAACCGGGTGCGTTCCGATTTGCCGCCCGCGATTCGGATGCAGCACTCCCGGCTTTCGTCGCGTATCCGGACGCGCGACGGATCGACGGCGTGCTGCTCGTCGACGGCGCACAACTCTTCGCGCGCAGCGACGCGGCGCTGCGTATTATGCACCATCTTCGCCGGCCGTGGCCGCTGCTCGGCGGTCTGCGCCTCGTGCCGCGCCCGTTGCGTGATGCGCTGTATGCGATCGTCGCGCGCTATCGCTATCGCTGGTTCGGACGCCTTACGGGCGGCTGAGCAGCGACCGCAGCACGGGCATTGGAAGCCCACGCCGTGCCGGCGCGACGACCGGATTATGGTCGGCACACGGCTCAAGTGTAAGCGTCGTGAAACTCGCGCCGTCCGCGCTGCATCCGCAGGACCAGTGGACCGCCGTCACGACGACGCGCTTTCGACGATCCGGCTCAGCGTCGATCACAAACCGGGCGGGAGCGCCCAGCCGGGCACGCAAGTCGCTAAGCGTTTGGTTCACCCGATCACGATAACGCCCGTTTCTGGGATCAGCGAGGGAGATTCGATGAGAATTCGGCCCGCGCAAATGCACAATCCATGAGGCCATTTGTGTGACGGACGGCCTGAGGGTTCATTTGCCGCGCTGCCAACGAGTCTACCCTTTGGCCGGTCACGCCGGCCTTCGTCTCGTCACGTCAAGGAGAGCACACACCCGTTATGAGCACCGATCTGCGCGACTTTCTCATGCTTCCGTATGCGGAGCTCGAAGAGCTCAACCTGGCAGCGAAGGAAGACCGCAAGAACCGCGTCGATGCGCACAAGATTCAAGAGAAGCGGCTCAAGTATCTTACCGATACCAAGGGCATCAAAGCGATCACGCTCATGTTCAGCGACCTCGAAGGCCGCTTGCACATGCTCGATTACGACAAGAAGTTCATGTTGAAGTCGTTCGACAACCTCACCTTCGACGGCTCGTCGATTCGCGGCTTCACCGCGCAGAAAGAAAGCGATCTTCGGCTCAACGTCGATTGGGGGGCGTTTTACCACGCGCCCGGCGACATCTTCGGTTCGGGCAAAGTTCTCGTGTTCGGTGAGGTGATCGACAAAGACGGTTCGCCGTTCTCGGCCGACATGCGCGGCATTCTCAAACAATTCTCGACCGACAAGTTCACGAAGGACGGCTACACGCTCGCGGCCGCCAATGAAATCGAAGGCTTCGTCTTTGAAGGTGTCGACGCCGAGCAGCACTTCTACGAAACGAATGCGTTCGAGTACGTCAACACCGGCGGCTACTACCATTCGTTGCCCGGTGATCCGCTGCGCCAGTTCATCGATACGGTCGCAGAAGTGCAGCGCGCGATGGGGTTCGAGAATGAGAAAGACCATCCGGAAGTCGCGCCTTCGCAGTTCGAGATCAACTACAGCTACGGGGAAGTGACGGCGGCTGCCGATACGATCCAGCTTTACAAATTAATCTGCCGTCAAGTGGCGACGAAGCTCGGGATGACGGCGAGCTTCCTGCCGAAGCCCGTCGTCGGCGTCAACGGCAGCGGCATGCACACGAACGTATCGGTTTCCAAGGGCGGCAAAAACCTGATGTGGGACGCCGCCGGGCAAGAGAAGCTCAGCACGTTCGGTTGGGACTATATCGATCGCATCCTGACCGTCGGCCTCGACTCGTGCCTCATCATGAACGCGTCGGTCAACGCATATCGCCGCCTGGATCCGCACTTCGAGGCGCCCAATCAGATCAAAGCGTCAGCCGTCGATCGCGGTTCGATGGTTCGCGTGCCGATCGGCAACGAACGGAGTGCGCGCGTCGAGGTTCGCTCGGTCGGACCCGACGCCAACCCGTATATGGTTCTGTACTGGGTCTTCAAGACCGGACTCGACGGCAAGATCGATTCGAACCCGAACTTGCGTCAGGCCGACCGTTATCTGCCGGATAACATCTACGACGCGCTCGACGCGTTCCGCAGCTCCGCGTGGATGACCGACATCTTCGGCGCCGACGTCAAGGAACGGTACGGCGACCTCAAGCAGGCTTCGGCCGATCGCTGCCCGCGATTGCTCGGGACGTTCGTGAAGCCCGAAGAAGTTCAGTACCATCACGAAGTGTACAATCAGTTTCTCTGGAACCGATTCTAGTGCAGCGCGGGTCGGCCCGACGCAACGTACGAATGCCGTGCGTCACGCCGGGTCGACTCATACCAACGGACTCTTTTAGCGCAGACCGCCCCGTCCCGTCGAGATGAACTCTTCGGTTTCGTAACTTTCGATATCACCGAAATCCTCGCCGGTGGCGACGTCGCCTCGCTGGGTGGGAAGCGCGTCATCGTCGCGATCGTTGCGGTCGTTCTTTCGGTCGCGATCGACGCCCGTGCGCGGATCGAGCGCCGCACGATCGACCGCGGCCGGCATTTCACCGCTTGCGTCGACAACCTGTCCTTTGTCGTCCGCGAGCAACTCTGCCGCGCGCTGCGGATTGTCCTCGCCGTACACGGTTACGACGATGCAACCGGGCGCGATGTCGGCTTCGATCGACTCGGCTTGCACCTGTGACACGCCATGTTCGACGAGCGCCTTGTGAAGCGGGCGCCGTTCCATCCCCGCTGAGAGAAAACGGGCGATCGCGTCGGTGGTTTCCACCGTCGGCTCACCCGTATCGCGGTCGGCTTCGCGCGTTTTTCCGAGCCAGGTCTTTTTGAAGCCGGCTTTGTGCAGCGACTTGATCGCGCTGCGCGCATCGTGCTCGACCGCGAAGATCGCCGCGATCGTGTTGCTTCGTTGTTCCGCCATGTCCGAGTCGTAACGAGTGGTCATTGTACGTGCCTCCTAAGGCGAGATACGCAGTCGATACCCGTTTCGCAGTACGTCTACCCGGACGCGACCGTGCCGTTCGCGGACGCTTCGAATTCGCGGCGCGCCATGCCCGCGATGATCTCGGTGCCGCGATTCGCGGCTGAAAGCCCCCGAAAAAGAAAACACAACCCGACGACGGCGTTGAGCTCTTCCCACGTCGCACCGGCGTTACGGGCGCCGATCGCGTGCAGTTGCGCGGCGTCCGAGAGCTGCGTGAGCAGCATGCCGAAGAGCATCAACTGCGCCGTTTTCGTATCGAAGCATTTCGGATACATCAGGTGCGCCCGGACCGCTTCCAAGAGGTCGTACCCTTCGGGATCGAGTGCGCCTTGCACGAGCACGCGCGCTTGGATACGCGGCGGAACGAAGCCGAGCAACGAGCGGTAGAACTCGTCGGAATCCGTGCGGTCCGTCTTCGCGCGATACGGGCCGATCAGCGCTTCGACGGCTTCGCGATCGGGTGTCGGCGGGAGGTTCGCCGGTGGTGGTGCCTTCGGTGCGTCACTCATGATACGACCTCCAATTACGTGCGGCCCGACCAGAACATTTCGGAAACCGGGAAGGTCTTCGGCAAAAATTTGTACTCCGCCGTCGCGTCGATCACCGGCTGTATGGTGGCGACGTCCAGCGTCTCGCCGAACGTTACGCGATTCATCGCATTGACGATCTCCGGCGGAATCTTCGTGACGCCGGCAAGAATCGTCGCCGACTCGCTCGGATTCTTGTTGGCCCACACGGCTGTTTGCCGCATCGCGCTTATGAACGCGTGTGCCGGCCCCGGATTTTTAGCGAGCCATTCGTTACTGCCGAAATGCGTGCAGATCATCAACGTCTTCGCGATCGCATCGTAACATTTCGCCAGCACGCGAACGTCGTTCTTCGCGTACGTCAGCGACGGTTCGAGCAACGTTGCGGCGTCAATGCGGCCGGCTGCGATCGCGGGTGCCATCTGCGGCACCGGAAGTTCGAGGAAGCGCACGGACGATGAATCGCCGCCGTTCGCATCGAGCCACTTCATGACCGACGCCTGCTGAAGATCTTTGAGCGTCGAGACGCCGATCGTCTTGCCGCTCAAATCCTTGGCGGTTTTTAGCGATGATGTTTTCCCGACGACCAGTTCGGTCGTCGGCGAATTCGTCGAATACATGCCGCCCGGACAAATCATCGAAAACGGCAACCCGCGCACGTGCGCGTTTGCCTGCGCGCCAACGTTGGCGCACGCGAGATCGAGCGCGTTGCCGGCAATCGCCGCCATCACGGCTCCGCCGCCGTTGAGAATCGTGATCTGCACGTCCAGTCCGGCGTTCTTGAAGAAGCCGTGTTCCAATGCGTAGATGGCGAGCGCATAACTCTCGACCGGCGCGGTTCCGAATCGGATCGTGGTGAGTGTCTGTGCGGAGGCGCGGCGCGACAACGACGCACCACCGGCGAAAACGCCGGCGAGCCTCGCGAACGTCGAACGCTTCATGCTGTTACGGAAAGAATCCGCACGGCCAGCAGCCCGGCCGTTGCGGCGGCCTCGTACTGCTTGAAGTTCTCGGCGAAGAGACGCGCAAGCTTTTTCGCTTGCGCGTCATAGGCTGCGGGATCGCTCCACGCCGCACGCGGGTCGAGTACCTCGCGCGGTATATCCGGCACCGCGTCGGGAATCTGCAGGCCGAAGAACGGTTCGGCGTGTGTCGAGATACCGGCCAGCCGACCTTCGACGGCCGCGTTCACCATCGCCCGGGTGTACGCGATCTTCATGCGTGAACCGACACCGTACGCGCCGCCGACCCAGCCGGTGTTGACGAGCCAGCACTGCACGTCGTGCGCCGCGATGCGCTCGCCCAGCATGTTCGCGTACACCGTCGGGTGGTGAACCATGAACGGGGCTCCGAAACACGTCGAGAACGTCGCCGTCGGTTCGGTGACGCCGCGTTCGGTGCCGGCGACTTTTGCGGTATACCCCGAGAGGAAGTGGTACATCGCCTGTTCCGCACTCATTTTCGAGATGGGCGGCAACACGCCGAACGCGTCGGCCGTGAGCATGATGATCGTGTTCGGATGACCGGCCATCGCGCTCGGCACGATATTGGGAATGAAGTCGATCGGATAGGCGGCGCGCGTATTCTCCGTGAGCGCTTGCGAGTCGAGGTCGAGCGAGCGGGTGATCGGATCGATCACGACATTTTCCAGGACGGTGCCGAAGCGGTGGGACGCGCTCCAGATCTCGGGCTCGGCGGCTTGCGAGAGTTTGATGGTCTTCGCGTAGCAGCCGCCCTCGAAGTTGAACACCCCGTCGGCCGACCAGCCGTGTTCGTCATCGCCGATCAACGGACGGTTGGCGTCGGCCGAAAGCGTGGTCTTCCCGGTCCCGGAGAGGCCGAAGAAGATCGCAACGTCGCCGTCCGTTCCGAGGTTCGCGGAACAATGCATCGGCAGAACTTCGCGCAGCGGCATCAGGTAGTTCATCAGGGTGAAGACCGACTTCTTGATTTCGCCCGCGTAGCGCGTGCCGCCGATGAGGACCATCTTGCGCGCGAAGTTCACCAGAATAAACGTCTCGGTTCGCGTCCCGTCGCGCGCGGGCTCGGCGTCAAACAAGCTCGCATCGAGGACCGTGAATTCAGGCCGAAAGTCATCCATCGCGACCGCGCCGTCGTTGATGAAGAGATCGCGCGCGAAGAGACTCTGCCACGCATGCGTCGTGATCACGCGCACGGGTAAACGATACCGCGGATCGGCGCCGACGAAGACGTCCTGCGTGAACAACTCGGCACCGTCGAGCCACGCCGTTACGCGTCCGAGCAATGCGTCGAATTTTGCCGGCTCGATCGGACGGTTCATGTCGCCCCAGTCGATGTGCGTTTCACTGCCCGGCTCTTTGACGAAAAACTTGTCCTTGGGCGAGCGGCCCGTGTGTTTGCCCGTCTCGACGACAATCTGGCCATTGGGGCCCAGCAGCCCTTCAGCCCGCCGAATCGCATGCTCCATCAGATCGGCCGTACTGAGATTCCGATGGACGGTCGCGACCGACCCGAGGCCGATCGCGGCCAGGTCGTCGGCAAACCGTTGTGAGAAATTCGGAAGGGTGAGAATCGGCGTGCTCCTTAACGGTACGGCGCAAGAGGGGAAGGATTCGCTCGGAGCGCAGGACGCGCCTACCCCCGATGAATCGACGTTGAGCGAGCTCTTTACGGTCGTCGCGCCACGTGACGCGCTCGCCACGCTGCTCGACGTGACGATGCCGATCGAGCGCACCGAGCAGGTTGCGCTCCACGCGGCGCGCCGGCGCGTGCTCGACGCCTCGATCGTTTCCGCCGAGTACATACCCGCTTTCGCGCGCGCCCTCATGGACGGCTTTGCGGTGCGCTCGGCCGACACGCACGGTGCCGCAGAAACCTCGCCCGCGTATCTCCGCCTCGTCGGCGAAGTGCTGATGGGAAGCCGGCCGGACTGCGTTGTCGGTCCGGCGGAAGCCGTGCGCATCCACACCGGCGCGATGCTGCCCGCAGGCGCCGACGCCGTGCTGATGGTCGAAGAGACGAACGCAACCGGCGATGAGATCGAAGTGCTCGCTGCGGCGCCGTCGGGCGACAACGTGCTTTTCCCGGGCGAAGATATCATGCCCGGCACCGTCGCGCTCGCCGCGGGAACGCGGCTCGACACGGCCGCGCTCGGCGGTCTCGCCGCATTGGGCCGGACGTCGGTGACCGTCCGGCGCCGGCCGCGCGTCGCGATCCTCTCGACCGGTGATGAGGTCGTACCGGCCGGTGCGACACCGTCGGTCGCGCAGGTGCGCGACGTCAACGCGACGACCGTCGGCGCGACGATCGAGGACGCCGGCGGCGACGCGCTCTACGCCGGCATCGTCGCGGACGACGAGATACTGCTTGCCGAACGGGCGGCGCGCGCGCTCGACGGCGCGGATGCGCTCGTCATCTCGGCCGGTTCCTCGGTGTCGCATCGCGACATCACCGCTGCCGTGGTCGCGCGGTTGGGTGCGCCGGGCATCCTCGCGCACGGCATCGCCATTCGGCCGGGCAAACCGACGATCGTCGGTCTTTGCGCCGGCAAACCGGTCATCGGGTTACCGGGAAACCCTGCCAGCGCGCTCGTTGTCGCGTGGCGTCTCGTTCGTCCGCTCGTGCGGCACTTGGGCGGCGAGCGCGACGTCCCGGTCGACGTCGACGCAACGCTCGATGCGGTCCTCATGCTCGATCTGCCGTCGCGTCCGGGGCGCGAAGATTTCGTTCCGTGTCGCCTCGATCGCACGAACGACCCGCCGCGAGCGACGCCGATCTTCGGCGAATCGAACCTCATCTTCACGCTCGTTCGCAGTGACGGGCTTGCGATTGTGCCGTTCGATCGCAGCGGACTCCATGCCGGCGAACGCGTGCGCGTGATCCCGCGATGATCGGACACGATCTCGCAAATCGCGATGTTTTTCTTGCGGATGTCCCGCTCGTCGTCGCACAGGAGCGCTTTGAGGCCGCATTGCGCGCGGCGGGTGTGCGAAACGATAGCGAAGAGCGGGTCGCGCTCGACGCGGCGCTCGATCGCGTGACGTCGCGGCCCGTGTTCGCACGCCTGTCATCACCGCACTATCACGCGTGCGCGATGGACGGCATCGCGGTCGCTGCGGCGCGCACGGCCGGCGCGCGCGCGACCGCGCCGCTCGAACTTCGGTTGGAACGGGACGCATGGATCGTCGACACCGGCGATCCGCTGCCGGCCGACTGCGACGCCGTCGTCATGATCGAGCACGTCGAGACGCGTGGTGAAGGGCGCGTCGCCATACGCGCGGCGGTCGTTCCGTTCGAGCACGTCCGTCCGATCGGCGAAGACGTCGTCGCGACCGAAGCCGTCGTCGCGAAACGACGGTGCCTGCAGCCGGCGGATCTCGCCGTGCTTGCCGGCGCCGGCATCACGCACGTCGACGTCGTCCGACGTCCGCGCGTTGCGATCCTGACGACCGGCAACGAGTTGGTAGACGCGTCGACGCCGCGGCCGCGACGGGGCGAGATCGTCGATTCAAACGGGGTGTTGCTCGCCGCGTGCGTGCGCGCGTACGGCGGCGAACCGCACGTGATCGCGGGCGTTCCCGACGATCCCGAGCGCCTGCGCGGCGCCGCTCGGGAAGCGCTCGCGACGTGCGACGTGCTCGTCGTGAACGCCGGCACCTCAGCGGGCCGGAAAGATCATACGGCACGACTGTTTGCCGAGCTCGGCGACGTGCTGGTGCACGGCGTTGCGATCCGGCCGGGCCATCCGCTCGTGCTCGGAATCGCCGGCAACGTCGCGCTGCTCGGTATCCCCGGCTATCCCGTGAGCGCAGCGATCTGCAGCGAACTCTTCCTGCGACCACTCGTCGTCCGGCTGGCGCAGCGCGATCCGGACGACGAGCGTCGTATCGAGGTCACGATGACGCGCAAACTCTTTTCGCCGCTCGGCGAAGACGAGTTCGTGCGCGTGGTTGCCGCTCGGGTCGAAGAGCGACTCGTTGCGACGCCGCTGCGACGCGGTGCCGGTGCGATCACGTCCCTCGCGCGCGCGAACGCGGTCGTCGTCGTTTCGCGCACGTGCGAGGGCGTTGCGGCGGGGGAGCGCGTCGAGGCGCACGCACTGCGCCCGTTGCACGCCATCGAGCGGACGTTGCTCGCAGTCGGTAGCCATGACGTTGCGATCGATCTACTCGCCGGCGTGCTGGCCGATCGCGATCTCGAACTCGTATCGGCGAACGTCGGCAGCATCGGCGGACTCGTGGCGCTGCGCGAGCGCGCGACGCATATTGCCGGAATCCACGCGATCGATCCCGGCGATGGAACGTACAATGTGCACGCTGTGCGCCGCTACGGTCCGCGTGAGCGCGTCGCGCTCGTGCATTTCGCGCAACGCGAACAGGGGCTCATCGTCGCTCGCGGCAACCCGCTCGGGCTGCGGAATGTCGCCGACGTCGCATTACGCAAGGCGCGGTTCGTCAACCGGCAGCGAGATGCGGGGACGCGCATGCTCTTCAACCTGTTGCTCGCGCGCGCCGATGTTGCGCCGCAGCAGATCGCCGGTTACGACCGCTTAGAGTTCACGCATACCGGAGTCGCCGCGCTCGTCGCGGGCGGTTCCGCCGATTGCGGACTCGGCATTCGCGCGGCAGCGGTCGCGCTCGACTGCGATTTCGTTTCGCTGGCACGAGAGCCGTACGAACTCGCGCTGCGCGCTACGAGCCTTGATGAACCGCGCATCGCGGCGCTCGTCTCTGCGGTCGGCTCGGCCGCGCTGCGTTCGCAGATCGACGCGTTGGCCGGTTACGATGCCGCCGGCGCCGGTACGATCCGGTACGTCGAGTGACGGTCGAACTCTTCGGCCCGGCGCGCGCACTCGCCGGCTGTGCGACGGTCGAAGTGCGCGTGACCGAGCCGCTCGAGGTTCGCGCGTTCATTGCGGCGCTCGCGATCGCGGTGCCGGCCTTCGTCGGCGAGATCGTCACGTCGTCCGGCGATGCGTTCATTGCGCCGAATCTGCTCTTGCTCGACGGCCGGCGCGCCGCCGACGGCGTCGCGTTTACGTCGGCCGACCGGCCCTGCGTGCTCGTTCTTCCGAGCGGCGGCTGATGTTCGCCGGTCCGCGCGGCGTCGTCGAGATCGACCTCTCGTCGGAAACCGTAACACGGCGCGACCTCCATGACGCAACGCTGGCCGGAACGCTCGGCGGTGTGGGCCTCGCGGTGTGGCTGCTCGACGACCTGATTGGCGGCCCGATCGATCCGCTCGGGCCACGCAACGCGCTTGTCTTTGCGGCCGGACCGTTCGGTTCGACGCCCGTTCCCGCCGCCAACAAACACGCGGTCGCGACGATTTCGCCGTTGACCGGATTGCTCAACGAAGGCCTCTCGTCGAGCCACTGGTCTGCGGTGTTGCGCCGTTGCGGTTTAGCGGCGCTCGTCGTACGGGGCATCGCGCGGCGCTGGACGACGCTGGTGATCGACGACGGCGACGTCCGTTTCGAAGACGCCCGCGCTGTTCTTGGCACGAGCGCCCGCGAGGCGACGAAACGGTTACGCGCATCGCTCGGCGATCGCACGGCGCGCGTGTGCGCGATCGGCATCGCCGGTGAGCGCGGCGTTGCCTTCGCGACGCTCGACAACGACGGCCGGCAGGCCGGTCGCGGCGGAAGCGGCGCCGTCATGGGCGGGAAACGGCTCAAAGCGATCGTGTTGCGCGGCCGCGGCGGCGTAGCGATCGCGGACCCCGCGCGCACGGCGGAACTTGCGGCTGCGTTACGCGCGCGGGCTATCGGCCCCACGACGGCGAAATATCGACTCACGGGCACCGGCGCAAACGTTCGGGTGCTCGCGCGCATGGGACAGCTACCGACGCGCAATTTTCGCGCGGCCACGTTCGACGCCGTCGAGGCGGTCACGCCCGAGCGCGCCCGTGAGTCGCGCGGCGACTATACCGAATTACGGGCCGGGTGCGCCGGTTGCCCCGTCCAGTGCGAGCACATGTACGTGCGCAAAGGCCGCGCGAACGAGACGGCCGCCGCCAGCGAATACGAGAGCGTGTGGGCGTTCGGCCCGAATTGCGGCGTCGGCGATCTCGACGCGGTTCTCGCGGCGATCCACGCGTGCGACACGCTGGGGCTCGATACGATTTCGACCGGTGCAACGATCGCCTTCGCGATGGAATGCGCCGAGCGCGGGCTGATCGACGCGCACGCGTTCGGTCCGGCACTGCGCTTCGGCAACGCGGCCGTGCTCTTGCCGGCGATTGAAGCTATCGTGTCGGGTGCCGGCGTCGGGTCGGTTTTGGCGCGCGGCGTGCGCGCCGCCTCAACGGCTATCGGCGGATGTGCGCCGGACTTCGCGATGCATGCGAAGGGATTGGAGTTGCCGGGCTACGAGCCGCGCGCGTTGCCCACCTACGCGCTCGGTCTTGCGACCTGCACGCGCGGCGCGTGTCACAATCGTTCGGCGACCTACGATCGCGATCTCCGCGCACCGGATGAAACGCGCGACGCGCTCGCGCGCGCGCAAGACGCAATCGCGGCGGAGGATCTCGCGGCTGTCTGGGACGCGCTCGTTCTCTGCAAGTTCGTTCGCGACTGCTTTGACGATTTTTTCACCGAGGCAGCCGCGCTCTGGAGCGCCGTCACCGGCGTCGAACTCGACGGCAACGCGCTGCACCGCTGCGCACAGCACCATTGGGAACGCAAACGCGCGATCAACGCGCGACTGGGTTGGACGCGGGCCGAGGACACACTCCCACCGCGCCTGTTCGAACCGATCGCCGACGGCCCGCTCAAGGGACGGCGCGTCGATCGCGAGCAACTGGCGCGCATGCAATCGTTGTATGAAGAATTGCGCGCGGTCGCACCGGCGGCCGGATGAAGATACGCCTCGCCCTCGCCCTCGCCGGACTCGCCGCGTGCTTCGGCGGCGCACATGCCGACGCACGTTCACCCGTCGCCATCGGTACGCTACGCAGTGGGTCGGTGGACGGCATCACCGACGTTCCGGGCGTCCGCGTCGGACAGGTCACGAAAATCGAAGGTGATGGCGCACTCGTTCCCGGCCGCGGTCCCGTTCGCACCGGCGCAACCGGGATCATTCCGAACGCAGATCCATGGAACCAACGCGTCGCAGCGGCCGAGTTCGACCTCAACGGCAACGGTGAGATGACCGGCTCGCACTGGGTGAACCAGGCCGGATTTCTGGAGACACCGATCGTGTTGACCGATACGCTCGATGTCGGTCGCGCCGACGACGGCGTCGTCTCGTGGATGATCGCCCATCATCCGGACATCGGCGTCCGCGACGACGTGCCGCTCCCGGTCGTCGCGGAGTGCGACGACCAGTTGCTCAACGACATGCAAGGGCGCCACGTGGTCGCCGGCGATGTCGTCGCAATGCTCGACGCCGCGAAGCCGGGTGATTTCACGCGCGGTAATGCCGGCGCCGGTACCGGAATGTTGATGTTCGGTTTCAAGGGCGGCATCGGCTCGTCGTCGCGCGTGCTGCCACGCGACGCCGGCGGCTATACCGTCGGCGTTCTCGTGAACGATAACACCGGATCCGAACCGCGCGCCGGGTTACGCGTCGACGGTACGGCGATCGGGCGAGCGTTTGCGAATACGCTCCTGCCCGATTTCAGCGGCCGCGCACGTCGCTCGACGACGGGTCGCGCCGCCGACGGCAGCATCATCATCGTCATCGCAACGGATGCGCCGCTCGACCACGCACGTTTGCGCGATCTCGCAAAGCGCGCAGCGCTTGGACTCGCGCGGACGGGCTCAACGTCGCGCGTGTCGAGCGGCGACCTCATCGTTGCATTCTCCACCACGCATCTCTATCCGCGCGATGCGCCGATCGCCGGTCCACCGATCGAGACGGACGACGACCGTATCGACGCGTTGTTCGCGGCTACCGCCGACGCAACGGAGTCGGCAATCGACGACGCGCTCTTCAGCGCCCGCACGATGACCGGGGCGAACAACGTGACCGTTTACAATCTGCCGTTCGAGCGCGTGAAGCCGCTCCTTCCCAAATGATGCAGTTGCCCGCCGACGCGACGGAACGGGTACGCCGCATCGAAGCACTGCTTGCCGAAGCGGAGCCGATCCTCGCACGCGGCGGAGCAACGGACGAAGCAACGTTCGCGTTGCGGGAAACGCGAACGCGGTATCTGCCCGACACGATCGGCGCCTACCTGGACGTGCCGCCGAGTCTACGCGCCGCGCCCGATGCGGGCGGAAAGACGCCGGACGAGCGGCTTATCGCGCAACTCGATCATCTCGAACGCGCGACGGCGCAACGTTTGCGCGAACTCGCGGTACGGAGTTCGGATGGCATCGCGGCAAACGAGCGATTTCTCACCGAGCGGTTCGGGGCGGCCGACACGCTCCCGGCGGCCCAGCCGGTCCTCGCCGGCAATGCGCCGCCCGCGACGCTCGTCCACGCGTTCTTCGACCGCATCGCGAACGATGCGCGCGGAGCGAACGCGCCGCTCGTGGTCGTCGCCGCGGAGCGCTTCAACGCGCTCGTGCCGCAACTGCTCAGCCTCAAGCGCGGCGCGTTCGGCATGGGACCCGTCGAAGCGTTCAGCTTGGACGTCCCCGTCGGCGCGAACGTGCTGCGTTACACCCTCGGTGCGCGGCGCGGCGGGATCGAAGCCAGCGCGACGAAAGTCGTTCGTGGCGTTGCGTTGCGCACGGAGGTCGTGGAACTCGACGAGTGGCTGCGCGGGCTCTACGAAGACCTCGGCGCCTACGTCGAGCGCGACCGGCGGACACGCGACACCCTCACCCGATTTTTGGAGCACTAAGTGAGTTTCTTCGGATTTGGTCCGCCGCAGCAGCAGCAGGCGAACGTGCAGACGACCGCAGGCGGCGTGCCGCAAGATGCGATCGCGCGCCTACGGCGGATGCGCGGCGAAGGCGGCGCTCCGCTCTTTACGAGCGACCTTTCCGTCAGCGAGTTCGTCTTGCTCGACGAACTCCAAATGCAGCCGCTCGGACTTGTCCTGGGGAGCTCGATATTTCACGTCGGATTCCAAATCGGCAACTACTTCGTCAACCAAGAACTGGGCTATCTCTCGCAGGCGATGTATCAAGCGCGCGAGCTCGCGATGAGCCGGATGGAAGAAGAAGCCGCAGTTTTGGGCGCCGACGGCGTCGTCGGCGTGCGCCTCGAGGTCGGCGGCTACATCTGGGCGCCGAACGCGCTGGAATTCACGGCGATCGGGACGGCCGTGAAAGCGCCGGCCGGGGCCAGCTACAGGACGGTGAACGGCAAACCGTTCACGTGCGATCTCAACGTGCAAGACTTCTATAAACTGCACCAAGCGGGCTGGGTGCCGGCCGAACTCGTCCTCGGAAGCTGTGTCTACCACATCGCGCACCAAAATTTCATGCAATCGATCCGCACGCTCGGGAACAATATCGAACTCAACAACTACACCGAAGCGCTCTACGACGCGCGTGAGCTCGCGATGGGCCGCATGCAAGCCGAGGCCGAGGCGCACGGTGCGACGGGCATCGTCGGCATGAACATCGTTGAGAAGAACCACGTCTGGGAACCGCACGTCATCGAGTTTCTGGCAATCGGTACGTCGATCGTGAAGCGCGGCGAGAAGAGCGCGATCACGCCGCAATTCCAGATCGGGCTCAACGACTGATGAACGGCGACTGGTTGAAGATGATCGGCGACGTCGTCGAAGCGCTCGGCGAAGGGGACAGTGCGAAGCGTTCCAACGGAATACGTGCGTATCTGAGCGGACGTGCGACCCAGACGGGCGCCGATGCGAACGGACAACAAACGTATGTGTACGAGCGCCGGCTGACGCGGCCGCGGGATTCGAACGTCAACGACCGCTAGTGTAGGGCGCTGCAGCGCCTACGTGCCGGCGACCATGTCGAGATCGGCTTCGTGCCTTGCCGCATCATCGCATTTCGTCGCCGAGTTGCCGTTGACGCCCGGTACCGGCGGCTACGACGTTGACGATACGTGAGGCCGGTCGAGCACCGGCAAGGGCACGATCGTTGTCAACCGTGCGATCGTTGTCGAAGAAGACGTCCCGATCGGCTAAGTCCTCGCGCAACGCGGCAATTTGCAAAGCCGATGTCGCGAGCTCTTCGAACGTCAGGTTATGCGCGTCGGCTTGCGCGACCGCCGCACCGGCCGCCTCACCTTCTTCGATCGTCGTCGGAATCACGCGCGCGCTTCCCGATGCGAGGTGCGACGCCGAAATAGCGGGGCCGGCAAGGATCAAGTTGTTGAAGCCGCGCGGAATCAGGGCGCCGAGCGGCACGCCGTAAACGTGCCGCACCGGTGCGAACGCCGGCCGGTCGGTCAACGTCACCGGGTGCAGGTCGAGCGGATAGGAGCTCAAACCGATCGTGTTCGCCGGAATCTTGCCGTCCCAGACGTCGTCGGCCGTAAGCCGCTCGATTCCGATGAAATGTCGCGTCTCGCGGACGTAGATCGCGTCCGCGTAGCGGCCGAGACGTGCGTTCGCAAAGCCCGGGACGTTTGCGCGCAGGAACGCGACGAGGTGCGGCGTTTCCCGTTCGGAGATCGTCCGCGCGCGCTCGAGCTCGCTCGGCTCGCGACCGTCGATTCCCAGCACGTCGATCGCGTTGACCGTGACCGCGCCGGCGTCTTCGTGTCCGAAGTTCAAATCGCGCGCGATGACGGCGGGCGACAACGCACGGTAGCGTTGCATCAGCGTTGAATATCCCCATGCGCGACGGTCCATCGCACCGCCCGGTCCGTCGGTTTTCGCGTTGTACGATCGGACGGCGGTCCCCCAGTCGACGCCTTCGAGCGTGAACATCAGCGTCACCGGCTGCATGAGATCGTCGCGGCCGGTGTCTTGACGGCCGAGATCGTAGCGTGCCCCGGCGAGTGCCGCGACGTCGCCGTCGTCCGTCGCATCGACGACGTACGGCGCCGCGAGGACAAACGACCGGCGATCGGTCGTGTCGGCAAACGTCACGGCGGTGACGCGGCGATTCACGCCGGCGAAGGCCACGGCCGCGGCCGTCGGGCGCGCGTCGGTGACGACGCGAATGCGCGGCTCGCGCGCGGCGAGCTCGCCGAACGCGCGCGCTGCTTCGTCCGGCGTGAACGAATCACCGAGGCGCGCGTAGATCTCGCGGAAGATTCCGCCCTCGACGCTCGCGCCGTCACTCGTGAGGTTGAGGTCCCACTGGTCCATCATCGCATCGGTCAGGACACCGCCGAGGACGCTGCGGCGAGCCGCCAAGACGACGTTTTCGCCGCGGCGGGCAGCGGCGACCGCCGCCGCGACACCGGCCGGTGTTCCGCCGACGACGAGAACGTCGGTGCTCGACGCATGCGCTTGCGCAAACGCGCCGACCGGCGCACAAAAAACCAGGGCTGCCAGAAGCACGCCCGCCGACCGTAAATGCATGACGTACGATAAACGATAGATTCGCGCGAATCGGTGCACCGTTACGCAAACGTTGCAGGCACGTCGGCCAGGGGTCGCGCCGGAGGGCGGGAAGTAACCGCGCGGCCCGCGCTTCGTGGAGAGGTGGCAGAGTGGTCGAATGCACCGCCTTGGAAAGGCGGCACACTCGCAAGAGTGTCGGGAGTTCGAATCTCCCCCTCTCCTCCACAGCCATAACCCGAAGGCATCGAACGCTACGGGGTGGACGGCATGAGGCTGTGTCGACCGGGCGAATACGGCGCATATGATCATCGACGCGCACGCGCATCTCGTTGCACCGGCTTCCCTGTACGGCTATCGCAGCACGCTGATCGTGTCCGGCGGTCAACACGGCGCCGCCCTCGCCGGCATTCCGGACGACGACCTCAAGAAATCGGCCGATAACAACGTCAAACTGATGGACGAAGTCGGCACCGACATCCAGTTTCTCTCGCCGCGACCGTTCATGCTGATCAACCGCGGCAAACTCAGCGACGCTCAACTGTGGGCGCGTTCGAATAACGAGATCATCGCGCGCACGATCGCCTTTCATCCCACGCGTTTCCGCGGCGTCGCCGCGTTGCCGCAACTCAGCGGCGAACCGATCGACGTCGTGTTCGATGAGATCGATCACGCGGTGAACACGCTCGGCTTCATCGGCGTGTTGCTCAATCCCGATCCCGGCGAAGGCGTCGAGCAGACGCCGACGCTCGCCGATCCGTACTGGTATCCGCTCTACGAAAAGCTGATCGCGATGAACCTACCGGCTCACATCCACAGCGGCGGCAGCTGCGGACGCGAAACGTATGACGAGCACTTCGTTACCGAAGAGAGTTTGGCGGTCACGTCGCTCGCGCGCTCCGATATGTTCGATCGGTTCCCGGAGCTGAACTTACTGATCAGTCACGGCGGCGGTTCGATTCCCTATCAAATCGGTCGCTGGCGCTCGAATCGCGAGATGCAAAAAGCGAAGGGCCTCTCGGAATCCGGTTTTGGCTTTCGCGGCAAAGCGGACGACAATGTTGCCGGCGTCGCGGGCCGCAATCCGGTGCGTTCGGAGCGCTTCGATCAAACACTCAAACGGTTCTGGTTCGATACCGTGTTGCATAATCCGAAATCACTCGAGTTGCTCTTCGATGTCGTCGGCCCGCAGCGGTGCGTTTTCGGCACGGAACGTCCGGGGAGCGGTTCGGGCCGCGATCCGGACACCGGCCGCGCCTACGACGATCTCAAACCCGTCATCGAAGCGCTGCCGGCCTTGAGCGCGAGCGACAAACACGGCATCTTCGAGGACAATGCGCGAACGCTCTTCCCGCGCTTCACCGCCGACGTGAACGTCCCCGCACACGCTTGACGCCCGCGCACGGGCGCGTTTTAAATACGCGCCGGGTGCCAGATCGTTTTTATCTCCGTGAAGACCAGGACGCGTTCGAGGTCGTCGTAACGCGCGTCGTACCAGTCGGCGGGCGGCGGCGCGGCTTCGAACGACGTGCGCATCACGCTCTCGGCCGCAAATTCGCCCAGCGTTCGTTCGAGTGCGGCACCGATGCCGACGGCCAACATTCCGTTGACGTCCATATGCGCGGCGAGGACCGGACCGAGTTCGTCGCGTTTGCCGGTAATGATGTTGCACGTGCCTGCCGGAACGTCGCTTGTCGCGAAACATTCCGCCAGCGCGACCGCCGTGCGCGGGTCGCTCTCGGACGCGACGGCGATCACCGCGTTGCCGCTGACCAGCGCCGGAACGACGGCGGTGATCAACCCCAACAGGGCGGGGACGTCGGGAGCGATCGCGGCGACGACGCCGGTGGGCTCCGTCGTCGAGAAATTGAAATGCGGTCCGGCGACGGGATTGCGCGACGACGCGAGCGCGACGTACTTATCGCACCATCCCGCGTACCACACGGTGCGGTCGATCGCCGCGTCGACTTCGCGCCGTGCTTCGGTGGCATCGACGGTTCCGCCGATCACGAGTTGTTCGGCCAAACTCCCGGCGCGCGCTTCCATCATCTCGGCCAGCCGGTAGAGGACCAGCCCACGATTAGACGGTGTCTGCGCGTTCCACTTCTCGTGTGCCGCCCGTGCGGCGACCACCGCATCGCGAACGTCCTTGCGCGAACCGCGTGCAACATTTTGGCCGCCGATCGAATCCGTCCGGCCGGATTCGCTGCGAACGAACGCCCCGTCGATGTAAAGCTTGTAGGTCTTGCGGACCGTGACGCGATCGCTCACCCGCCGACCATTGGTCGGTGATCGAGCCGCGCCTTCTCGGCCTCGATCTTGCGTGGTCGCCGCGCAATCCGTCGGGTGTCGCGGCAATCGATGCGGCAGGCCGGTTGCTCGACGTGCGCGCCGACCTCCGCACCGATGACGAGCTGCTGGGTTGGGTGCGAAGGTGGCGCGGTTCACGCGGCGTCATCGGCATCGACATGCCGACGATCGTGCGCAATCCGGAGGGCGTGCGTCCGGCCGAACGCGATCTCGCCGCCGTGTTCCGGCGTCAACACGCGGCCCCGCATCCCGCGAACCTGCGCCGTTTCCCGACCGGCGGCCGCGCCCGGTTCCTGATCGATTCGCTCGCGAGTGACGGTATCGTCGAGGCGCTCGACATCGTGCCGAACGATATGCGCACGGTCGCCATCGAAGTGTTTCCTCATCCGGCGCACGTCCGGCTCTTTGCGCTCGACCGCATCTTCCGGTACAAGAAGAAGTCGCGACCATGGCCCTCCGTGCTCGACGAGTGGGCACGGTACCGGGCGGCGCTCGGCTCGCTCGAACGCGCAGACCCGCCGCTCGTCCTTGACGCGCGCGTCCCGATCCGCGTGGACGCGGTGCGCTACAAGCAGTGGGATGACACGCTCGACGCGATCAGCTGTGCGTACATCGCCGCATTCGTTTTCCGCTGGGGCTCCGCCGCACCGCACGTGCGTTGCTTCGGAAATCTGGACGACGGTTATATCATCGTTCCGGATCGGGCGGCGTTTGAGTGGAAAGCAAGCGGGGTACGCGAGTCGCCATGACGACGACCGACAAGCCGTTTCTCACCGACATTACCGAATTGCGCCGGCGCGCGCGCGAACGGGTCGAAAGCGGTGCGATCACCGACACGTATGAGCTCGATCCCAAAGTCGCGATCGATCTCTTGCAAGCGGCGCTTGCCACGGAGATCGTATGCGTTCTTCGCTACACCATGCACGCCATTGCCGCGACCGGCATTGCAAGCGAAGGACCGAAAGAAGAGTTCGAGCAGCACGCCGACGAGGAACGCGAGCATATGGGGATGATCGCCGAGCGCATCAACCAGCTCGGCGGCGTTCCCAACTTCGATCCCGAAGGACTCGCCATGCGTTCGGCATCGCAGTACGGCAGCAGCGAACTCAATCTCGTCGATATGCTCAAGGAAAATCTGATCGCCGAGCGCATTGCGATCGATCACTATCGCGAGTTGATCAACTTTTTCGGTGAAAAGGACTCGACGACGCGCACGATGCTCGAAGATATCCTGTCAACGGAAGAAGAGCACGCCAACGACATGCACGATCTACTTGTCGCGCACGAAGGCAAGCCGTTCATCCGTAATTAGGAAAGCGGACGGGTCGTAGCCAACGACCCGTTAATGGAACTGGTCTGCGTTCGTCACGGACGCACCGCTTGGAACGCCGACCGGCGATTTCAGGGGCAAACGGATGTCCCACTCGACGACGAGGGCCGCGCGCAAGCGCGGGCCCTCGCCGTCCATCTGCGGGGGGAAACGTTCGACCTTGCCGTTGGAAGCGATCTGCAGCGGGCGCGCGCAACGGCCGAGACGATCCTTGCCGGCCGGGCGCCGGCGCTCGAACTCGACCCGGCGCTGCGGGAGATGCACTTCGGCGTATGGGAAGGCCTGACGTGGACGGAGATCGTGGCGCGCTGGCCCGAGCTTTCGGATCGCTATGAAGCCTCACCGCGCCAGTACGTCCCGCAAGACGGTGAGTCGTGGCTCGACCTTTGCGCTCGCATCGGTGCAGTACTGCGCCGAATCGCCGACCGCGTTCCACCAAATGGCCGCGCCCTCATCGTGAGCCACGCCGGCGTGATGCATGCGATTCTGCATACGGTGAAAGATCCGCAACCGGCGTCCGATGCGGATGAGACGGAGTTGCGCGTGCGGCTCGTGCCCGCGGGAATCATCCGCCTGCGCGGTTCGTTTGCAGGCGGCTGGACCGTCGCGGCGATCAACGAGACCGCGCAGACTTTCACGGCGCGCCCGTGATCGTCGACGAGTTTCGCGCCGCGATCGTACCGACCGATCGCGCCGTCGCCGCTGCCGCACGCGAGCGCATCGACATGCTGATCAAACCGCTCGGAAGTCTCGGCCGCATTGAAACGCTCGCGGAGCGTTTGTGCGCGATCGCCGGCGGCGTGCCCGAGCACGTCTACGAACGGCGTACGATCCTGATCGGAGCGGGCGATCACGGTGTCGCGGACGACGGGGTGAGCGCATACCCGGCCGACGTCACGGCGCAAATGATCGGCGGCTTCCTCGCCGGCAGCGCGGCGATCAACGCGTTCGGCCGAGTCGCCCGGGCGGAGGTCTACGTCGCAAATTTCGGCGTGCGAACGCCGCTCGCATCACATCCGCGCCTCATCGACGTCAACGCCGGTTATGGTACGGCGAATCTTGCTCGCCGGCCGGCGATCCGGCGTGACGATCTCGGCTACGTTCTGGCGGCCGGTGTCGCCGCATTCGACGAATGCTTCGAGCGCGCTCCCTTCGACCTCATCGCACTCGGCGAGATGGGCATCGGTAACACGACGAGTGCCGCCGCGCTCGTGACCGGCTTCACCGGCGAACCGCCGGAACGCGTCGTCGGTCGCGGTACGGGTATCGACGACGCTGCGCTCGTGCGCAAGACGGCGGCGATTAAAGCTGGTCTTGCGCGCTGCAGCGACTTCACGTGGGACGAACTTGCAAGCGAAGTCGGCGGTTACGAGATCGTCGCGCTGGCAGGCGTGATGCTCTGCGCGGCCCGAGCGCGCATTCCGATCGTGCTCGACGGCGCGATCGTCGCGGCTGCGGCACTGATCGCCGCGCGTATCGCGCCCGCGACACTCGACTACTTCATCGCCGCGCATCGTTCGCGCGAACCCGGTCACGCGATCGCGCTTGCCGCGCTTGGGCTCGAGCCGCTTCTCGATCTCGATCTTCGCCTCGGTGAAGCCAGCGGTGCGGCGTTGGCGCTGCCGCTGATCGAAGCGGCGGCACGCATGGTGCGCGAGATGCAGACGTTCGCGGAAGCGGGAGTTTCAACGGCGGAGGAGCGCGGACGCGTCGAAATCTGAACGCACTGCGAACGGCCTTTTCGTACTTCTCGATTTTGCCCGTCGGCCTCACGGGTGCACCGGACGGCGCCGCGCTTGCGTGCCTGCCGTTCGTCGGCATCGCCATCGGCGCGCTCAGCGGAACGTTTGCGTGGGGCGTGAGCACGATCGCGCCGCACGCGTTCGCCGTCGCAGCGGCCTTCTCGGCAACGGTCGTTCTCAGCGGAGCCATGCACGTCGACGGCTTCCTCGACACCTGCGACGCACTGTTCGCGAGCGTCGCACCCGAACGACGTCTTGAGATCATGAAAGATCCGCGACACGGAACGTTCGCCGTCGCCGGATTCGCGGTCGCGATAGCGTGGTGGGTCACGTCGCTCGGCGCGCTCGATCCGGCTCGCCTGCCGTTCGCCCTTGCGTTCGCCGGCGGCTCGGCGCGTTTTGCCGCGGTGCAAAACGCGTTCGTCTTTCCGTACGGCCGCACGGGCGGCTCGGCGGCCGCGTTCGCGCAACGACCGCCGCCGACCGTGCTCTTCTTGTGCGCGTGCACGCTCGTTGCAATCGCGCTTGCAGCGCGCGCGCCGGTGTGGATCGCCGTCGCGGCGGCCGCGTGCGCGATCGCGTTGCTGTTTGGGCGCGGCGCGGCGCGGCGGCTCGGCGGCGTTCTCGTCGGCGACGTCTACGGTGCGACGATTGTCGCTTTAGAAGTCGTTATATTGACCGCAATCGCGCTCGTACAAGGGCATTGAAGGGTCGGCGGGAAGGCAGCGCGCGTGGCTCTCGACACCCGGCAAAATCGACTTACGCTTCCGCTCGGCGAGCGAGCGCCCGACACGATCAACGTCATCGTCGAGATTCCCAGCGGGTCGCGTAACAAGTACGAATACGACAAAGCGCTGGATATCTTCCGGCTCGATCGCGCGCTGCACTCACCGGTGTACTACCCCGGCGATTACGGCTTCGCTCCACGCACCCTCGCGCTCGACGACGATCCGCTCGACGTGTTGATTCTCGTCTCGGAACCGACGTTTAGCGGATGCCTGGTCGTCGCGCGTCCGATCGGTATTCTCAAGATGATCGACGACGGCAAATCCGACGACAAGGTTCTGGCGGTCCCGGTCGGCGAGCCGGAATACGCCGACGTTCATAACTATACGCAGATCTTCGCGCATCAGCTGCGCAAGATTCAGCATTTCTTCGAAACGTACAAGCTGCTCGAAGGAAAAGCAACGAGCACCCATGGGTGGTTCGATGCCGCGGAAGCGCGCCGCATCATTCTCGAATCGGCCGAGCGGTTCGACGTCGACAAACTTTGAGGATCAGCCCGAATCGGGCTGCATCGCGTCGAGCGCCGCGTCGGCTGCGCTCTGCGTCGCGAACGGGCGATAGCGTTCGTATGTTGTGACCGACGTTCCGCCGCCGGAGATAAAGCCTTCCCGGCCGGTGAACGCGCGCGTGATCTTCACGACATCCCAGCGCTCGTCGCTCACCTTCGCGAATTCGAGCGTCGTCGTCATGCTCGTCGCGTGCTGCGGCAGCGCGGCCGGACGAACGACGATCGTCACGATGCGATTCTCCGCACGCAAAAACGTCAGCGAACCATCACCGTGCGCTTCGTCCCGGACTTTCGCGGTGAAGTCGACCGATACGAACTCGCCGTCGTCGTGCGGCTTGCCGTAGTCGTAGTCGTCGACACATCCCGACAGCATGGGAAGCCGCATACCGAACCGTCCCGACGGGCCCTCCGGGTCGACCGACCTTTTTGTCAGCTCGTCGGGCGCTACCGTTTTGCCGTTATCAACGGCGCGCAGGACACGTTTGCGGACCGGCGCGCCGGCCGTTTCTTCGTAACCCGTCTCGGAGGTGGAGCGGATGTGAAACGGACCGCCGTGCGCGTCGAAAGCCGTGACGGCGACGAACGTCACGATGCTCTTGGTGGCCGCGGCGTACGCTGCCGCGACGTCTCGTGCGAACGCGGAACCGTCGAGCGCTACGATGGCCATCCGTCAACTCCGGGCGGCGAGCAATTCGGCCGGGAGCGCGAGCGGCTGATCGAGCGCGGGCATCAGCGGTCGCGAGAAAATAAAGCCCTGGCCGGTCGCGCATCCCAAGAGCCGCAGCTTTTCCGCTTGCTCGGGCGTTTCGATGCCTTCGGCGACGACGTGCAAATCCAGCGACCGCGCCAGGTCGAGCACCGTCTTCACGATCGGTTCGCTCGCCAGCCCCTCGCCGTAGCCGGAGACGAAACTGCGGTCGATCTTCAATCCACTGATCGGCAGCATGCGCAGATACCGCAGTGATGAGTACCCGATGCCGAAATCATCGATGCATACTTTCACGCCGCCTTCGCGCAGCCGCTCCAAAACGGCGCCGGCACCGGTACTCATGTCGATGATCGCATTCTCCGTGATTTCGAGCGTCACCGTCTCCGGTTCGACCCCGGCCGCATGGATTGCGGCGAACACGTGCTCGGGCAAGTCGCCGTGCACGAGTTCTTGCACCGACACGTTGACGTGCATCTGCAAGGTCGGATCTCTACGCTGCTCGATTGCGAGGCGTTCGAGAGACCGAGCGAGGACGTGACGCCCGAGCCGCACGATCACGCCTGACTCTTCCGCAGCCGGGATGAAAAGGTCGGGTTGAATGATGCCCTCGCGCGGATGGTTCCAGCGCACGAGTGCCTCATAACCAATCGTTTTCCAGTCAGCGAGCCGCACGAGCGGTTGGAACGCGACGCAAAACTGGTCGGGCGTTTCGATCGCGTCGCGCATGTCGGACGTGATCTGAAGACGTTGCACGGCCTTGTCATGCATCTGTTCGTTGAAGATCGTGTACGTCGCGCGACCGTCGGCCTTCGACCGGTAGAGCGCGATATCGGCGTCGCGCAGCAGATCTTCCGGGCGGCGATAACGTTCGTGACCGAGCGCAACACCGACGCTCGCGGTCGTATAGAGGCGCCGCCCCTCGACCGTTGCCGGCTCGGCGACGGTCGCGAGAAGCCACTCGATGCGCGTTTCGATATCCTCGTCGAGGAAGAGGACGCCGAACTCATCGCCCCCCAGTCGCGCGACCATTTCGCCCGGACGCATGATCGAGCGCAATCGCTGCGCGACCGCGCGTAAGAGCGCGTCGCCGGCCAAATGCCCCAAACTATCGTTCACGATCTTGAAGTGATCGAGATCGACGAACGCGACCGCCAGTCCACGCGGCGGCACGTGCAATGCATCACCGAGCTGCGCCGAGAACAAGCCGCGATTCGGCAAGCCGGTGAGCGCGTCGTGCGTCGCCTCGTGGATGAGCCGGTCGCGGATGACGATACGTTCGCTGACGTCGTCGACGATCGCGATCGCGAACGGATCGTCGTCTTCGGGGACGTAGGTCACGCTGACGTCGGCCCACATCGTCGAACCGTTTTCGCGGCGGTAACGAACCTCTTGTTCGGACGAAGAGACATCGCCGCGCACGAGTGCGGCGAAGCCCTCCACGGTTCGCGCGCGGTCCGACGGATCGACGAGCGACGTCAAGGGGCGGCCGACCAGTTCGCGGCGACCATAGCCGAGCATGACGTCGAAGGCCGCGTTCGTCTCGCGTAGCGATCCGTCCGCATCGATGACCGCGATCCCGAGCGGGGCACCTTCGAAGACCGTCTGAAAACGCGCCTCAGCGCGCGCGAGCGCGACTTCGGACGCGACCCGTTCGGTTTCGCTGCGTAAGCTCAGAGAACGCACACTCGCGCCCAAAACGCGCAAGAGCACGAGCAAGAGGACTCCAACGAGTGCGACGAGCGACGTGACGGTACTCAACACCGACCACGAAACAGCCGCCGGGGCATGCTCGGGCGAGGCCGCCGCTAGACGAGCGCCGGCGTTGGCAGCGACGGCAACGAGAGCCGCTCCTCCCAACAACATCCTCCCAAAGCCTGGATTGCGGCGGATTGGCTCTTAAATTGCGCGAAACCCGCCGCAATATGGATAAGATCGCTGTACGAAATCCCGTCGTCGAATTGGACGGCGACGAAATGACGCGTATCATTTGGCAGTTCATCAAGGACAAGTTGATCCTGCCGTACCTCGAGATCGATCTGCGCTACTACGATCTCTCGGTCGAACACCGCGACGCGACCGACGACCAGGTGACGCTCGACGCGGCCCGCGCCATCAAAGAGTTTTCCGTCGGTGTCAAGTGCGCGACGATCACCCCGGACGAAGCCCGCGTCGAGGAATTCGGGCTGAAGAAGATGTGGAAGTCGCCGAACGGGACGATCCGTAACGAGCTCGACGGAACGGTCTTTCGCGAGCCGATCATTTGCCGTAACGTGCCGCGGCTGGTCCCCGGCTGGACCGATCCGATCGTGATCGGCCGGCATGCCTTCGGCGATCAATATCGCGCGACGGATTTCGTCGTGCCGGGTTCCGGAAAACTGACCTTGACCTTCACGCCCGACGGCGCCGGCGAGACGATCTCGCGCGACGTGTTCCAGTTTCCGGGCGGTGGCGTCGCGATGGCGATGTACAATCTCGACGACTCGATTCGCGGCTTTGCGCGGGCCAGTTTCAACTACGGGCTGTTGCGGAATTGGCCGGTCTATCTTTCGACGAAGAACACGATTCTCAAAGCCTATGACGGCCGCTTCAAAGACCTCTTCCAACAGGTTTTCGACGCCGAGTTCGCCGCTGAGTTCAAAGCCCGCGGGATCACCTACGAACACCGGTTGATCGACGACATGGTCGCTGCGGCACTGAAGTGGAGCGGCAAGTTCGTCTGGGCGTGCAAGAATTACGACGGCGACGTCCAGTCCGATACCGTCGCGCAGGGTTTCGGTTCGCTCGGACTCATGACGTCGGTGCTGCTCAGCCCCGACGGCAAAACCGTCGAAGCGGAGGCAGCGCACGGAACCGTGACGCGACACTATCGAATGCACCAGCAGGGCAAGCCGACCTCGACCAACCCGATTGCCTCGATTTTCGCGTGGACGCGCGGACTGGCACACCGCGGCAAGCTGGACGGCACGCCCGAAGTGATCCGATTCGCCGAGATGCTCGAGGCGGTCTGCGTCGATACGGTCGAGAGCGGTAAAATGACGAAGGATCTCGCCCTGCTTATCGGTCCCGATGAGCCCTGGTTGACAACGGAGGGCTTTCTCGATGCGCTCGACGCCGAGTTGCGGCGCCGAATGCAGGCGGCCGTTCCGGCGTGATGCAGGCGGCGGTTCCGGTGTAAGGAAGCTTCTGGGAATCTCGCTTCGGGGTGACGCGCATGTCCAAAACCGTTCATCTCCGCGTCGACGGCAAGGAACATGCCGTCGACGCGGATCCCACGATGCCGCTGCTCTACGCGCTGCGCGATGATCTCGCGCTGGAGAATCCGCGCTTCGGCTGCGGACTCGCGCAGTGCGGGGCGTGCACGGTGTTGATTGATAACGTCGCGACCCGGTCGTGTGTCTATCCCGTCGGTAGCGCCGCGGGACACGTCGTCACCACGCTGGGCGGACTCGGAACGCCCGAGCGTCCGCACCCGTTGCAAACGGCATTTGCGGACGAACAGGCGATGCAGTGCGGCTATTGCCTCAACGGCTGGATCATGACGGCAGCCGATCTGCTGCACCATGAGAAAGCGCCGAGCGAGGCGCGTATCAAAGAGGCTCTCGGCGACGTCGTGTGCCGCTGCGGCGCGCATGTCGCGATGGTTCGCGCAGTGCAGCGCGCTGCCAAGGAGATGCACGCATGAGTGCGACACGGGCGGCTTTTCTGACCGGGACGACGGCGCTGATCGTCGTCGCCGGCGCAACACCGCGCGGCTTCGCGGTGGCGGCCGACGCACCGGCTCCGGCGTCGACGACGCTCGGCGCGTGGTTGCGCATGCTGCCCGACGGTACGGTCGAGATGTACACCGATAAAGTGGAAGTCGGTATGGGCGTGCCGACCGGACTCGCACAGTTCGTCGCCGACGAACTCGACGTCCCGTTCGCCAGCGTGCGGCCGATCTTGGGCGATACGTCGACGACGGTCGCCGCAGGCGGTGTCGGCGGCAGTAACTCGACGTTCCGCGGCAATGCCGCGATTCGCAACGCCGCAGCCGAAATGCGCCGCATTCTCGTCACCGCGGCGGCCGCAAAGCTGGGCACGGCTCCCGAAGCGCTCTACGTGAGCGAGGGCGTCGTGCACCTAAGCCCGTCGGTCAACGTGCGGTATACCGATCTGCTCGGCGCGCTCGTTCCCGACCCGAAATTCCCGTTGTCCGGCGAGGGTTTTACGACCGCACCGAAAGTGCCGGCGCAGCCGAAAGCATGGAGCGCGTACACGATCGTCGGCGAGCCGGTTCCGCGGCTGGACGCAAAAGCAAAAGCGTTCGGACGCTATCCGTACGTCGTCAACGTGCGGCGGCCGGGGATGCTGCACGGGCGCTCGACGATGCCGCCCTCGATCGGTGCAACCGTGGTCGCCGTCGATGCGACCGGCGTTCGCGACATGGGCGACGCGCGCGTCATCCGCGTGCGCGACTTCGTCGGCATCGTTGCGACGCGCGAGTGGGATGCGATTCGCGCGGCGCGGGCGCTCAAGGTTCGTTGGAGCGCGCCGAGTACCACGCTGCCCGCGCAGAACACGCTCGCCGCCTACATGTGGGCGCAGCCGATCGTAAAAACCGACGTTGTCAAAGCCGGCGACGTCGCGGGCGCACTCGGAGCGGCGCCGCTGACGGCGGAGTACGTGTGGCCGTTTCAATCGCACGCAAACATGGGCCCGGGTTGCACGGTCGTCGACGTGCGACCCGACGGCGTTACCGTTTGGTCGGGCACACAGAAGACGCACGCGCTCAAGCAAGGCGTGGCGCAGGTACTCGGCCTTCCGGCCGAGCGCGTCGAGGTGCAGTGGGTGTCCGACGCGGGCTCCTACGGCCGTGCCGGTTTGGAAGAATCCGCCGCCGCGGCGGCGTTGCTCTCGCGCGCCGCTGGTCACCCGGTGCGCGTGCAGTCGATGCGCGCGGACAACACGCAATGGGGCAATAAAGCGCCGGCCATCGTCGGTCGCGTGCGCGGCACGCTCGTAAACGGTTCCATCGTCGCGTTCGACGCGACGTTACGTCAGTTCAACGGGAACGAGATCGTCTCGCATCCGGACGTCGCGGGTTCGTTTCTCGCGGGCCAGATGGCCGGCTTTCCCAATCCGGGAGACACGTTCGAATTCGGTCAATACGGCCGCAACTCGGCGAGCTACGATATTCCGAATCTGCGCTCGACCGCCGAGCTGATCGCCCCGTTCGCCCCGCGTCTCTCGCCGCTGCGCACCGCGCACATGCGCGATCCCGAAGGCCCGGGGACGACCTGGGTCATCGAGTCGTTCATCGACGAACTCGCCGCCGCGGCCGGCGCCGACGCCGTCGCGTTCCGCCGTAAGCACCTTGGCAATGCGCGGCACGTCGACGTGCTCGCACAGGCGGCGGCTGCCGCCGGTTGGGAGACGCGGCCGTCGGCATCGCGCAAACACACGAACGCGCACGGTGAACTCCTCGGACGCGGCGTGGCATTCGCGACGCGCGGCGAAACGATCGTCGCGACCGTTGCCTACGTCGCCGTCGCTCCGAAATCGGGCAAAGTTCGCGTCCAGCGCATCATTTGCGCGCAGGACTGCGGCTTCATCGTCAACCCGAAATCGCTGCAAGGCACCATCGAAGCAAATCTGATGCAGTCGATCAGCCGCTCGATCTACGAACAGGTGACGTGGAATCACGAGACCGTTACGTCGCGCGACTGGGTGACGTATCCGATCCTCCACACCGCCGACATGCCGGACGAGGTCAAGATCGTCATGGTTCACCGTCCGTCGGTTCCGCCGGCCGGCGCGGGCGAGCCGTCGTCGCGCCCGACGGCGGCGGCGATCGGTAACGCCGTCTTCGACGCCACCGGTGTGCGCGTTCGGACGGCGCCGCTCACGCCGGCAAACGTGCTCGCGGCAATGCGAGCGTAGCGTCAGGCGAAGTGCAGCGTGCCCTCGACGCGCTGCACCGATGACGCGAACGCCGTTTCACCGCGACGCGCGAGCGTGTCGTAGAGCGCGAGCGCCGTCGTGCGTGAAAGCACGGCGGCGCGATACCAGTTGAACGTCGTCACCGGCTGCCACTGCGCGTAGCGCGCTTTGAGCCGGTCGCTCACGACATGCATGGCGGGGATTGCTGCGACGAAATCGTGATCGCTCAGGTTGCTGATGAACGCTTCGAGGGGCACGGGCATGGACGCCAGCGCGTAGCCGCCGCCTTCTGCCTTTACGAGCCCGTACTGAACGGGGTCGGCGCCGGCGACGAGCGCCGCAGCGCGACACCAGTCGGCGACCTTCGCTTCGTCGCCGAGTGACGGCGCCGCGTGCGCAGAGAGCAACGTCGTGACGAAGCGCGGCGTGTGTCCGTGCACGATCGCTTCGGCACCGCTGAGAATATGGTGCGCGCCGGTTCCGGCGATCGTGAGTTCATCGAAGAGCGAGCCGTCGTCGCGCCACCCGAAGACGACGGCTTTCATGATGTCGTGATAGAGCGCGGCGCCGACGACGGTGTCGCGGTCGACCGTCTTGTGGTTCGCAAAATAGTGCGCGTCGTAGGTCGACGCGAACTGCTGCGCCATCGTCGCGTTGAAATATTCGTGTGCCGCGAGTCCGCCCGGGTACGCGTGATGCGATCCGTCGCTCGAACCGGGCGTCGACCAAAACGGCTGCACGACAGTCGCGCTCCCGGGTTCGGTTCCCGGCGGAAAGATGCCGCTCACCGGCGCGTCCGGTGGGACGAACCCATTGCGCGCGAGCTCGTCGCGCACGGCGACCCGCGACGCCGGCGTCTTGTGATTCGCCGCGTAATCGGGCGCCGGATAGTGCAGGAATGCGACGACGTACGCTTTGAGGTCGCCGTCGCTCAGTGTATTCGCCAGCGCTTCGACCGATGCGTAGGTCGCGCGCACCATCGGCGAGCCGGACGCGAGCGCAACGGCGCGCGCGTTACCGCGGGTGAGGGATCCCCGCGCCGCGGGCAATGGATATTTCGCCGTGTCCGCGGCCTCGGCGATCGCCGCGGGACCCAGAACGAACGGCAACGCAGCCGCCGACATGACGCCGAAAAACGCTGCCCGATCGAATAACGTCGACCAGGACTGATCAACGCACAAACAGAGGGCCCTCGAACGTCGTCAGGTGTATGCGCGACGGAAGGTCGCGAACATATACGGGTAGTCGGCGTAGAACCAGTTTCGAAAACTGCGCCGCACCTGATGGTGCGACGTCACCGGCGAGGCGCCTTTCATCACGAAGTGCTTGCCGTCGAAGAAGTCCGCCGAGTAGACGGGATACGTCGGCATCGGCTGAAACCCGTCGAACGGTGCGAACGGCGTCGCCGTCCACTCCCAGCCGTTACCGATGAGATCGTGCACGCCCCACGCGCTGACACCGGCTGGAGAGCTGCCGATCGGTTCGGGATCAAAGCGCCGAAAATCGAAGTTGCCGTGCGCCGCACTCGCCGGCGCGTCGCCCCACGGATACGCCCGCTCGTCACCGCCGGGCGTACCGAACGCCGCGCGATGATACTCGGCTTCGCTCGGCAATCGCGCGCCCGACCACGCGGCGAACGCCGCCGCATCATCATGCGAGGCGTACACGGGCCAACTCATCGGCAACGGTATCTCGTCATAGACGGTACGCAGCCGGAACGCACCGTCGCGTTCGATCCAGAACGGCGGCAACGGGGCGCCGTCGCGCACGAACGCGAGAAAGTCGCCGTTGGTAACGTCGTGGACGTCGATCCCGAACGCATCGACATCGACGACGTGCGCGTCGAATTCATTGTCCCAGCCGAAACGTTCGCCACGGCGCGCGCCGAGCGTCGCGCGGCCGGCGCCGACGGCGACCGGCTCGCGCCGCGGCGGCAAGACGTCGCGTACGTCGGGAGACGGCCCGCGTTTCGCGCTACGTGGTAGGCGGGCGACGATGTAAAGCAACGTTTCGTGATGCATCGGTTCATGTTCGAGGATGTTGTAGACCGCTTCGGCGCCGGCGAGCATCGGATTGGCAGGATCGTCGAGCGTCGCGTGCGCGAGATCCGCGATGATCGCCTCGTCGCATGCCTGCGCAAAGCGCTGCACGACGTCGCGTGCGGGCCAATCGGTCCGTTGCAGCTTTCCGGCCGAGTCGACATTCTCCGGATCGATCCCGCGTTGGAACAGCGCCTCCAGGTCGGTGTCGATCGGTGCGCCGCCGAGCGCGCGTCGGTGCAAAACGATGTATGAAAACCCGGGCAGATGACCGTCGTAAAAGACGAACGGATGACGGAGCGGAATCGGCGCATCATAGTACGCCGCGGGCGTCAGCGATGCAAAGATCGACGCGCTGCGCGAGCGGTTCGCACGGTACCAGTCGATGAGATGTGCGCGGTCCAGTCCGACGGTCAGCGTTTCCACGTTCGTTCGTTACCCTTTTCTACACGGCCCTCGCGTCCCGCTTCGCCCGCCCGTCGATATAGGCTTCGAGCGCCGTCCGCGGGATCGCTTGCGAGAAGTAGAAACCCTGAACCCGATCGCAGCGTTGCTCGCGCAGGAAGTCGAGTTGCCCATCCGTCTCGACGCCCTCCGCTACGACCTCCAAGTCGAGCGCATGCGCCATCGCAATGACGGTGCGCACGATCGTTGCGTCGTCGGGCTCCGCGGCGAGGTCGGTCACGAACGACCGATCGATCTTGATCGAATCGAGCGGAAACCGGCGAAGATACCCAAGCGACGAGTAGCCCGTTCCGAAATCGTCGACGGAGAGCCGGACCCCTTCCGCCCCGAGGTCGCGCATGATGTTGACCGTCACTTCGGCATCGTTCATCGCGACCGACTCCGTGATCTCGAGCTCGAGCGCGGTCGGATCGAGCGACGCCTGCTCGAGAATCATACGAATTTTGCGCGCCAGACGATGCTGGTGGAATTGCCGTGCGCTCAAGTTGACGGAAAGACGCAGATCGCGTGCGACCGTGCGGCGCATCTCGGCGATGTCGGCGCACGCCGTCTCGAGCACGAAGTCGCCGATGTTGACGATCAGGCCGCTCAGTTCAGCATTCGGAATGAAGTGACCCGGTAACACGAGCCCGGAGCGCGGATGATTCCAGCGCACGAGCGCCTCGACGGCGACAAGGTCGCCGGAAACGAGGTCATGTTGCGGCTGGTAATACACGACAAACTCGTTGTTGTCGAGCGCCTTGCGCAATGTTTTCTCTTGCGAGAGCCGCGTTTGCAGCGTCGCGTTGAGTGCCGGTGTGAAGAACTGATAGGTGTTTCGGCCACGGTCTTTGGCGCGGTACATCGCGACGTCGGCATGTTTAACGAGGGTTTCGGCATCACTTCCGTCGCTCGGAAACGACGCGATTCCGATACTCGTCGTCACGAAGTGTTCCATGCCGCCCATGTGCACCGGCTCTTCGACTGCGCCGATGATGCGCTCGCCGAGCGCGGCGAGGGCCGGCAAGTCGGGAGCTCCCAGAGCGAGGACGACGAACTCGTCGCCGCCCATGCGCGCGACGATGTCACCGGAACGGATCGCGCCTGCGAGCCGCTTCCCGACGATCTGCAACAGCTGGTCGCCGCTCTCGTGACCGAGCGTGTCGTTGATGTCCTTGAATCGATCGAGGTCGAGGAAGAGTACGCCGACCGGCGAGCCCGTGATGCGCGCATCTTCGAGACGGTCGCGCAACTGTTCGATCAACCACAGGCGATTCGGCAGCGTCGTCACCGTATCGGTATAGGCGAGGGTATGCAAACGTGCGCGCGACCGCCCACGGTCGATCGCCGAGTTGACCAATGCGCCCATCAGGGCGACGAGGTCGTGATCGACGTCGTCGAACTCCCGGTTACGCGCGACATGCGAGGCAAAAGAAAGGCTGCCGTAGGGGATATTCCCGGTTGTGATGCGCGTCCCGATCAGCGCGCGCAAGGGCGTCCCGTCGGTATCTTGCAGCGGGGCGAGAATCGTCAGATCGTGCAGCGCCAAGGGGCGATCCGTCGCGATCGAAAGGCGCGCGAGCGATGCCGGCAGCGGTTCTCCGTACGTTGCGACGATCGTGTCCGAGTTCGCATCGTAGAGTGCGGCTGACGACATGCCGAGAATTCGGCAGCCTGCCTCGAGCGTCGCCGCGATTTGACGTTCCGCGTTTTCGTTCGCGGCCGCCGCCGTCAAGTAGAGGTCGCGAATGCGGCCCGCATGCGTCGCGTTTTGCTGTTGCTGCGAAATCTCCGCGCGCCGGTCGCGGACGTGCGCGTGCACGCCCACCGCACGGTTCTGCAGCTTCATCGGGATCATCGTTACGAATGTCGGAATCCCGGCGTCAGGCGCACCGACGCTCACCTCCGCTCCGCTCGCAATTCCGGCCAGCGCGCGGTTAAACGACGCGAGCGCCACGGGAATGTCGGCGGGAACAACGAGGTCGAGCAGGCTCAAGCCGACGAATTCGCTTGCGTCGATGCCATGCATGCGGCCGGCCGCGGCGTTCGCCGCCGTCACGATGCTCCCGGCGTCGAACGTCAGCATCGGGTCGGGATTATTGTCGAAGAGCGATCGCGCACGTTCCTCGCTCGCCTCGATGCGTTCCATCGTCTCCTGTTGTAGCGAGACGTCGTGGATGTTGACGAAGGCGCCGCAAATCTTTTTCTTACGGCGGATCGGGCCGCCCGTGATGTTCCCGGTCAACGTCGTCCCATCCGGGCGGACGAGCGGGACGAGCATGTTGAGCGTCAAGCCGCCCACAACGCGGCTGAACAAGCCGCGTACGAGCTCGATGCTCTCGGCGGCGACGAACTCGTCGTAGCGGCGCCCGATCAACGCGGCGACGGGGACGCGCATCAATCGCGACGCAGCTTCGTTGGCGTCGGTGAGCAGACCGTCGAGATCGAAGAACGTCACCGCATCCGGTGTCGCAGAAAACAGTGAGGACAGACGATTCTCGCTCTCGGCGACGGCTTCGCGCGCGGCGATCACGTCGCTGATGTCTTCAACGAGACTGATGAACCCGCGGAAGTCGTCGCGCGTGACGAACGCGTTGAACCAGCGGCAGGTAATCGTGGTACCGTCCTTGCGACGGTTGCGATTTTCCGAGGAATTCCAGTTCGCGTCGCCGCTCAGCAACTGCGAGACGATGCCCGCCACGTGCGCGACGTCGTCGTCGGCGACGAACCCGATGTCCTGCATCGTCTTCCCGAGCACGTCGCTCGAGGTCCATCCGAAGATCGTTTCGGCTTGAGAAGACCATTCGGTGAACCGGCCGTTGTCATCCCAACCGACGAGCGCGAGCGGACTCTGATTCAGATACACATGGAGCAAGTCGCTTGCCGCGAAGGTGTACCCGTGCTCCGTCACCGCTTACGGGCCGTCAACAGTTGCGCTCGCAGCGTTGAAATCGAGATACGCGCGCAGCCCCGGCAGTCCGCCTTCGCGACCGAATCCTGACTCGCGGTAGCCGCCGAATGGCGAGCTCGGGTCAAACCGGTTGAATGTCGAGCACCACACGACGCCCGCCTTCAGGCGGTTCGCGACGTACATGCTCTTTGAGCCTTTGTCCGTCCACACGCCCGCGCTCAGGCCGAAGCGCGTGTTGTTCGCCTTTTCGATCGCCTCGTCAGCCGTTCGGAAACTGAGAATCGACAAGACGGGCCCGAAAATCTCTTCGCGCGCGATGCGCATTGCCGGGCCGACGCCGGTGAAAAACGACGCCGGAAAAAAAGCGCCGTGCTCGGGAACCGTCGCCGACTGCCGATGGAACGTCGCACCGTCGGCAATACCGCTCGCGACGAGTTCTTCGATGCGATCGAGTTGCGCGTGCGAGTTGATCGCGCCGATGTCCGTATTCTTATCGAGCGGATCGCCGATCCGCAGCGTCTCGATGCGCTGACCGAGCCGCGCAACGACTTCGTCGTGAATTGGCTCTTGCACGAGCAAACGCGATCCCGCGCAGCACACGTGACCTTGATTGAAGTAAATCCCGTTGACGACGCCTTCGATCGCCGCGTCGAGCGGTGCGTCGGCGAAGACGATGTTCGCGGCCTTTCCGCCGAGCTCGAGCGTCATCGGAAGGCGCGACGACGCGCGCGTCCGTGCGATCGCTTTGCCGACTTCGGTCGAACCGGTGAAGGCAATCTTATCGATGCCGCCGTGAGCGACCAGAGCCGCGCCGGTCGCGCCGTCCCCGGTGACGACGTTGAGCACGCCGGGCGGCAGATCGGCTTCCGCGCAGATTTCAGCGAGCCGCAACGCCGAGAGCGGTGTCGTCTCCGCGGGCTTGAGAACGATCGTATTTCCGGCGGCGAGCGCCGGAGCGATTTTCCACGCCGCCATCAGCAGCGGGAAGTTCCACGGGACGATCGCGCCGACGACGCCCAGCGCGTGCGGTGAGCGACCGGCACGTGCGGCGTACGCGAGCTTATCGGCCCAACCCGCATAGTAGAAGAAGTGTGCGGCCGCCTGCGGCACGTCGAAGTCGCGTGATTCCTTGATCGGTTTCCCGTTGTCGAGCGTCTCGAGGACGGCGAGTTCGCGCGAGCGCTCCGAGATCGCTCGAGCGATACGATACATATAGGCGGCGCGACGCGCGGGCGTGAGCCGGCGCCAGTAGCGATCGTACGCAACGCGGGCAGCGGCAACGGCGCGGTCGACGTCGGCGGCCGTGCCGACAGCGACCTGCGCGAGTTCGCCGTCGGTCGCCGGGTTCAACGAGGTGAACGTCGCGTCACCGCTCGACGCGACGGATTCGCCGCCGATGAAATGTCCGTAGCACGGGGCGATGCGTGCCGGCGTGCTTTCGAGCGAACTGACGTATTGCAACGTTGCCACGATCGTCAGTCCCGTCCGATCGCATCGGGCGACGTATAGCGCCCCGTGCGTTCTTTTTCACGCTGCAACAAGAGATCGTCGAGCAGCGACGACGCGCCGATGCGAAAGAGATCCGGGTCGAGCCACTCGCCGCCCAGCGTTTCATCGATCAAGACGAGGTAGGCGAACGCGCTCTTCGTCGTGCGGATTCCGCCGGCGGCTTTGAAGCCGCGCCGCTCGCCGGTGCGGCGATAGAAGGCGCGCAGCGACTCGCACATCGCGAGCGCAATCGGCAACGTTGCGGAGATGCCGATTTTTCCGGTCGACGTCTTTATCGTGTCGGCGCCGGCGTCGAGCGCGATGTCGCTCGCGTGCCGAATCGCGTCGTACGAACCGAGTTCGCCGGCTTCGAGAATCGCTTTGACATGAACGCTTCCGCACAGTCGTTTGACGGCGGCAACTTCGGCGAACACCGTCGCTTCGTCGCCCGCGAGAAACGCACCGCGGTCGATCACCATGTCGATCTCGTCGGCGCCCGACACCAGCGCAGCTTCCGTGTCGCGCAGCTTCACGTCGAGCGACGAGAGGCCGCTCGGAAACGCGGTTGCTACGGACGCCACCTTCACACCGCTGCCCCCGAGCGCGTCTTTCGCAACGGCCACGAGATTCGGATAGACGCAGACCGCCGCGACCGCCGGCGCGCCGGGTGCCGGCTGGCGCGCCTTCGCGCAGAGAGAGCGCACGCGTCCGGGGGAGTCTTTGCCCTCGAGCGTCGTGAGGTCGATGCAGCGGATCGCGAGATCGATCGCCGCACGCTTCGCTTCGCGCTTGATCGAACGCGTAGAGAAGCCGGCGGCTCGGGATTCGAGCATGACGGCATCGACGACCGGTGATGGCGCAAGCATGCAAGTTGCGTTCGCGGAACGCGTCTGCGGTGACCTCGTTTCGGCTAAATGACGCCGTCCCAGAGGACGTTGAGCCGTTCCACGAGCGCCGTGTCGCGCGGTTGAAGACCCGATCCGCGGCAGACTCGGCACGTCGCCGGCCGGCACGCGTCGCATTGGCCGGAACCTTTGCAATGACGGCAAGCATCTTCGGCGACACGGCGTCGAAAGCGACGTTTTGCGGGCGGAAGCGTCCAGCGCCGGTCGGCTCGCGGGCTGCGCGGTTGGCCGCTCGACACGCTGACGAGGCTCCGAAGCGAAATGTAGGCAAGCACGCCGACGACCAAGTCAGCGAACGAGCGAGACTTCATGTGTACGATATCGGAGTGCCGCGCAACAAGTTTTAGTGCGGCGGCGCGAGCCCGAGTTCTTTGTAAAACGCGTCGGGACGCATCGGCCGCCCGAGCAATGCGCGTACTTCGGCGTCCGGTTCTTCGGCTCGCGCGGGTGCTAAGATTTCGTTACGATAGCGGGCGCCGACAACCGGGCTTTCGAGGCCGCCGGCTTTGAACGCCGTGAACATATCTTGCGCGTAGACTTTCGACCACAGATAACCGTAATACCCCGCGTCGTAGCCGCCCATGATGTGCTCGAACCCGGCCTGCGGAAACGTTCCGTCGACGAACGGCACCGGCGTCAAACGGTCTTTGAGCGCTTTCCAAACCGCCGTCGTATCGACCGGCTGGGGCAGCGTATGATAGCGCTGATCGACCGACGCATAAAACGTTTGCGTGACGGTCGAAAGCGGTTCGTCGACGTAGCGTGCGGCGATCATCTTGCCGATCAGGTCGTCCGGCAGCGACCCGCCGCCGTCAACGTTCGAGGAGATCTTCTTGAGGATCGCCGGGTCCCAGACGAAATTTTCGAGCATCTGCGATGGTGCCTCGACGAAGTCCCAACGGAAGCCGCTGTTGAGCGTCTCGTAGGGCGTGTTCGCGCACAGCGCCGCGACGTTGTGACCGAATTCGTGGAAAAACACGATCACGTCTTCGTGCGTGAGCAGCGACGGCTTTCCCGGCGACGGCGCGGGCCAGTTCCCGACGATCACGTTGACGGCGGGCCTGATCGTTCCGTCAGGCAAGATGCGTCGCGACGTCGGTCCGACGTTCGCGAAATGTGAGTATTTGCCGGGCCGCGGATACAGATCGAGATAGAAGCGTCCGCGAAGTTCACCGGTGCTCGTATCCGTCACGTCGTAGGCGTATACGCTTTGGTCCCACGTCTGCGCCCTCGGCGCCGGCGTGAACGTCAACCCGAGAATGCGTGAGTAAATCGCCAGCACGGCGTCGATGGTGTGCTGCGCCGGAAAGTATCGCTTGATCGCGTTCTCATCGACGCTGTATTTCGTTTTGACGAGCTGATTCTCGTAGTAGGCAACATCCCACGGGTCAAGCGGTGACCCTTTGAGGGTTTGCAAGCCTTCAAGTTGCGTGCGCGCCGCGGGAAGCAACGCGCTATCGAGATCGCCTAAGAACGTCGCAATGCGTGCTGATGTCTTGACCATCCGATCAGCCGCGATGTACGCGGACCAATTCGGGTAGCCGAGCAGCTTTGCAACGCGTTCGCGAGCGACAAGTGCCTGCCCCAAGAGCCGCACGTTGGGTTCGCCGCCCCGACGGTTGTACGCGATGGAAAACGCCTTGCGCGCGGTCGCATCACGTTCGTTCTCGCCGAATACCGTAGTCGTGCTTTCGTTCACCGGCACGATCACGTTACCGGCCGCGTCTTTTTTGAAGTTCACGCTCACGTCGGCCGGCAGGCTCGTCGCCTGATCCGGCGTAATCGTTATCGTCGTTGCGTCGTTGGAAAGGTTGGCGGCGAATTTCAACTCGCGGTCGCTGATCTGTTTTTCGAGCGCAACGAACGTGCGTCGCCGCTCGGGTGCGAGCGCGGCGCCGGCACGGCGCGCTTGCGCCAGATCGATCTCTTCGAGTTTGCGGTCGCCGGCGGTTCGCGCCGTGTGGCTCTCTGCAGCCGCGACCATCGCTTGGTACACGTCCGGCCGCGCGCCTTCGTCGGCATTGAAGCTCGCAACGTCGTTCGCGCACGTCTGCGACGCCCGCCGAACCGCGGCATCGGGCGAGATCTCGTAGAGCAGCTGCTGCGCCGCGAGGTTGTCGCTGAGGTCCGCTCCGATGGTTTCGTAGGTCGCATATACGGTGTCAAACGTGCGCGCGCTCCGCTGGCGAACCATCGCGTTGATCCGCTGCTTGGCCGACGTGACCTCTGCTGAACACGTTGAGGCAACCTGAGCCGAGGTCAGGTCCCAGCGGACCGCGAGCGGCACGACGCGCGGCGCTGCTGCCCGGGACGGCGCGGAAACGCCGGCGGAAATTGCACTGACGAACACGAGAGCGGTACCGAACAACGCGGCCGCACGAGGTTTTAGCGGAAGTACCATCACGGCGACGGTTGCCGGTAGTCGCTGTCCTAACCCTTGTGGTACGATAACTCTCGCCTTGACGAGGGTTGGGCCTCGCGCAACGGAAAACCGTGAACCCCGCCAGGTCCGGAAGGGAGCAACGGTAAGCGGCCTCCTTCGTGTGCCGCGGATCACCTGGCCCTCGTCTGGGTTTTTTCTTTTTTGTCGGAGGAACGTGCAGCAATTCACCTCCGTGCTCGCCGCTATCGGCAGCGCGATCGTCGTTTTGGGCGGCTATCATTTCCTCGTCGTGGTGCCGGCATTGCGGCGGCTCTCAAGCATGCTCGATACGCACGGAGAATTACTCGGCGGCGGCACGACCGCCACCAGCCGCATTGCCGGCCTGGAGACACGCGTGAAAACCGTCGAGAACGCCGGCGCGACGCACGGGTCGCGACTGGAAGCCCTCGAGCGCGCGGCGCAATCGGAGTTGCCGCGCGTCGGCTTCATGCGCTACAACGCATTCGAGGATGTCGGGTCCGACTTATCGTACGCACTCGCACTGCTCACGCGCGACGGCGACGGCGTCGTCCTCTCGAGCATCTACTCGCGTGAAGAGACACGGACGTACGGCAAGACCGTCGAGAAATTCCAAACGCCGCAAGACGCGTCGAGCGAAGAAAAGGCCGCCATCGCGAAGGCGCGAGCGTCATGACCGATGGGTTGCACCTCAGCCGGACGGCGCTCGCCGGCATCGTCGCCGCGCTCGTGGTCGCGCTCGTCGGCGGACTGGCCTTGCACGTCCGGCAGTTGCGTGCAGCGCAAAGCGACGTGCGCGCACTCCAGGCGCAAGCCGCGCTGCAGCGCTCGCAACTCGGCGATGTCGATCGTCAAGCCGACGCGCTGGCGAGGCAATTGCACGATCTCCAGCAAGAAAACGCGGTAATCCGGCGGATGCTCGGAATTCACGGCCGCCCCGGCGCAGAGCGCGGAGGATCCGCCTCGGCCCCGCATGCGGCCGATAGTACGCCGCCGACCTTCGCCGGCGTCCGCGGGCGGCTGAAGCGCTTGTGGTCGGTCTCGACGGCGACGCATATCGACGTCGCCCGGCTCGATCGCCTCACGCACCGGGTGCTCGATCTGCGCCGGCTAGCGCGCATCGCGCACGACCGCTTGATCGCCGCGCTGCCCTCCCTCAATCCGGTCGGCGGAGGGATTGCTTCGGGCTTCGGCTGGCGTGCTTCGCCGTGGCCCGAGTTTCACAGCGGCCTGGACCTCGCTGCCGACTTCGGCAGCCCCGTCCACGCGGCGGCCGATGCGACCGTCGTCTCGGCCGGCTGGGACGGCGGCTTCGGCAATAAGGTTGATCTCGATCACACCAACGGCTACCACACCTGGTACGCCCATCTCTCCAGTTTCGCGGTGCACGCCGGGGAACGCGTTCGCAAGGGACAGATCATCGCGTTCGTGGGCGCGACCGGCGAGGCGACCGGGCCGCATCTTCACTATCAAGTCATGCGCGATGGCCGACCGATCGACCCGGAACCGTTTCTCAACGGTGTCCCGCGGGCGGTGCTCGCGACACTTCCGCTCTCGCCGCGCGTACAATAGGCGATGATCCCCTGCGAAGTGTACCTCGGCATCGCCCGATTGCTACAAATCTACGTCCTGATCATGCTGGTTTACGCCCTCGTATCGTGGGTTCCGAGCATCCGCGGAAAATGGACCGAGTACGTCGCGATGCTCGTCGAGCCGGTGTTAACGCCCGTGCGGCGAATCATCCCACCAATCGCGGGGCTCGACATCTCGTTTCTCGTCGTGATCTTTTTGATCCAGGCGGTCATCCGACTCAGCCAACAATACGCGTACACCTGCTCTTTCTGACGACCGGACAACCGTGATCCAACCGCAAGCCGTCGCTGTTCCGAAGGGTCCGGCGAACGTGCGAAACTTCTGTATTATCGCACATATCGATCACGGGAAGACGACGCTGTCCGACCGCCTGCTCGAAATTACGCGGACGATCGCCGAACGCCAGATCGGCGAGCAGATGCTCGACGCGATGGACCTCGAGCGGGAACGCGGCATTACGATCAAAATGCATCCCGTCACGCTGACGTATCACGCCAAAGACGGAGCGGTCTACGAGCTCAACTTCATCGATACGCCCGGTCATGTCGATTTCTCGTCGGAAGTTTCGCGTTCGCTCGCGGCTTGTGAAGGAGCGCTGCTGGTCATCGACGCGGCGCAAGGCATCGAGGCGCAAACGCTGGCGAACTATCATCTCGCGCTCGAGCAAAATCTCACGATCATTCCGGTGATCAACAAGATCGATCTGCCGGCGGCCGACGTTCCGCGCGTGCGCAAAGAGATTGAAGAATTGTTGATCATCGAGGGCAGCGACGCGATCGCCGCGAGTGCGAAGGAAGGCATCGGGATCGACGAGATTCTGGAGGCGATCGTCACACGCATTCCGCCGCCGAAGGGCACGGATAGCTATCTGCGCGGGCTGATCTTCGACGCGCAGTTCGATCCCTATCGCGGAGTCGTCGCGTACGTGCGCGTCGTCGACGGCGAGCTGCGCAGCGGGATGAAGTTCATGTCGATGGCGCACGAGCGCGTGTATGAGGCGACGGAGGTCGGCGTCTTCAAACCCGAGATGCGCAAGACCGACGTTCTCTCCGTCGGCAACGTCGGCTACGTGATCGCGAACATCAAGTCACTCGGCGACATGGACGTCGGCGACACGATCACGGCGCCCGCGAATCCGGCGCCGCAGGCGTTGCCCGGCTATAAACCGATCGTGCCGATGGTCTACTGCGGATTGTATCCGAATGAAGGCGTCGAAGTGTCGGAACTTCGCGACGCGCTCGAAAAGCTCGCACTCAACGATTCGGCGCTGCATTTCGAGCCGGAGAGTTCGATCGCGCTCGGCTTCGGCTTTCGCTGCGGGTTCCTCGGCCTGTTGCACATGGAGATCGTGCAAGAGCGCTTGGAGCGCAACTACAATCTGGACCTGATTGCCACGTCGCCGTCGGTCGTTTTCCGCGTGACGCTTACCGACGGAAGCGTCGAGTTGATCGACAATCCGGCAAAATTGCCGGCCCGCGACAAGATCGCGCTCATGGAAGAGCCGTACGTCAAAGCGACGGTCATCACGCCGCCGGACTATGTCGGCGCGATCATGGAGCTGACGCAGAATCGTCGCGGCGCACTCGAAAACATGGAGTATCTCGCCGACGGACGGGTGATCCTCACTTATGAAATGCCGCTCATCGAAGTGATCATCGATTACTTCGACCAGCTGAAATCGCGGACGAAGGGCTATGCGTCGCTGGACTATGAAGTCATCGGCTACCGTGAGGGCGATCTGGTCAAGTTGGAGATCTTGCTCAACGGCGAAGCGGTCGACGCGCTCTCGTTCATCGTCGCGCGAGAGAAAGCCGCGGTCCGCGGCCGCGCGCTGACCGAGAAGCTCAAGGAGCTGATACCGCGGCAAATGTTCGACGTTCCGATCCAAGCGGCAATCGGCGGCAAGGTCGTCGCACGCGAAACGGTCAGCGCGTTGCGCAAGAACGTCTTGGCGAAGTGTTACGGCGGGGATATCTCGCGCAAGCGCAAGCTGCTCGAGAAACAGAAGGTCGGTAAGGAACGCATGAAGCGCGTCGGCCGCGTCGATCTCCCGCAAGAAGCGTTCATGGCCGTGCTGCAACTCGACGAGACGTAGGCGATCGACCCGGTTTACGAGGTGTTTCTCGCCACGAAGAACACCGGTAAGCGCGAAGAGTTCCGCGCGCTCTTTGCCGGTACACCGATCGTCATGCGAACGTTTGCGGCATATCGCGATCCGCTCGAGGGCGAGTCGAGTTATACCGACAACGCGGCCCTCAAAGCGAGCGCGTTGCGCGAGCAGTTGCGTGCTGCCGGCATCGTGGCCGACGTACTCGCCGACGACTCCGGACTCGAGGTCGCCGCGCTCGGCGGACGTCCGGGCGTCGTAACCGCCGACTACGGCGGAGCAAACTTGACATGGGCGCAGCGCCGGGAACTCGTCCTGCGCGAACTCGCCGCAACGGGCGCGAACGACCGGCGAGCGCGATTCGTCTGCTATCTCTGCTTCATCGCGGCCGGCGACCGCATCGAGACGGCATTCGGCGCGGTCGATGGCCGCATCGCCGTGCAGGACCGAGGTGCCGCGGGGTTTTCATTCGATCCGATCTTCGAGTACGGGGCCGATCGCACGACCTTCGCCGAAATGGATTCTGCTCGGAAGAACGCAGTCAGTCATCGTGCGCGTGCGGTGGCGGCGCTGCTCGAAAAGCTTTCCCCCGCCGGCACGTAGCCGCACGATTGGAGAACCAATGGAATCTCGTACCGCCGTCATCACCGGATTTGAACGTGCGCTCGAGCTTTGGAGCGTGCCCATCCCGGCGTTGGGTCCGGGGGACGTCTTGATTCGTGTCGATGCGGCAACGCTTTGCGGGACCGACGCTCATCGCTGGCAGGGTCACATTCCCGCCAACGATTCGCCGTTCGTCCCGGGTCACGAAACATGCGGAACGATCGTCGACATGCGCGGGGAGGTCCGCACCTTGCTCGACGAACCGCTCGCCGTCGGCGATCGCATCGTCTCATCGTACGCGCACTGCGGACATTGCTATTATTGTCGCGTCGCACGACAGACGACGCTGTGCGCGGACAACACCGTTTACGGCGCATGGAATCCCGCTCGCCTCATGGGCGGATGTTCGGAATATCACCTGTTTCCGGCGAAGGCGAGTCTGGTGCGCGTTCCCGAGAGGGTTTCGGCGCCGCAAGCCGCGTCGGCGGCGTGTGCGCTCCGGACCGTGCTCCACGGGTTCGAGCAAGCCGGACCCATCGCCGCGTACGAAACGGTGCTTGTGCTCGGCGCCGGCCCGCTGGGACTCTACGCCTCCGCGGTCGCGCGCGATCGCGGCGCCAGATGCGTCTACACGATCGGTGCGCCGGCCGCGCGGCTCGCGGTCGCCACCGCGTTTGGTGCCGACGACGTGGCCGATCTTTCGCTGATGCCGGATCTCGACGAGCGGATTGCCTGGGTGCGCGAACGGACCGGGGGACGCGGTGCCGATATCGTGTTCAACTGCGCGAATTCGCAAGCGTTCATCGAAGCGCTTCCGATGGCACGAGCCGGCGGCCGCGTCATCAACATCGGCGCTACCGGCGGGGCGCCCCTTGCATTTCCGACCGAGCAACTCTTCCGGCAGATTCGCATGCAGACCGTCGTCATGGCGGAGGCACGCCACTTTTATGAGGCGATCGATTTTCTCGACACGCGTCGCGAACGGTTTCCGTTCGATCGCATGTTCTCGAACACGTTCACGTTGGAAGGGACGACCGAAGCCCTCCGCGGCATGGCCGAGTTCCGCGAGATCAAGCCGATCATCATTCCGCACGCGCCGCAGGCGGTCGCGTAGCGACCGTTAGTGGAGGAACGACCCGCCGTCGACGACGAGGGTTTGGCCGGTCATGAAATCGCTATCGGCGGCACACAGAAAGATCAGCGTGCCGTTTAAATCTTCGGGCACTTCCGGCCGCTTGAAACAGCGGCTCGCAACGGTGGGGCCGCTCAACTTCGTATGTTCCTCGGCCATCTCACTCTCGGTATAGCCGGGCGCGAGCGCGTTCACGCAGATGTTGTCTTCGCCCAACTCGCGTGCCATGACGCGCGTCATCGCAACGACGGCGCCCTTCGACGCGACGTAGTGCATCATACCCGGACTCCCTTTGAAGAGCGTACCGGACGCAATATTGACGATTTTACCGTATTTTTGCTTACGCATGAACGGGACGACGGCTTTTGCGCACTCGAACGAGCCGCGCGTGTTCACGCTCATCACACGGTCCCACTCGTCCGAGGCGATTTCGTAGAACGGCTTATGCGAGAGAACGCTGAATATCGCGGCGTTGTTGACGAGGGCGTGAACCGTCCCGAAGCGCTCGACGGCGACACGGACGAAATCCGCGACGGCGTCCGGTGAGGTGACATCCGCTGCGCACGAGATCGCCGTGCCGCCCGCCGCGCTGATCTGGGCAGCGACGGCGCGCGGATCCTTGAGATCCGAAAGGACCACATTGGCGCCCTCGGCAGCGAGCGCATGGGCATACACCTTTCCGATGCCTTGGCCGGCCCCGGTCACCAGGACCACCCGGTCGGCGAGACGTCCACGCGCGTTCTTCGAGAGCGTTTGTGTTTCCAGCATGACGCACGCCTTACGGACCATCGATTTCGCACCCTGCGCACGGCGACCGATTGCGAGGCGGTTCAGCCGCGCGAAAAGAATACGAATCCGACCGGGATGTAGCTCAGCTTGGTAGAGCGCGCGCTTTGGGAGCGTGAGGTTTCGCAGGTTCAAATCCTGTCATCCCGACCACTTTTGTCGCTGCGTAAGTGCCGGACACCTGACGCGGTGCCGTGAGAACATCGACGCTAAGCGGTCGCCCGACTCGTTCTGCATGCCGTCGGCCTTTCTGCGCTCACCCCGAAATCGAAAATGCGTGGTCCGTTGCGCAAACTGTCATCGCCGCAAGACGGTCAGCGACGTGCGGTGGTATAAATCGCGAATGGAGACGACCGGCGCCCGTGGTCTAATGGATAAGGCATCCGCCTTCTAAGCGGAACGATGGGGGTTCGATTCCCTCCGGGCGCAAATCTGACGGCAGGTATTGCGCGTCAAATCTTCTATTCAAACGACCGGTTGTGGTGGCTGTAGCTCAGCTGGTTAGAGCGTTGGGTTGTGATTCCAAAGGCCGCGGGTTCGACCCCCGTCAGCCACCCCATCGATCAAGCCCCGAGGCGGCTCGGGGCTTCTCTTGTTACTACAATGTACGACGCCTTACGATTCACGACGCCGGAACGTTTTGGGACGGGCGGGGATCGAACCCGCAACAAACGGCTTAAAAGGCCGCTGCTCTACCGTTGAGCTACCGTCCCCGGCAGGCGTCGCCATTCTGCGCCGACGTTCAATTTCCCAGAATCGATCATCCGACCCCTGTCGTCACGCGAACCGCTACAAGGCCCCGAGCCCGTTCGGCGACCCGACCCCGGTCGGACCGTCATACCCGGCGAGAGCCGAGCACAAGTACGAGGTGCAGCTGCCGTCGCTGCCCGCGTCGATCGGGAAAATCGCGGAAGGGTTGGCGTAGAGCGCCGAAGCGCCGTTCAGCGTCGAGCCGTTCCCTGCGAGCGCTGTCATAGCAGCAATGATCGGTGCTCCAACGCTGGTTCCGCCTTCGATATACCATCCGGGACCTCCGTAGGTATCGAAGACGGTGACTCCGGTATCGGGGTCGGCGACGACGGCGACGTCGACAATTGTCCGCATTGCGCAGGCGGGATCCGTCTGCCATGTCGGCTTGGGGTTATAAGTACTGCAGCCGGCACTCGAACCGTGCCAGGCAGTTTCATACCACCCACGCGCGCTCGTATTCGGGACGAGTGTCGTCCCGCCCACAGCGATCACGTTTGGAAGCGACGCCGGGAAAGTCGTTCCGTACGCTTTGTCACCCGAACTAACGGTGATCGGAATTCCCGGGTGCACGTAGTGCGGGATTGCTTTTGCAACGTCCGACGCACGAACCTGGGATTCGGGCACGTAATAGCTGTTGCTCAAAACGGTCGCGCCGCCGAGGGCCGCGATGTCGACGCCTGTCGCAAGATCGGTCAACTGATCGCTTTGAGCTTCGACTAACAGTATTTTGCAGCTCGGACAGACCGCCGATACCATTTCAAGATCGAGTGCAATCTCACTGGCCCAAGACGTATTGGCGGTGGGCAACTGCGAGCCGTTCTTTTTGGTCCCGATTTTGGTAAAGCAACCCGACACACTGGTGCACGGCGGCAAGCCGAACTCCGAACGGTACGTCGACATATCAGCTTCCGCATTCGGGTCGTCATATGCGTCGACGATGCCGACGACCTGATTGCCGCCGCCGGTCAACGAGAATTTATAGGCTGAACGAAGATCCGATGGATGCAGACCCGGAAGTGTTGATGGATCGACGATTGTAGACCCCGCGCTTGGCGTATCACTCACTTGACTGTCGCACTGCGCTTCGCCCGGACCGGAAGCGGGACAATTATGTTTCCCGGCGTGTTTGCCGCCGGGCTTAACGACCGCGTGTGGCTTCGAGTCGGCGGCTTGCGAACACGTCGAACCCCCCGCAGCCAGGCCACGTAAACTTCCTGCATCAGCCGTTGATCCGTTCGTCGAGGCCGTCGAGCAAATCGTCGAACATTGACTGCCGGCAGCGAGACCCCGCAAGCTGCCGGCGTTAGCCGTGGTGCCGTTAGGCGCCTCGGTCGCGCACGCGGTCGGACATCCGGTCGTCGCTGCCAGTCCTCGTAGACTGCCGTCCTGCACTGTCGTGCTCGTGCATGAGGACGTTGCCGCGGCAACGACCGTAGCAGCGGAACGGCTACTGAACGTTTGCGGCACAACGCCGTCGCTGCTCACCGGTATGCTCGACGACGACGTACACGCGGACAGTGCCGCGATGACGACGATCAAAGATAGTCGCTTCATTTTCAATGCCCTAGCACAACGCCGATCATTGCGTCCACACACTCCGGATCAAATTGAGCGCCCCGGTGTTTTTCGAGTTCGGTAATCGCTGCGAGCGGAGACATCGGCTGCCGATACGGACGGTCCGCAATCATCGCGTTAAATGCGTCGGCAACGGTCACGATCCGTGCGGACAAGTTAATATTGTGGGCCGAGAGGCGATCCGGATAGCCCAGCCCGTCAAAGCGTTCGTGGTGTCCTCGAACGGCGGCGGAAAACGGCAGCAACAAGGCTTCGTCGGCAACGATGTTCCAACCATCAATGACGTGTCGCTGCATAACACCCCATTCATGGGCCGTCAGGGTGCGTGGCGCGGCCAGAATATTGCGTGGCGTCATCATCTTGCCGATATCGTGAATAGTGCCGCACCGCATAATGTGCGCGACGAGGTCTTCGCCGAGCCCAAGTTTCGCCGCGACGCGGTGCGACCAGGCACCGACTGCCCGTGAGTGCACGGCCGTTGCACGGTCGTTGGCAGCAATGCGCTCGATCCAAACTTCGATGACGACATCGACGTCATCGAGTTGTTCGTGATTTCGCGTACCGAACGTCGGCCGAACGGGCATCTGTTCCAACGCGTGCGCGACGCTGCGAAGAGGCTCGTCAAATGCATGCCCTGAGACGTGGCGGACGGCTTCCTCGAATGACGTAATAAACGTCGAAACTGCTTTATCCGAGAGTAGCTCAACTGGGCCAAAAGCCGATCCGCGCGAGGTGCGGATCGAAGCGAGGCAATCGTCCACCAACGAATCCAGGACGACGACGTCACCGACGGACAACGTCGTTCCTCGTAACTGATGCTTCACCGAGCGCCGGACGGCTTGCGCGTCGGCCGATGCGAAATTCATGGTTTCTCCGCGCCTAGAAATACTTGCTGCCCTAGCGGGGTAGCGAGCTAATGATACCCTATTGTAAAGCGAGAGGGGGCCTGGTTGTGTTAAACTATCGAAAAGGAATTCAACGCAATCACCTGTAGCGGAGCGGCGATCGGGTGATCATATTTGAGGGAATTGCAGCGATGAGGCGCGCGCATCCACCAAGGTTCTGCGCGTAGAGATCGGCGATCGCATCGCGCAAACTCGCGCTTCTCGCACCGTGAGACCAGGCGAGGAGCGCTGCGATGCAGGCGAAAAGCGCCTCGTTCCTCGGACTGCGGCCGCTGTTGGCCGACGTCCCGTGTGCGAGAGTCTGTCGCGCAGCACGCGCATCCCCGCACAAGAGCTGCGCAAGTGCGATCAAACTCGGCGTTCGGCCAACGCGCGGTGTAAAAGGAAGCGTCTCCCACCGAAGAGCTCGTTCTATCGCCTGCCTCGCTTCAGGCACGTTTCCAGCCGCCGCTAGATAAACCGCATGCTCTGCGAGCCGTAGGAAATGACGCGAACCCGTCTCTTGTTCGACGGACCCCGCGACGAGCCGGCTTGCGCGTCCGAACTTTCCCGACCACGCCGCGCGCATCGCTTCGTCGGGCAACAGTGTCTGGTTGATGAATTCGTCGTACTGCACGAGTTCGCGGCCACGTAAAACGCGATCAAGTCCTTCTAACGCCGGAACATCGCCGCGCTCGACGTGAACGCTGAACGTTGCTAAAAGCGCAAACAAGTGCAACCGAACGCCGCCGGCGAGCAATGCGAAGCGAGCAATTTCATCGATATGGACGAGCGCTTCGCTCGGGTCGTCATCTGCCTCGATGGAGACTTCATAAAGGAGCGTCTGAGCCACGGCAGCGATGTTGTACGCGTTGCACGACGACGCATCGGCAAAAGCACGAGTGGCATACGCTCGTGTCGCCTCATATCGTTCCGCACGACTCGAAACAAAAGCCGCCTGTTGCCAAATCCGCGCTCGGTCCTTTGCCGGAACGTCGCCGTGCATGAGGTCGAGCACGGCAGTGATTTCAGCATCCGCGCGTGCAGCTTGATCGAGCATCGCAAAAGCCGTAGCAAGCGTCGCACGAATCGTGAGTTCGACGCCGGCATCCCGTTGCGGAGTCGAGAGCACGATGTCTGCCAACGATTCAACGAGTTCTGGACGCCCGCGGCGCATCGCTTCAAGTGCGAATCGATGTGCAATGCTACTCTTACTTGCGGTATCGTCACTTTGCTCGATGGCCAGCCTGAACCAGGCCTCCGCGGTATCAAAGTGATCGCGGCTGGATTCAGAAGTTGCACGCAGCGCGAGGATCATCGGGACTTCCGCGACAGGGGCGCGGTCCAAGAAACGTAATGCCTGATCGATGATCCGCCACGCGCCGCGATCAGCCAACGCAACGCCTTCGCGCTCCAACAGCGCAGCGACTGACGGTCCATCGGCTAACGTCATAAGAACCGCCAAAGCCGCCTCAGCGCGACCGGCTGATTCGAGCGCGGTAGCCGCCGTCCTCATTGCGTTCTGGTGCCGGCCGATGTCGCCGTTGAACATCGCCGTAAGTTCGTTCCGTACCTCGCTTCGATAGCGCAGAGGCATACGATATTCGAACAGCGACGGCACACGAGACCGCAACCGGGCTACTTCGTCCGCAGGGCGGGAGGAAAGTGCGTGAAGCACGCGGTGGTCGAGGTCGGGAAGTACGCTCGTCTCCAAGAGCTTCGTCTTATCCTGACCATCAAAAAGGCTGAGCGTCGCTTGGAACAGTGCGGGAATTGGGTTCGATGCGGCCAAGGCCGCGACAGCTTTATCATCAAGGACCTCGATGGCCCATGCGACTGCATGAGGCCAGCCTTTGAGGTCGTCGACCAGTCGCCGTATCGTTGCCGGCTTGAGTTCCGATTTGCGAAGCTGTCCCAATCGCACAGCATCCGACTCGTTAAAGGAGAGGGCATGCGACTCGAGTGGTACGCTCGAAATCCCGTTAGCCAACCAGGAGGGTAACGGGAAGAACGATACGTCTCTTCCGATAAAGCACCAGCGTACGTGATCTCGCGTTCTCTCGGCGATCGTGACGAGGAGGTCCGCGATCAATTCGATTTGCCGGAAATCGCGGATGTCATCGATCACGATCGTGAGACCAATATCGGGAATTTGGGCGCGAAGCCACGCGTCGAGCGCCATTGCAACATTTCGCTCGGTATCGAAAAGCTCGCTCGCAAGCGCGCTTAACGGGCTCGTTCCTCGAACATGCACTGCCAACGCATCGCCAAGCCCGACGACGAAGTCGCGAGGCGATAACACCTCATCGACGAGTGCGCATGAGGTGAACGGCCGCCCGGAGCGAGAGAAGTAATCGGCGATTGCAAGACTTTTGCCGGTGCCGGGACCACCATAGGCGAGCGAAATTGCGCCGCTTAGCCACTTCGCGATCTGCCTGTCCAGACGCGGGCGCGAAAGGAAGAGGGGCCTATCGAGCATGTTTGCGCTTTGAGCGGTTTGTACGTCCGTACGTCAGTGCGATCGGGCCAACTTCTGATAGCTGCATCTTCACGAAACCTACGCTCACCATCGGTCACCCGAATCCAAAGTTTACCCAGGCGGCTCACGCGCCGTTGGTGGAGGCAGTCAACGTCGCTGGCGCAAATATTGTGGGAAGACCGCAGAACGCGGCGTGGGAAGAAAGGCAACCCGATCGGCACCGCTAGCTCAATGGTAGAGCAGTTGACTCTTAATCAATTGGTTGAAGGTTCGAGTCCTTCGCGGTGCACCAGAGTAGGACGAAGGGAGCGGCTCATGCCGTCCCTTCGTCGTCTTTCCGTGCCGCGGAGGTGGGCCGGGCACGGCGCCCGGTCGCCGTGTAAATCGTGGGCACGCCGAGACTCGAACTCGGACGTCTTGCGACACTGGAACCTAAATCCAGGGCGTCTGCCAATTCCGCCACGTGCCCGTCGGGACGTCGTCATGGTATCACGTCTCTCCCCAGGGTCGGAGTTCCTAAGCGTTACGGGCACATTCGGGCCTTCGAAAGCCGCGATCCACGCAGCGAAAATAAGGTCTGGGAGGAAAGAAGCATGCCGATGTGGGACGGGTACACACCATGCCCGGCGGCCGTCTTTCGTCAATTGCGACGCAAGTGGTACCCGCAGCGGCGCGTGGAACGCTCCTCGATAATGTTGCCGGCGAAGGCGAGGCGGCCACGGTTCTCGCGCGGGCCTGGAACCTTTCGCCGTTCTACGTTGAACTAAATCTGGAACGCGCCCGCGTATGCGCCGAACGGGGCGCCGGCCCGGTATGCGTCGGGAACGCGGAAGACGTCCTTGTCGAAGGGCGCCCTTCCGTGTGGTACTTCAATCCGCCCTTCGACCCCGCCGATCTCGAGGGCTACCTCGAGCAGCAATTGTTCGCCGGGAGCGTGGGCTACGCACTAGGCCCGGACATCCTGGCCGTTATCGTGCTGCCGACGCGGGCTCTCACCATGCCGGAGTTTATGGCTGCCGTCACGGGGCGCCTCGAACGCACGAACGTGCGCGCGTTCCCGGAGCCGTATTCCGCCTCGCATCGTCAGTTGCTGATTTTCGGCTATGGCCGCGGTTCCGTTTCGGCATCGCGCGCGCCCACCGGGGTACCGCCCGTTCTCGCGCCGCTCCGTGATGGAGAGTTCAGGTATGCGATTCCCGTTCCCGCGGAACCGTTGCACCGCGTCCGGTTGCGTGAACGATCCGGTCGCGGGAGTCGGGTCGTAAAAACGGCTTGACGACCCTTCCCGTAGCGGCATACAATCCGAGGGTTGACCCGCCCGGCCTATTGCCGTCGTCGGGAACGCGGAAGTAGCTCAGCGGTAGAGCATCGCCTTGCCAAGGCGAGGGTCGCGAGTTCAAATCTCGTCTTCCGCTCCACACTTATCAGCATGATGAACGGCGGGCTGCAGGCCCGCCGTTCCCGCATGGGTCCCGGAGCAACGATACACCCGTGTCCGCAACGACCTTGAAGCAGATCGACCCGACGCAGGTCGAGCTCGAAATTCCGATTACGTCCGAAGAGTTCGGCAAAGCGCAGGACGCCGCGTTCCGTACCCTGGTACGCAGCGCGAAGATTCCGGGTTTTCGTCCGGGGAAAGTACCGCGGAAAATCTTCGAAAACACCTACGGTACCTCGGCGATCCTCGACCGCGCGCTCGAAGACCTCGTTCCCGAGAAATACGCCGAAGCGGTAAAGGAGCACGAACTCGAGCCGCTGGCCCGTCCGGAGATGGAACTGCTGCCGAATGAAGAGGGCCGGCCGATGCGCTTCAAGGCGCTCGTCACGGTGCGTCCCCCCATCGAGCCCGCGCCGTACGACGGCATCGAAATTCACGACGTCGCCGAAGAGGCGGGTGACGACGACCTCGAACGCGCGCTGGAAACGATGCGCAAAGATGCCGCGACGCTTCTTCCGGTCGACCGGGCCGTCCAGCTCGGTGACACCGCGACCATCGATTACCTCGGCAAGATCGACGGCGTACCGTTCGATAACGGTGCCGCAACCGGCCAGCAAGCCGAAATCGCCGAGGACCGCTTCATCCCGGGTTTCGCATCCGGCATCGTCGGCATGAAAGCCGGTGACACCAAGGACATCGAGGCGACCTTCCCCGACCAGTACGGCGCTCCGGAGTTGGCCGGCAAAGCGGCGGTCTTTACGATCACCGTTCACGAAGTGAAGGAAGCGGAGCTGCCGTTGCTCGACGACGAGTTCGCGAAGCGCGTCTCGCAGCATCAGACGCTCGACGAACTGAAGACGGAGCTGCGCGGGCGCCTGGACGGCGTCGCGGCGCAGAAAGCACGCCGGCAACTCAGCAGCGAGGTGCTCGATGCAATCGTTGCGGCGAACGATGTTCCACTGCCGAAGCTCCTCGTCGAAGGCGAGATCGACGGCTTGCTCGATGAGTCGAAGCAGTACGTCGGGCGCTCCGGCCTGCAGTGGGACCAATACCTCAAGAATATCGACAAGACCGACGCGACGATTCGCGAGGACTTCCGCGAAGAAGCCGAACGCCGCGTGAAAACCACGCTCCTTATCGAGGAGATCGCCAAACGCGAGAAGGTCGAAGCGACCGCCGGGGAGGTCGACGCCGAACTTGCCACGCTCTCTCGGCAGTACGGTCAGCCGCGTGAGAAGATCCTTGAATTGCTGGGACGCAACGTCGGCGCGCTCGTCGACGGAATCGTGCGAACGAAAACCATCGACCGGCTCATCGAACGAGCCAAGCGCATCCCGGCAACCAAAGCCTCGTAGCGCGAGTCTCTCGGCAAAGGAGGTTCCATCTTGGGTCATCTGGTTCCGATGGTCGTCGAGCAAAGCGCGCGTGGCGAACGGGCGTACGACATCTATTCACGGCTGCTCAAAGAGCGTATCGTCTTTGTGCACGGCCCGATCGACGACGGCATGGCGTCGCTTGTGATCGCGCAGTTGCTTTTCCTCGAACGCGAAGACGCCGACAAAGACATCGACATGTACATCAACAGCCCGGGCGGTTCGGTGACCGCGGGCCTGGCGATCTACGACACGATGCAGCTGATCAAGCCGGACGTCGCGACGATTTGCGCGGGCATGGCGGCCTCGATGGCCTCGATCCTCTTGACCGGCGGCGCACCCGGCAAGCGCTATGCGTTGCCGTACGCGAAAATCCTCATTCATCAGCCGTGGGTTCAGCAAGTGGGTGGCCAAGCGACGGATATCGAAATTCATGCACGCGATCTGATCGCGACGCGCCGTTCGCTGGCCGGTATTTACGAAGCCACCGTGAAAAAGCCGATCGAGCAGATTCTCAAGGACATCGAACGCGACTATTATATGACGGCGCAGGAAGCGCAGGACTACGGAATCGTGGATCAGGTGTTCAGTAAAGAGAACCGTACCGTCGCCACCAATACAACTTCGCTGTAGTGCTTGCGATCCAAAGGACGATGCATGTTCCGTTTCGGGGATGAAAAAGGACAACTGAAGTGCAGTTTCTGCGGCAAGTCGCAGGAGCAGGTGCGCAAGTTGATCGCCGGCCCGGGCGTGTATATCTGCGACGAGTGCATCGAGCTCTGTAACGAGATCATCGAAGAAGAGCTCTACAAGAACGTCGACGAGAATCTCCGGCTTCGTAATATCCCGAAGCCCAAAGAGATCAATCACATTCTGAACCAGTACGTGATCGGCCAGGAGCGTGCAAAGAAATCGCTGGCGGTTGCCGTTTACAATCACTATAAGCGCGTCAACGCCGGGACGTCGACCGACGAGGTCGAGCTGCAAAAGTCGAATATCTTGCTCGTTGGTCCGACAGGTTCGGGCAAGACGTACCTTGCGCAAACGCTCGCGAAGATTCTCGACGTCCCGCTGGCGATGGCCGACGCGACGTCGTTGACCGAAGCCGGCTACGTCGGTGAAGACGTCGAGAATATTCTGCTCAAGTTGATTCAAGCAGCGGATTACGACGTGAAGCGTGCGGAAAAAGGCATCGTCTACATCGACGAGATTGATAAGATTGCACGCAAGAGCGAGAACCCGTCGATCACGCGGGACGTCTCGGGTGAAGGCGTCCAGCAGGCGCTGCTCAAGATTCTGGAAGGCACGACGGCCAACGTCCCGCCGCAGGGTGGCCGCAAGCACCCGCACCAAGAGTTCATTCAGATCGACACGACCAACGTGCTTTTCATCTGCGGCGGTGCGTTCGACGGACTCGAACGCATCATCGAGGGCCGCGTCGCGTCGAATTCGCTGGGTTTCCGTTCGAATCCCGAGTCCAAAAAGGATCAGAAGTCGAGCAAGCTCCTTGTGCAGCTGATGCCCGAGGATCTGCTCAAATTCGGTTTGATCCCCGAGTTCATCGGGCGATTGCCGATCGTCGTGACGCTCGAAGCGCTCGACGAACTGGCGTTGCGCCGCATCCTCGTTGAACCGCGCAACGCGCTCGTCCGCCAGTTCCAGAAAATCATGGGCATGGACGGCGTTGAGCTTACGTTCACGAAAGAAGCTTTGATCGCGATCGCGATCAAAGCGCAGTCGCGTAAAACCGGCGCACGTGGTCTGCGATCGATTCTCGAAGAGATCATGCTCGACGTCATGTATGATTTGCCGTCACTTCAAAACGTCAAAAAGTGCGTCATTAACAAAGAAGTCGTCGAGAAAAAGGAACAGCCGGCGCTCATTTACGCCGACCGTCCGAAAGACCAAAGCGCCTAGGCGGGTTTGAACGTTAGCGCGACGCCGTTCATGCAATAGCGTTTGCCCGTTTGCGGCGGACCGTCATCGAAGACGTGCCCAAGATGTCCTTTGCAACGGCGGCAATGCACTTCGGTACGTTCTTCGAACAGAGACGTATCCGATTTCGTCTCGACCGCGTTCGCGAGGGGCGCCCAGAAACTCGGCCAGCCGGTTCCGCTATCGTATTTCGTCCGCGACGAGAAGACCGCGAGATCGCAGCCCGCGCACGCGTACGTGCCGGAATGTTTTTCGTGATCGAGGACGCTCGAGAACGCAGGTTCGGTGCCCTGGTGCCGTAAGACGGCGTAGGCTTCCGGCGAGAGGCGCGCTTTCCAGTCGGCGTCGGAGAGTGCAGTATACGCGATCTGCGTATCCGCTGCACGCGCGCGAATCGGGATCGCGCACGTAGCCAACGCGAGGAGAACGGAGCGTCGATCGATCATAGGAGAATGATACCGCCTGCCGGCAGCGGACGAGGTGGGCCGGCTTACAGTGAACGTATCTCGCCGACGGATAGTTTGACGGACGACGCCGAGAGCGCCGACTCGATCGCCGCCAGCACCAACGGGTCCGTTTCTTCGCCGCTCGCCTGACGCAGGACGTTCTCGGCCCACGGCGAGCCGATCGATGCGAGCGCGTCGACAAGGTCGACCCGGGCCGCGGCATCGCAATATGCGGCGCTCGGCTCGACGAGTTCGGGCCAGTGCGGCCGATCCGCGCGATCCGCGACCTTCGTCAGCTTTCGATCGCCGATCGCCGATCGAATCGGAACGAAAATCGCGACGGCCATCAACGCCGTGCCGGCGAGCGCGAGCAACGTGGGAACGCTCATGCTAACCGCCGGCGAGGACACCGGACGCGTCGAGTGCCGCAATCGCGGCGTCACGCGCGGCGTCGAGCGACGACGAACGATGCATCGTTACGTAGGATGTGAACGCATCGTGCGAGAGCGCGCGCGTTTCGCCGAGTTCGGTCGCGAGATGCGCGGCGTACGCGCCGACGATCCCGACGACGCCCACATCGCCGGCACTACCCCGCGGCAGAAGCGACGCGATTGTCGCGAGCGTCACCGAACCGCCGAGGGGCGCGTTGACGAGCGTCTCGAGCCCCGACTCGAGCGTCGAGGACGAGATCGCTACCCGTAGATCGGCGCAGCCGTACGGCGGCAGGGTGTCGCCGGCGGCCGCCGCGCGCAAGAAGTGCAGCAGTCCGTGTCGCGTCGCGTTGTCCTCGAGATCGAACGGAGTGACGTCGTAGCCCGGAATGCGCAACTTCACGAACAGTCGCTCGTAGACGCCGCGCACCGATTCGGTCGCCGTACCGAGCGCCGCACGTACCGTCGGGTCCGCGCCGATTTCCGTCGGCAACAAAACGGCGATCGCCGGCAGGTGTCCCACGATGCCGGGGCCGCGCGAGCCGCGCAGCACGCGTCGGATCGCGGCGAGCCGCACGTCGTCGAGCGCGTATTGTAAAACGAACGTTCCGGCGCCCCCCGGCGCATACGAAAGCGCGCGTACATGATCCGCCAGCCGTCGCTCGGCGTGATCGGCATCGATGTCAGAGGGCCACTCGGCCGGCAGCGCCGCTGGTATGTCGCACACAACGGAAGTAGCGGCCGGATCGCCGACCGTCGCCGCATCGACGTGAAACGGCAACGCGCTCGGCCGGGCGCCGAAGGGTACCGCGTCGCTGACGCGCACGCGTGCATCCGCAAGCTCGACGATCGCACCGTTCGCTTCGAGCCCGACGCCGACGACAAGGTCACCCGGCGTGCGCGGCAGCAACGACCATGCGACTTCGGCGATCGTCCCCGCGGGAATGTCGTGCAGCGCGAGCCCGTCGCCGAGCAGCAGCGGCGGACCGTCCACACCGTCGACGATCGCGTAGCCGTTGACGGTCGTCGATCCGGCGACGTATACGGCCCCGCTCTGTGGATGCGGCCGAACGCGCAGCGTTTCGAGCGCGCTCGCCGCGACGCAGCGCAGCCGGATGTCGAGCCGTTCTCCCGCCCGGATCGCGTGAACGAGGACGAGTTCCGCTTCGACCGGCACTGCGTCCGGGCGGACGTCCCAGCCGATCGGAATGCTCGTTCCGCCGGCGCTGACGACGGCGGCATTCCGCATCCGTGCGATGCCGAGCACGATCGCGTGCGTCTCGCCCGGTGCCAGCGCCGCTATGCGCACGTCCGACTCGTCGTCGATACGGACGTCGCGGACCGTCGTTGCACCGACGTTGCGCACGATCACGCATGCGTCGTCACCGTCGACCGTCACCTCGTCGACGGCAATCCAGGGGCGGTCGACGACGCGCAATTCGATTGCAGCCGACGCGAGCGCTTCGTCGTCGCTGCCGCGTGCTTCGACGCGCAGCGTGACACGATCGCCGTCGCGCGCATCCTCGGGTGCGACGAAGCGCGCCGCGAACGCCGATGCCGAGCCCGGTTTGATTTCACCGCGCCATGCTACTTCGCCGTTCAGCCAGATCGACACGTTCTCGCGTGTCTCACCGTGATTCGATGCATCGACGGCGACGGCCATCGACGCACCGGGAACGGCAAACGGCGACTCCGGGCGCGCATCGAGCTGTAGCGCACGACGTACGGGATCGGGAAGGCGCGCTTCGACCGCGTGCGAGCCGCACCGCACGACGATAGCACCATCCGTGCACGGTCGAGATGACGACGAAATGACGCTCACCTCGACTCCGCCGCGCGCCGGGACGAACGGGAGCACGATCGTTACCCCGTTTTCCGCACCCGGGTCGCGCCGAATGACCGCCGGCGCACCGTCGGCGAGCATCGTGCCGCGCAAGATGCGCCAGCCGGCGGTAAGCTCGATGGCGACGCGCACATCGTGCGCCGGCACCCACCCGTCGTTCGCGATGCGAATCGTCGTCTCGAGGCGTGTTGCGGCGCGCGTGGAGACGATCTCGGGTGCGAGCAGATTCGGCGCAAGCCGATGCCCGGCGCCGGTCATCAATGCAACGCGTCCGCCGTCGAACGTGACAAAGGCGTCGTCGACCCGCACCATCGGCGACGCCGGGGCGACGGGTTCCATTTCGTACGCGAACGCGAGTGCAGCGCCGGGCTGCAATTCGGCCGTCGATGCGACCGTCGTGCCCCCGGCCACGCGAAAACCGGGCGGCGGTGGAACCGCGATGCGCACATTGCGCGCCGCGGCGTCACCCTCGTTCACGACGTCGACGGCAACACGCAGCCGCGCGCCGCCGGCGGGCTCGACACGGATACCGCTGGCCGGCGCGCTGAAGCGCGCGTTGCCCGTAACTCGAACGTTCACAACGTTCGAGCCGAGCACCATGTCGCCGAGCTGCAGCACCGATTGAAAGCGCGAAAGTGCCGTCGCTTCATCGGCGAGGTCCGGACGCGCGCCGAACCAGACGATGTGCTCGCCGCCGGGACGGACGGGCGGAATCTCCGCGTCGAGCGCGTCGAGCGCGCTCCATCCGAACGGGAGTGCGAAGGACAAGCGCGCCGCGGGCGTCGCGACCTCGCTCGGGTTACGCGCGCGAAAGCGGAAACGCACGACGGCGCCGGGCCGTACCGTACGACGTCCGTCGACGACGGCTAATCCGAAAATCCGTTCCGGAAGCAAGGTCTGTTCCAGCATTCCTTTGCCCTCTGACGCGTGATGAACGAACGTGAATGACAGGGTGCGAGGAACGCGGCCTCCAACCCCGTGTCCAGATGATCGACGTCGCTACGATTCGACGAGTACCGCTCTTCCGTGATTTTGCCGACGACGAAGCGGCAGCGGTGGCTGCCGCGGTGACCGATCGGCGTTACGGCAAGCACCAGTTCGTCGTGCGCGAGGGCGATCCCGGCGACACGTTCTTCCTGCTCGTGCGCGGCTCGGTATCCGTGTGCCGGATCGCACCCGACGGCCGCGAGACGATCCTCTCGATTCTCAAAGAGGGCGATTTCTTCGGCGAAATGTCGATGTTCGACTCATCGCTGCGGAGCGCGTCCATCAAGACGTTGACCGAGGTCGAAGTCGGCGCGATCCGCCAGGTCGATTTCATCACGTTGCTCGATCGCAATCCGCGCATCGGCCGTTCGCTCGTGATCGCGCTCTCCGAACGATTGCGTGCCGCCAACGCGCTAATCGCCGCGACGACGTCGCAAGATATCCGCGCGCGACTCGCGTCGCTGCTGCTCAACCTCTCCGACCAATTCGGCGAACGCGTGGACAACGGCACGCGCATCACGCTGCGGCTCACGAATCAAGAGATGGCGAACATGATTGGGACGACGCGCGAAACCGTGAATCGGACGCTCAACCGTTTTTGGGACGACCGGCTCGTCGACATGCGCACGGCGCACGTCGTGATCGTCGAGCCCGATCGCTTGCGCGCGCTCATCCCGTAATGGCGGCAGCGGCGGCGGCCGCGATCGTGCTGGTGGTCGCGGGTTGCATCGCGGCGACGCTGGTCGCCATGCGCGCACGTACGCAACTGCGGCTCGAACGGCTGGCGGCCCGGCTCGCTCGCGAGCGTGAAGCGGCGTTCGTCGAGAGCGTTCGGCGACTCGGCGTCGCGGCGCTGGAGTCCGTCGACGGCGTGCGTGCGGAAATCGCCGCGACCGTTCGTCGTTTGGCACCGGCCGTCGACTGCGTCTTGATCTTCGATGAAGAAGACGCCGAACTGGTCTGCGTCTTCGCGAGCGGTTCGCGCGTCGCGTACTTCGAGGGTGCGCGGCTTGCACGCGGTGACCTCACACAGCTACCGGCGCAGGCGCTGCGAAACGGTCATCGTGCCGTGCGAGCACCGGGAACGCGATCGTTCCATCCGGGTGATGCGTTCGCGGCGGCGATTCCGCTTCCGCAGAGCCGCGGACGCGCGAGCGTTCTGTACGTCGCGGCACCCGTGCGTGTCGGTGACGTTGCGATCGAGGCGATCGTCACGCTCGCCGATCAGGCGGCGTTCACATATACGCTCGCGCAAGAACGCGAAGCGGATCGCCGACGTGCGGAGTTCGACGCGCTCACCGGCCTGTTGACCCCGCGTGCGTTTCGCGATCGCCTCGGCGCGTTGCTGGAACGTGCGCGCGCGGCGCCGCTCGCGCGCATCGCCTTGCTCTTCGTCGACACCGACTATTTCAAACAGTGGAACGACACGTATGGTCACGCAAGCGGGGACGCCCTCCTGCGGGCGATCGCCCGGACCTTGCGCGCCTGCGCGAGCGGCGGCGACCTCGCTGCACGCAACGGCGGCGACGAGTTTTGCGTCGTGCTGCTCGAAACGGAGAAGTCGGCCGCGATCGCGCGAGCCGGCGTGCTCCGGACCGCGATCGCGAACATCGACTTCGCGTCGCTTCGACCCGAGGGCGCTCGCGACGACGTTTGCGTGACGGCCAGTATCGGCGTCGCCGCCTTCCCCGCAGACGCGGCGAATGCCAACGATCTGCTCGAGGGAGCCGATGCCGCGATGTATCATGCGAAACGAAACGGGCGCGACGGTGTCGCGTACCATGCGATCGACGGAACCCTCGTGCGGGTCGACGCGCCGGTGGTCGCGGTCCCGTAATCGCGGCGGCCGCCGCGCGTACCGTCGACGTTCTCGTTCACCTCACGACGTCGCGCTTCGATCGTCCGCTCACGTATTTGATCCCCGGCGGTCCGCCGCTCGCCGTCGGAGAGGTCGTTCGCGTGCCGCTCGGTTCGCGCGACGTCTTCGCGTACGTGGTGAGCGACGAACGTCTCGTCGACGTCCCCGAGGAGCGCCGGCTGCGCGCGATCGTCGAGCGTGCCGGCGTCCCACGCGCGTTCGACGCGGAGGGTCTCGCGCTCGCCCGCTGGCTGGCCGAGACCTATCTCTGCTCGTTACGTGAGGCCCTCGCGACGGTCGTGCTTGCCGACGCGCTGCCCCGCGTTGTGGAACGGATCGTTCCCGTCGGCGATCCGCCCGAGCGCGGCCGCTTTCCGAGCGTACCGGAACGGCTCGTGCAGTTGCTCTGGGACGATCTGCGCGACGGCGTCGCTCCCGCGGCGCTGCTGCGACATCCGGAAGCCCGGCGGAGCGGCGATCGCGCGACCCTGATCGCTGCCGTCGGTGCGCTCGTTCGGGGCGGCGTCCTCGAACGGCGTCGAACGTTCGTGCGTCCGGCGGTGCGTGCGCGCACGATACGGATACTCGAAGCCGGCGATGTCGCGATTCGCGGGCGCAGTGCCACGGCACTCATATCGTACGTGCGCGAACGCGCGACCGTGCGGCGTGCCGAGGCGGTGCTGGCGGGATTCAGCGATGCCGTGATCCGGCGCGCCGTACGCGCCGGTGCGATCATCGAACGCGCGGAAGCGGTCGATCGCGCGCGGCCGTTTCGGGCCGATCTTCCAGATCTATTTCCCACGCGCGAGCAGCGCGACGCCGTCGACGCGATCGTCGCCGCACTCGAACGTCGCGCGTACGCGCAGTTGCTGGTGCACGGCGCAACCGGCAGCGGCAAGACGCTCGTCTACATTCACGCGATCGCACGGGCGCTCGAACGCGACGATCGCGCGATCGTTCTCGTCCCCGAGATCGCGCTCACGCCGCAAACCGCGCAACGCTTCGAGCGCGTGTTCGGCGAGCGCATCGCCGTCTTGCATTCGGCGCTCTCGGAACGAGAACGGTACGATGCGTGGCAAGCTGCAGCAGCAGGCGAACTCGACGTGATCGTCGGCGCGCGCAGCGCGGTCTTCGCGCCGCTGCCGGACGTGCGGCTTATCGTGGTCGATGAAGAGCACGAGTCGTCGTACCGGCAAGAGAATGCGCCGCGGTACAATGCGATCGACGTCGCGCGCGAGCGCATGCGACGCTCCGGCGGCGTGGTCGTCCTCGGCAGCGCGACACCTGCGCTCGAGGACTTCGCGCGCGCCAAAGCCGGACGCTTCCCGCTGATTCGTTTGCGCGAGCGTGCGACCGCGCAGCCCTTTCCGCGCACGCACGTCGTCGATATGGCGGCCGCATTCGAAGCGGGCGCTCCACGCGTGTTCGCCACACCGTTGATCGAAGCGCTGAGTGTGCGGCTCGAGCGGGGTGAGAAGAGCGTCCTGTTCGTAAACCGGCGCGGCAGCTCGCGTTTTCTGCTCTGTCGCGCCTGTGGCTACGTCCCGGAGTGCGCGCGCTGCGCAACCTCGCTCGTCGTGCACCGCGACGACGCGTTACTGCGCTGCCATTACTGTGATGCGCAACAGGGCATTCCCGAGCTGTGTCCGTCATGCGGGTCGGGCCCGATCGTTCCGTACGGGATCGGTACGCAACGCGTTGCAGCGGACGTGGAACGGCTGTTCCCGCACGCGCGCATCGTTCGAATGGATGCAGATACGACGACGCACGTCGGCGATCACGCGCGCGTACTCGAACGATTCGCGCGCGACGGCGATATATTGGTCGGCACGCAGATGGTCGCAAAGGGCCTTGATTTTCCGGAGGTCACCCTCGTCGGCGCGATCGCCGCGGATCTCGATCTGCACGTCGCCGACTATCGCGCCGCGGAGCGTACGTTCGACGTCGTCATGCAAGTCTGCGGACGCAGCGGCCGTGCGCGGGCCGGTGAGGCCTTCATTCAAACGTACAACGCGACGCATCCCGCGATCACCTACGCCGCCGCGCACGACTACGACGGCTTTGCGCGCGAAGAACTCGCGGACCGGCGCGCACTGCAGTGGCCCCCGTTCGTGCGGCTCGTTTCCGCGGGCGTCGTCGGAGCAAACAAAACGCTTGTCGAAGCGACGATCACACGCTACGCCGATGCGCTGCGCGGCGACGAGCGCTGGGAGGTGCTGGGACCGGCGCCGTATCCGATCGTCCGCGTCAACGGTAGCTGGCGCTATCGAATCGCCATCAAAACGAAGCGGCTCGACGACCTGCGCGATATCTTGCGAACGCGCATCCTGCCGCTCGCGCAACGCGAAAAGGAAACGCGCCTGGTCATCACGTTCGACGCGTGACGGTCAGCGGCGAGGAGAAGCGGGGCTACTTTTTCTTGGCGGCGCGCTTCTTCGCGGCAGCGGTCGGCGCGACGGGCGCCGCCGCGGCCGCGATCGCCGCGGTGCGGATCGCGCGCGCGAGGCGCGACTTTTTGCGGGCGGCCTTGTTCGGATGAATGATGCCCTTTTGCGCGGCCTTGTCAAACTGCGACTCAACGGAGGGCGCTTGATCCGCGTTCGTTTTCGCCTTCTTGAACAGGGTTTTGAGACGCGTCTTCACGTCGAGGTTGCGCACCGTTCGACGATCGGTTTGGCGCTGCCACTTGATGGCCGCTTTGATATTGGGCACGATTCGACTCCGGAAGGCTCACCGGACGCAATCGTCCAGGCACGGCGACAATCATACCAAACACGGGACCTCGTGTCACGCGGCGGTGGCGAGGCCGTGGTAGCTTGCGTAGCGGCTTGGTGAGATCGTTCCGCGTTCGACCGCCTCGCGGACGGCACATCCCGGCTCGACGAGGTGACGACAGTCCGAAAAACGGCACCGCGTCGCGGGCTCGCGCATCTCGACGAAGAGCCGGGCGAGCCCGGCCGCCGGAAGCGGGTCGAGCGCGAACTCTCCGATTCCCGGGCTGTCGATCAGAAAACCCTCGCCGGTCTGGAAGAGTCGGGCCGAGGTGGTCGTCTGACGCCCGCGCCCGAAGCGCGAGAGGTCGCCGACGGCGGCGACGCCGCCCAAGGCGCGAAAGATACTGCTCTTCCCGACGCCCGAATTCCCGACCAGCAGCGCACGGCGCTCCGCAAGAAACGCGCGCAAAGCGTCCATCCCTAGACCGGATCGCGGCTGCACGATCAGCGTTCGCACTCCGAGCGGCCGGTAGATGTGCGCAAGCGCCTCGGCCGGCGCGGCTCCGGCGAGGTCGGCTTTCGTAAGAAAGAGTGCGGCTTCGACGCCGTGCTGCACCGCGAACGCAATCAGCTGATCGATCAACTGCAGACTGGGCGGCGGATCGACGAGGGCGACGACGACCGCAATCGTGTCGACGTTCGCGGCCATCGTCTTCGTGCGGCCGCCTTGCGTTTTGCGAACGAGCGCGAAGGTGCGCGGCTCAACGCCTTCGACCACGACGCGAGCCGCGTCGAGCGACCGGACACGAACGACGTCGCCCGGAGCCAGCACCGTCCGCGCTTGCGTCTTTCGAAATGAGGCGAGGAGCGGTTGGGCGCCGTCGAGCGGCACGACCCAGGCGGCGTTTCGACCGACCGCAATGACACGCGCGCGGCGGACTTCCGCCGCGTTCATGCGAAACGTCGGATGGTCGTGCTCGTGGTTCGCACCATTGTGACCGCCGATCCCGCGATCCGCGCCAACGTTGTCGACGCGCTCTCGGGACCCGGCGCCCCTGCCGGTATCGTCGCCTGCTTCGAACGGGACGATGTTGTTTCAATTCGCTTTGACGACGCGATCTCGAGCACAGAGCTCATCGACGATCTGATCACGATCGAATCGCACTTTGTCCCGCACGGCGACGACATGCTCGATGACGATGAGATCGCGCGGCTTGCCGCCGTCGGTCTCGGCGATCCGGGAATCGATGCGTCGAGCATCCTCGAGCGGCACTTGGTCGGCCTCGAATGACGTTCGCGATCGGCACCGCGTCCTTTTCGTTCGGCGTCTCCGATGCGATCGACATCGTTGCAACGTCGGTCTTGATCTACTATCTGTTGCTCCTCATTCGCGGGACGCGTGCCGTGCAGATCGTGCTGGGCTTGCTCACGCTGGTCATCGTTCTCGGCGTCTCCAACCTGTTGCACCTGCTCGTCCTCGCGACGGTGATGCAATATCTCTTGCTCGGCACCGCCGTCACGTTACCGATCGTCTTTCAACCGGAGCTGCGCCGCGCGCTCGAGCAGATCGGTCGCGGCCGCTTTTTCCGCCGTGCGCCCGCCGACGAAGAGGCGATCGCCGCCGAACTCGTCGGCGTCGTTTCGGCGGCGGCATTCCGGTTAGCGCACGAGGGTCTCGGTGCGCTCGTCGTGATCGAAGGACAGACGGGCTTGCGCGAATACGTCGAGAGCGGCACGGCCCTCGATGCAAAACTCTCCGTCGATTTGCTCATCGCGATCTTCAACAAAGCCTCGCCGCTGCACGACGGCGCCGTGATCGTCCGCGACGCGATCGTCGAGGGCGCCGCATGTTTTCTCCCGCTCTCCGAAAACCACGTTGCGGCGGAACGTCATCTCGGCACGCGCCATCGGGCCGCGATCGGTTTGACCGAACAGACCGACGCGGTCGTCGTCGTCGTGTCGGAAGAGACACGAACGATCGCGGTCGCGCGCGCCGGCCGGCTCTCCGTGCGCATCGATGACGAAGACCGTTTGCGCAAGGTGCTCGCCGCGTGCATCCGTCCGCCGCGCCGCGCGCGAGCAGCGGAACCGCCGACGTGGCTCGCCAACGTGTTGACCCGGATAACACGTGCTCCTAGCAATTCGGAGAAACTTCGGACTTAAAGCGCTCGCGTTCGCTCTTGCGATCACCGCATGGGCGTATTTTCACTTTTCCGCCGCACCGTCGATCACGGCCCACTTCGATCAGCAGTTGAGCATTCCGATCGTCGTGACCGGATTGCATGCGGGGCTCGTCGCAACCGGCTACAGCGACCGCACCGCGATCGTGACCGTCGAAGTCCCTCGTAACGGGCCGCCGATCAAACCCGATCAGATATCCGCGGTGCTCGACGTCAACGATCGTTTCAATCCCGGTATCATCAATCTGCCCGTGAGGATCGTCGCGCCGGACCTCGTCATCAAGTCGCTCTCGCCCGCCTCGGTCACGCTCAACGTCGATCGAGTCGAAACGCGCATCGTGCCGGTGAGCATCTCGTACAACGGCGGCAACGGTTCGCTCGTCGTCGAGTCGTCGACGGTCAATCCGTCGGTGACGACGGTGCGCGGAGTTGCCGGCGACCTCGCCAAAGTGGATGTCGTGAGAATCGAGATTCCGCTCGGTACCAAACCGGGAGATTTTGACGCGATGGTGCGTCCCGTTGCGACCGATACGCGCGGCAACGATATCGCGGACGTCCAAGTCTCGCCGAATCTCGTACGCGTCCGCGCGCGTTTCGCGCCCAGTACGAACTCCGCCGGGGTGCATCCGTGAGCCGGCTCTTCGGCACCGACGGCGTGCGCGGTGTCGCGAACGCCGACCTCACGCCGGAACTCGCATTCAAGATCGGACGGGCGGCGGCCGCCGTCATCGGCGCGGAAATCGAGGCGGTCAAACCCATCGTCGTCGGCCGCGACACCCGCCTTTCCGGAACGATGCTCGAGGGAGCGATCGTGGCCGGCATCACGTCGACCGGGCGCGATGTCGTTCAACTGGGCGTGATTCCGACGCCCGGCGTCGCCGCGATTACGACACGTATCGACGCCGCAGCCGGCGTGATGATCTCCGCATCGCACAACCCGATCGAGGACAACGGCATCAAAATCTTCGGCGCCGACGGCTTCAAACTCTCGGACACGCTCGAAGATACCATCGCGCAGCACCTCGACGATCCGGCGCTGCCGCGACCGACCCACGAAGCGGTCGGCATAGCACGGAGCGCGCACGGTCTGCTCGACCGGTACGCGACGATGCTACTCGACGCAGGCTCGGATCTCCGCGGCTGGACCATCGTTGTCGATGCCGCCCACGGCGCCGCGCACCGCATTGCACCGGCGGTTTTCGCGCATCTCGGTGCGACGGTTATCGCGCTGAACGACGCCGGCGACGGCGGCCGCATCAACGTTGCGTGCGGCGCGACCGACCTCACGATGGTGCAAGCGCGTGCGCGCGCCGAACGCGAACGCGGCGCGGCACGTGTCGTCGGCGTCGCGTTCGACGGTGATGCGGATCGTGTGAAATTCATCGACGAAACCGGTGCGGTGCTCGACGGCGATCACACGCTTTTCATCCTCGCGCGCGACCGCAAAGCAGCGGGCACGCTCGCCCACGATACCGTCGTTTCGACGGTGATGAGCAACGTCGGGCTCGAGCGCGCGTTCGCGCGCGACGGTATCTCGATGCTGCGCGCGCCGGTCGGCGACCGCTACGTTCTCGATGCTCTCCGCGCGGGCGGCTATCGCCTCGGCGGCGAGCAATCGGGCCACATCATCGACCTCGACCGCAATACGACCGGCGACGGCCCGATGACCGCCGTCGTCTTGCTCTCGACCGCCGCGCGTAGCGGCCGCAGCCTGCACGACCTTGCCGCCGGTCTGACGATCTACCCGCAGATCTTGATTAACGTCCCGGTGACCGACCGCGCTATCGCGCAGGCCCCGGCCGTGACGGCGGCGGTTGCCGATGCCGAGCGCCGGCTGGGTGATGGTGGCCGCATTCTCGTTCGGGCGTCCGGCACCGAGTTGCTGGTTCGCGTGATGGTCGAGGCCCCCGATGCGCCGACCACGGCAGCCGTGGCGGAAACGGTCGCCGACATCGTTAAAAAAGTGTCCGATGCTGGCCCAATGCCGGGAGGAAAACCGATTCGAGAGCGGCTACCCAACGGGGCGTGAGGATTAAACTCACGTAAAATTTCTGCTAGCGAATCACTGAGTCCGGATGTTAGCAATCCGGAGCGGGGGACTCCCGGTAGGGGTGAACGAGCCGGTCGGCTCGGGGGCGATTCTTCCGTCCTAACCCGTCAACTAACCCCGTAAGTGTTGGAAGAAGGAGCAGCTTTTGTTTCGTTTCCTCCTTGCTGGAGCCGCTGCATTGGCTTTGAGCAGCGCCGGGTTTGCCGTTGCGAGCGCCGCGCAAACGGAAATCCCGGCATCGGCGCCGGTCACCGTGTCCGCTGCGGCCACCGATCCGGGTCACGTTGATGGGCGGCTTCTCCGGGCCGTCGAAGCCGCCGCCCCGACCGACGGTGCCGACCTCGCGATGTGGGGCGTCGCGCAGCCGGAGCTGACGAATCCCGCCGTACGTCGGCTCGAGCGCGGCGCGTCGCCGATGCGCCGCCTTGCGAGCGGCATCATCGAACGCAGCACGACGCTCGCCGTAAATCTCACCCGCCACGCGATGCGCTTTCTTGGCGTTCCATACGTCTTCGGGGGCACGAGCACGAGCGGCTTTGACTGCTCGGGGTATGTTCAGCACGTCTTCGCGATGCTGGGCGTTCACTTGCCGCGCACGGCGGACGCGCAATACTCTGCCGGGCGGCGAATCGACGGGACGATGGCCGCGGGCGACCTCGTCTTTTTCACGACGTACGAGCCGGGCCCGTCGCACGTCGGCATCTACCTTGGCAACGATCACTTCGTGCACGCCTCGTCGAGCCACGGCGTCACGGTTTCGCGCCTTCACGACCGCTACTGGTCGGCGCGCTATCTCGGCGCGAAGCGCTTCATCTAGGCGAACGTAGGCGAACGCGTCACGGAAGAGTCGGAACAGAGCGAATACGCTCGGGCGGCGACGGCCTACCTCATCTGGCCGCTTTCACTCGTCGCGCTTGCGCGCGAATCTCCGGCCGCCTCGACCTGGTCGCGCATCCACACGCGTCAATCCGCCGTATACGGCCTCGTGCTGCTGATCGGCTATATCGTCCTCATGGCCGTCCCGCTGTTCGTCGTCATCGGATCGCCGTCGATCTCGACCGGCACGACCGTGGCCGTGTACGCGGCCGGAATCATCGCCGACACCATCGTTTTTATCGTGCTCGTCGCGGTCACGCTTGGCTACGCGAGCCGAGCCTCGCGCGGCCAACTCTTCGCGATCCCGCTGATTTCCACCGTGACGGATCGGCTCTTTCGCCTGCGCCGATGAGGCGCAGGTGCGCTTTGCGCGTCGTCTAACGATGTCGGGCTGCCGCGACGGCAGCGCGCTGATGGGGCGTAGCCAAGTTGGTAAGGCACCAGACTTTGACTCTGGCATGCGTTGGTTCGAGTCCAGCCGCCCCAGCCACACCGTTTCCGTCGCGCCCCGAGAGGGTGGATTATCATCAGTAGTCATCACGAAGACCTATCGCTGCACATGCACGTCGTCGACGGGATGCAGGTGTTCGAGTTCACCGGGAGCTTGGACATCGCGACGTCGCCGACGGTCCGCGCATCGCTCACCGAAGCGTCCGAGCGGGGCGATCATCGCTTGATCGTCAACCTGACGGCGGTCGATTTTCTCGACTCGACGGGTTTGGGCGCGCTGATCGGCGCGCAGCGGCGCGCGAAGGAGTATGACGGGGAAGTCCGCCTCGTCGCAAAGGAGGGTCAGATCCTCCGGTTGTTGCGCATCACCGGCTTGCTCAAAGTGTTCCCCGTGTACGCAACCTTGCACGACGCGCTCACGGACGGCGTTCGCGTCGGCGATCTGTGACAATCGACGACTTCCATCGTCTGTTCGATCTCTGGCGGGCGGGCGACGAAGTTGCCTCCGCCGCGTACTTCACGGCCGACGGCGCGTTTCACGAAGCGAAACGCGAGCCCGTCGTCGGACCCGAGGCGATCGCCGCGCATTGGGCGCCGTTCTTTCACGCCGGTCCGGAATGGCGCATGATCGTACACGATCTCTTCGGCGCCGGCGAACGCTTCGCGGTGGCGTACACATGGGAAATCAAGACGAAGGACGGCGGCTGGAACGGGAACCCCGGCTGCGCAATCGTTCACGTCCGCGACGGGAAAATCGCGCTCTGGCGGGAGTACAAAGGTTAACGAGCCCGGGGGCGTCATTGGCGGTCGCATGACGTTGTCGATGCCGGCGCTGCCGTAGTTGACCGAACTCTCGCGCATCTCGCGCGATGACGCGTTGCGTGCGGAGCGAGATCGATCACGATGCAATGGACTTCGGCGTGCAGAAAGGAGCACCCCATGCCCGACTCTAGTACTGGGCGAAGCCCAGATGAAACGGAGCGCGTAAGCGCATCAGCAGCTGGGCGAAGCCCAGATGAAACAAAGCGCGTAAGCACATCAACAGCGATGCGCGCCCGCAGTTCGATCGTCGTCGACGGACGCGATCGTGCCGCAGCCCGTTCGTATTTCAAAGCCGTCGGCCTCACCGACGAAGACCTCAAGAAACCGCTCGTGTTGATCGCAAACACGTGGACCGATGCGATGCCGTGCAATTTCAATTTGCGGGGTCTCGCCGATCACGTTCGCGCCGGCATTCGGGCGGCCGGCGGAACGCCGCTGGAATTCAATACGATCGCGATCAGCGACGGCATTTCGATGGGCACGGAAGGGATGAAAGCGTCGCTCGTCAGCCGCGAAGTGATCGCCGATTCGATCGAACTCGTCGCGCGCGGTTACGGCTTCGACGCGGTCGTTGCGCTCGTGGCCTGCGACAAGACGATCCCGGCCGGCGGCATGGCCTTGCTACGTTTGAACATCCCCGGACTCGTCTTGTACGGCGGATCGATCGCGCCGGGCAAATACGCGGGACGCGATCTCACGATCGGTGACGTCTTCGAAGCGGTCGGCGCGCACGCGGCCGGCAAGATCGACGATCACGAGCTCCTGCAGATCGAGAACCTCGCGTGCCCCGGTGCGGGCGCGTGCGGCGGCCAGTTCACCGCGAACACGATGGCGACTGTGCTCGAGTTCATCGGTCTCTCGCCCGTCGGCAGCGCGAGCCCCGGCGCGACGGACCCGCGCCGCGAAAAAGAAGGCTATCGCGCGGGTCAACTGGTCATGGAATTGTTGCAGCGCAATCTGCGGCCGCGCGATATTTGCACGCGCGAGGCGTTCGACAACGCGATCGCCGCAGCGGCGGGAACCGGCGGTTCGACGAACGCCGTGCTTCATCTGCTCGCTATGGCGCGCGAAGCCGGCGTGCCACTGACGATCGATGATTTCGACGCCGTGAGCGAACGGACGCCGATCATCGCCGACCTGCGCCCGGGCGGGAAATACGTCGCGCTGGACGTCGATGCAGCGGGCGGGGTCGGGCTCATCGCAAAGCGCATGATCGAAGGCGGTTTGATCGGCGGCTCGACGTTGACGCCGAGTGGCCGGACGTTGGCGCAAGAGACGGCCGACATTCAAGAGACGCCCGGACAAGTGGTCATTGCGACCGCCGAGCGGCCGTTCAAGAAAACCGGCGGCATCGTCGTCTTGCGCGGCAACCTCGCGCCGGACGGAGCGGTCGTCAAAGTCGCTGGTCACGAACGCATGTATCATCGCGGTCGCGCGCGCGTGTTCGAGCGCGAAGAAGAGGCGATGCGCGCGGTCGACACGCGCGAGATCGTCGACGGCGACGTCGTCGTCATTCGATACGAAGGCCCGAAGGGCGGCCCCGGGATGCGTGAGATGCTCGGCGTGACGGCCGCGATCGTCGGACAAGGGTTAGGCGAAACCGTCGCACTCGTCACCGACGGACGCTTTAGCGGCGCGACGCGCGGCTTAATGATCGGCCACATCGCCCCGGAGGCGTTCAGCGGCGGCGCGATAGCCGCAGTCCATGACGGCGACACGATTACGATCGACATTGAGCGGCGCCGCATTGACGTGAACCTCGACGACAGGGCGATCGCCGAGCGACTGCGCGCGTGGAAACAACCGGCACCGCGCTATACGGCGAGCAGTGTGCTCGCGAAATACGCCCGACTCGTCGGCTCGGCCGCGGAAGGTGCGGTTACGAGCGCGTGAAGCTGCTCTGCAGCGAGTGCGCGCATCCGGCCGGAGCGGGTGCGATGTTTTGCGCCGATTGCGGCGGGCTGCTCGCGTTCGGGACGTTCGCCGCGCCGGCCGGCGCGCTCGACCGCGATCGGATCGCGGCACGACGGGGATCGACGGACATGCGCGACCGCAGCGGCGTGTGGCGCTACCGCGAACTCTTGCCTGAGATTCCATTCGCCGACATCGTCACGCTCGGCGAAGGCGACGTCCCGCTCTTCGCGGGTCCGCGCGGCGCGGACTACGCCGGTGTCGTCCGTCTCGCGTATCTGCATCTCGGGATGAACCCGACGTCATCGTTCAAAGACGCGGGCATGACCGTCGCCGTTTCGCGCGCCATCGCAACCGGTGCGCGCGTCGCGATCTGCGCGAGCACCGGCAATACGTCGGCGTCGCTCGCCGCCTATGCGGCGCGCGCGGGAATGCACGCGGTCGTGCTCGTGCCATCGACCGGTATCAGTGAATCGAAGGTCGCGCAGACACTCGATTACGGCGCGACGGTCGTCGCGATCGAAGGCGATTTCGACGCTGCGCTCGCAACGGTTCGCGCGCAAGATCCGCGTCGCGTCGCGATCGTGAACTCCGTCAACCCGTATCGCATCGAAGGCCAGAAGACCGTTGCGTTCGTATTGCTCGAACAGCGCGGCTGGCGCGTCCCCGACTGGGTGATCGTGCCGGGCGGAAACCTCGGAAACACGACCGCGCTCGGCAAAGGCTTTCGCGAAGCGCTGGCCCTCGGGTGGATCGACCGGCTCCCGCGTCTGGTTACGGTTCAGGCATCCGGTGCCGCCCCCTTTGCGCGCGCGTACAACACGCAGTCCGAACTGGTGCCGGTTCACGCGCAAACGTCCGCGACCGCGATCAAGATCGGTGCGCCGGCATCGTGGAAGAAAGCGCGTGCCGAAATCGCCGCCCATCGCGGTGTCGTAACCAACGTCGACGACGGCGCGATTGCCGACGCACGCGCGATCGTCGGACGCGACGGCGTCGGTTGCGAACCGGCATCGGCGGCGACGCTCGCGGGTCTACGCGAGCTCGTCGCGGCCGGCACGATCGGCGCGGGCGACGATATCGTGCTCGTGCTGACGGGACACGTGCTCAAAGACGGTGCGTATGCGGCGCGGTATCACGAGAGTAGCGCGCCGTTTGCAAACCACATCCTCCGCGGCACCGATCCCGCCGATGTGATCGAACGTCTGACCGCGCCTGCGTGAAGCGATTCGCGGTCAGCGTTCCGGCGACGAGTGCAAATCTCGGCCCCGGGTTCGACAGCGTCGGTATTGCGCTCGAACTCCGCATCCGTGCCGACGTGACGGTTCTCGACGCAGGAGATGTATCACAGTGGACGTTCGGCGGTAGCGAAGCGCCGACGCACAACGGTTTACGCGACGAAATGTTGCGCGCGATGCGCACGCTCTTCGCGGCTGTCGGCGCCGCGCCGCCGCCGCTCGCGATCGTCATCGACAACCCGATTCCGTTGGGTCGTGGACTCGGCGGCAGTGCTGCGGGCGCCGCGCTCGGTCTCGCCATCGCGGCCGAATTGCGCGATCCGTCTCCGCACGTCGACGAACTGATCCGAACCGTCACCGTCCTCGAAGGTCACCCCGACAACGGCGTCCCGGCGATCGTCGGCGGCGTCGTCATCGCCGTTGCAGAAGACGAAGACGTCGTATACGCGCGGTTCGCACCACCGCCGAACCTGCACGCACAGATCGTCGTGCCCGATTTCTCGATGCCGACGCGGCAAGCGCGCGCGATCTTGCCCGACGCATACGCGCGACGCGACGCGGTGTATAATGTCGGTCACGCGGCACTGCTCGGCGCCGCGTTCGCGTCGGGCAATGCTGCGCTACTGCGCACGGCAATGCGCGACCGCTTACATCAACCGTTTCGTGCCTCGTTCGTGCCCGGACTCAACGACATGCTTGGCTTGAACGTTCCCGGCATGATCGGTATCGCACTTTCGGGCGCCGGCCCGTCCGTATTGACACTCGTCGAGTCGGGAAGTAATGCAGGCGAAGCCGTGCGCGACGTTTTTGCGCGTCATGGTGTGAGCTCACGCGTCCTCGAACTCGAGCCGGCAATCGCGGGCATCGTGCGAGAGGGGTGAACGGCCGCGACAAGCGAAGCGCGCTGAAATGGTAAGCGTCAACGTCGGTTCACCAGCCGGAATGTATGCGGTCGCGGAGCCCTCGTTCTACCGGTACGTCATCCGGCTCGCCGAAGCCGATGTGGCGACGACGCTGCAAGATCGTGCCAACCTCGACGTTCTCGCCAACGTTCCGCACGCGTACGCCGATGAAGTAGAATGCTCCGGTGACGGTTGGCGTATCGTTCCCGCCGCATCGTACGACGATTGGCCGGTACTCGAAGCAACGCCGCAACGGCTACGCGCTGCGTTTCAAACTGCGCGCCGCTTATTGTGGAAACATGCCGGCCCGGTCGGCATCAGCGCCGGCGAAATTATGACCGTTGACGCCGAAATCGATTCGGTACTCGGCGTCTTGCATCAGGCTGAAGCCGGCGGCTTCAGCGTGAACGTCAGCTACGTTTCGTAGGCCCGACAGTTGCCAGCGCCGTCGATAATAAATCCCGGCGAACCAGCAACAGGGCCCCGGCGATCGTCATGAGCGCGGCGAGCACCATCGTCGCGTAACCTGCCAGCGACGACCCGTCGCCCGGCACGACATCGAGCGGTACATTTGCAATTGCACTCGTCACCGAACCGATTTGCGTCGTCAAACCGATCGTCCACGCGCCGGGCGTCGCAAGTTGAAGCGCGCCTTCAAATCCGCTCTGCGTTCGCGCGAGCGGTGCGCGAATCGCCAAGCCGCCCGGTCCGGTCGCCGTAACCGTGACCGCATCAAACCGTGTCGCGTCGCCTGCGACATGTACGGAGATCGGCGCCGCGGCCCGGTAATGGGGGAGGCGCTGCGTCGAAGCGCTGGCCGAGTTGAGTACGATCGAGATCGCCTGGTGCGGAGAGCCGAGCCCTGCCGCCGGAGAGAATCCGAGCCACGCTGCAAGCAGAAGAAACGCCTTCATAAGGACGCCTTACCCGGATACGCTGCCTTTCATCGGGCAGCCAAAGGCACGCGCAGCGCCGCGAAGCGTTCCCACGCGTTCATCGGAGCGGCTGCAGCCGCGGTTTCGATCGCCACAGCATCGGCCAGTAGCGCGCGCGCTTTCGAGACGTACGGGCTTGCCGGGAAATCCGCGAGAAGCCAACCTTCGGTTTGCCGTGCAAGACGATGCGCATCCTCGGTCGGAATCTTGAGATACACCGTCTCCAGGGCAAGCAGGTCTTTCGCGATCCACGGGTCGCTCGGAAAGCGCCCTTCCCACGCGTGCATCGCGTCGGTTGCAAATGCCAGCGGGCCGCTGATGAGGTCTCGCGGCTCGGTACCATCGTCGATTCGCGCGCCGCTGTCGCGGATCGAATTGGCGATCGAAAGGACACTCAAATTGAAACGGCCGAAGGATGCATCAGCTGGAGCGAGGGTCGCGTCGGCGGCCAGAGCCGGCGCGAGCGAAGCGGCGAACAACACGACAAGGGCGGCGAACGCAAAACGAACGTACATGCAACACCTCAACAAAGATCGCGGTGACGTTTCGGGTCGTAGGTAGGCTATCGGTTCGTGACGGAGAGCAGATGAGCGGAGGAAGTTGAGAATATATTAAAGTCGAGTAGCACGGGGTTGCTTCCGGAACCTGCGTTGCCGGTCGGTGCGTTCAACGGGTATCATCCGTTTTCGTGAGGCCCTCATGCATCAACGATCCTGGCAGCGGCGAACGCTGTCTCCCCTCCTCGCCGCGATCGTCGTTTCACTCCTCGCACCGTTGACGTTTCCGCTTGCCGCACGAGCCGACGACGACGGTTCAAACGCGGTTGCCGGCGGCGTCGCCCGCTTGAGCGTCGTCGACGGTAGCGTCGCGATTCAACGCGGCGATTCAAACTCGACGGTCGACGCCGTCATCAACGCGCCGGTTCTCGGCGCGGACTACGTCACGACCGGTTCGCAATCACGTGCGGAGGTCCAGTTCGACGGCAATGCAGCCGTACGCATCGGCGAGAACGTGCAGATGCGGTTCTCGCACCTCGACAGCGATAACCGCCAACTGCAACTCGCCGCCGGTACGATCGATATTCGCTTGCGCGGCACCGACGTACAGACCGCGATCGATACGCCGTCCATCTCCGTCGTGCCGCGCTCCGCGGGCAGCTATCGCGTTACCGTCGACGAGGACGGCACGACGTTCGTGACCGTGCGATCGGGGCACGCCGACATCGAGACGCCACGTGGCGCGCGAGGCCTCGAAAGCGGTACGACGCTCGTTGCGCAGGGATCAGCGGCAGATCCGCAGTTCTCCAATCGTGACGCGATCGCATACGACGGTTTCGATTCGTTCAACCGCGATCGCGATCGTATCTTCGACTCCGTCGCGAATTCTCCATACGTCAGCAACGACATCGGCGGCGTCGGCGACCTGAGCGGCAACGGTCGTTGGGTCGACGACGGGACGTATGGAAACGTCTGGATTCCGACCACGGTCGCCGTCGGCTGGGCTCCGTATCGCAATGGCAATTGGGTGTGGGAAGACGGCTTCGGCTGGACGTGGGTCGGCGCGGAACCGTGGGGTTGGGCACCATATCACTATGGCCGCTGGTATTACAGTTCCGCCTACAACCATTGGGCTTGGTATCCGCCCGCACGCAACGTGTATCGCCCCGCATGGAGCCCCGCGCTCGTCGGCTTCATCGGGCTCTCGATCGGCGCCGTCAGCGTCGGCCTCGGCTTCGGTCACGTCGGCTGGGTGCCGCTCGCGCCGAATGAAGTGCTTCATCCTTGGTGGGGTCCGCACCGTGACGTGACGATCAACAATACGACGATCATCAACAATACGACGAACTACAACATCACGCACGTTTATCGCAACGCACAGTACAACGGCGTCTCGAGCGTGAGCGTCGAGAACTTTCGAGCCGGACGTTTCGGCGGCGCAAGCGTCGTGACGACGCAGCATCTGGCCGAAGCGCGGCCATTTGCACTTCGCGGCGCGCTTCCCGTCGTGCCGACCGCGAACAATCTACGCTTCGCACCGGAAACGACGCGCTCGGCTAACCTCGCGCCCGTCCGTACCGCCGCATTCACACAACGTTCGTTCGCAGGCGCGCCGGTGGTCGCACAACGCACGCCGTTTGCCGAACAGCAGGCTACCGTCACGCGCGTAACGCGTGCGGCCTCGCCCGCGTACGAGCGCGCACCCGAAACGACGCGAGCTCCCGAAACGACGCTGCACGCGCCGGAAGCGACGACCGCTCGCGATCCGTGGTCGCGCTTCAATGCCGCGCACGGAGACAACGCACCGGGCGTCGTTCGGCAAGACACGCCCGCCTACAATCGGCAACAAGCCGCGCCGTCCTATAGTCGGCCCGATCCGTCGGCTTACGATCGCACGGCGCCGGCGAACAATCACGTAACGGCTCCGACGTCCAATCGCGAAACGACGCCGACGTACAGCCGACCGGCGAATACACAGCCGTCATACAGCCGGCCCGATCCGTCGACCTACAATCGCCCGTCAGCTCCGGCGTATAGCCGGCCCGCGTACACGCAGCCGTCATATAGCCGGCCCGACGCGTCGACGTACAATCGCCCGGCAGCGCCGACGGACAATCGCCCCGCCGCGCCCGCATACGATCGTCAAGCGGCTCCCACGTATAATCGCCCGGCAGCGCCGGCATATAACCAGCAGCCGCGTGCGAGCGTACAGCGCTCGATGCCGCAGCCGCAGCAACGTTCCGCTCCGGCAGCTGCGCCACAATCGCACGATCGAGGTGCCACGAACGATCGTCGCGAGGGACATTAGCATAGGATGATGCGAACGGGCGGTTGACGTACATCGGTTCGATGCGCGTCACCCGCCTGTTTGTTTCTTTGCTCGCCGCGATCGCATTTGCAGGAACTGCGGCGGCGCCGCCCCCTCCGCGGCCGCCGGCCCCGATGGTGAAGCCGGTGACGGAATCGCTGTTCGGCACGCCGGTGACAGACCGTTACCGCTACTTCGAGAACCTCACGCAACCTAGCGTCGCGTCATATTTCCGCGAGCAGAACGGCTACACGCGCGCCGTGTTGGCACGTCTGAATCCGGCCCGCGCAACGTTGCTGCGCCGCATCGCGCGGTTGGACAACGCCGGCACGTCCGTGGGCGGCGTGCAGCGCCTCGGCGATCGCTACTTCTACGAGAAGCGCAAGCCCGGTGACAGCGTGAGCAAACTGTATACGCGAACGATCGACGGAAGCGAAAAACTGCTCGTCGATCCGACGAACGTTTCGAGCGATCCGAAAAAACATTTCACGCTCAACTACTTCGTCCCGTCGTGGGACGGCGCGTTGGTCGTGTACGGCGTTTCGGAAGGCGGCTCGGAGACGCTCAACGCCTCGACGCACGTCATCGAGGTCGCGACGCGCCGCATATTGCCGGATACGCTCGCGAGTGCCGGTTTCGGGGTGACGGGTTGGACCCTCGACGGCAAGTCGTTTTTCTATTTGCGGTTACCGACGCTCACGCCGGGCGAATCCCCGATGGATGCCGAGCAAAAGATCATCACCGTTCAGCATGTGCTCGGAACGGATCAGTCGGCCGATGTCCCGGTGATCGGATTCGGCGTTTCACCGAATCTCGCGTTCGCGCCGTCCGATATCGTCAACGTCGTCACGACGCCCGCTTCGCCGTGGGCGCTCGGCGTCGTGCAGCACGGCGTACAGAACGAGCAGACGATCTACGCGGTGCCGGCAACGTCGATCGACGGTGTGCACACCCCGTGGAAGAAGATCGTCGATGTGGCCGACGGCGTCGAGGGCGAAGATTTACGCGGTTCGACGCTCTATCTGCGCACGCACGCCGGCGCGACGCGCTTCAAAATGGTCGCGCTCTCACTCGATGCGCCGGACATAGCGACGGCAAAAACGGTCGTTGCACCCTCACGGGAGATCGTCGAGAATGTCGCGGTCGCGTCGGATGGCGTCTACGTGCTCTCGCGGCTCGGGGGGTTCGGCCGCATTCGGCGACTTCCAGCGGCTGCAGATGGTACGATCACGGGTGCCGCCGTCAACGTCGCGCTGCCCTATCAGGACGGCGCGATCAGCACGCTGGCCACCGATCCTCGGGTGGCGGGCACGACGTTCGACGTGACGTCGTGGTTGAAGACGCAACTCTACTACCGGAGCGACGCCGCCCTGCACGTCGTGAAGACCGACCTCAAACCACCGTCGCACGTCGACGTTTCCACATACACGTCCGAAGAAGTCGAAGCGCGCGCCGATGACGGGACGCTGGTGCCGCTCTCGCTCGTCCGCCGCAAGGCGTTCAAACGCGACGGATCGCACCCGACGTACTTGACCGGTTACGGCGCATACGGCATCACGATCGACCCGGGTTTCAGCACGACGCGTATCGCTTGGCTCGAGCACAACGGTGTCTTCGGCGTCTGTCACGTGCGCGGCGGCGGCTGGTACGGCGAAGATTGGCACAACGGTGGAAAGATCGCGACCAAGGTCAACACGATCACGGATTTCATCGCGTGCGGCCGCTGGCTCGTCGCGCATAAGTACACGGCGCCCGCGCATCTTGCGGGTGAGGGGACCAGTGCCGGCGGCATCCTGATCGGCGGTGCCGTCACGCGCGCGCCGCAGCTCTTCGCGGCGGCGCTCGATGTGGTCGGCAGCAGCAACCCGTTGCGCCAGGAGTTCTCTCCGAACGGGCCCGCCAACATCCCCGAGTTTGGATCGGTGACGACGGCGGCCGGCGCGAAAGCGTTGCTCGCGATGGACGCGACACAGCACGTTCGCCCCGGCGTCGCCTACCCGGCAGTTTTGCTTTGCACCGGCATCAACGATCGGCGCGTTCCACCGTGGGAGCTCGGCAAATTCGCCGCGGGCCTCTCTGCCGCAACGACCAGCGGACGGCCGATTATGCTGCGCGTTGACTACGACGCCGGGCACGGCTTTCTCGGTGCGTCGCGTCGCCAAGGTGAGGAGTTGCTCGCCGATCAGTACGCGTTTCTCCTTTGGCAGCTCGGAGATCCGTCGTTCCGGCAGATTCCGATTCGCATATGGCCTCGATGACGTAGCGGATTCACGTTGCGTGAATCTCGTGTGCTGTCTCGTAAGTTTCGTGCGGAAGATCGCGAAGGATTTTTTGCTAGATCGAGGAGCGATGATGCAGCAACGCCCTAGCGTTGCGACTGAAGAGCGAACGATGAGCTGGCGAAAAAGACGAGCGAGATTATGTACGCGAACTTGCGAGACAGCACACTAGCGCAGTTCAGGCTTTTCGTTCGCGCGCGCTGCGATGTCAAAGGCCGCGGTGTCGCGCGGATGCGCGTCGTCGAACGCTTTGCGGAGGTGCGCGATCGATTGGTCGAGGTAGACCTGCGTTGTCTGTATGCTCGCGTGGCCGAGGAGCTTTTGCAGCGTCGAAACGTCGCCCCCGCCTTCGATGAAGTGCGTCGCAAACGAGTGTCGCATCGAGTGCGTCGTCGCGCGATCGACGCCGCTTCTCGCCGCGTAGTCCTTGACGATCTGCCAGACCTGACGAAGCCCCAGGCGTGCATTGCGATTGCTCAGGAAAAACGCGCGATCGGTCGATGCGGCACGCTGCGGAAGATAGGACCGCATCGCGTCCGTCGCAGCTTGCGTCAGCGGGACCATGCGGCGTTTGTTGCCTTTGCCCGTCACCATTGCGACCTTCTCGCCCAGATCGACGTCATCGAGGTCGAGCCCGGCGAGCTCGGCCCGCCGCAGGCCGCTACCGTAGAGCAATTCGATGATGGCGCGATCGCGCGTCGCAAGGTGCGGCGCGTGCGGACGCTCAACGCGCGTCGCCACGATCGACGCAACTTCGGTCAATCGCAACACCTTCGGCTTGCGCTGCTCGGGCTTCGGCAGCTCGACGTCGAGCGCCGGCTGATCGTTGCGAATGCGCTCGCGACGCAGATACGTGTAGAACGTTCGTAATGCGCTCAAGTTCCGCCGGACCGCGACGACCTTGTAGCGGCGTACTTGCATCAGATGTAAGACGTAGCGGCGGATATCGCTCGCCGACGCATCGCGGAGTTTGGGGAATACCGCTGCGCCTTGCTCGGCGCGTTCGATCGAGCCGGTCGTTACGAACGCGCCGAAGTGCTCGAGATCTCGAGCATATGCCTCAAGCGTCCGCGGCGAGCGATTTTTCGCGAGAAGATCATCGACGAACGCCGCGACGAGCGGATCGGTTGGTGCGTAGAAGCGCTCTCCGCCTCCGATCCCCCGTCGCGGGCCACGCAACTGGGCCATTGCGGGTATCCTATCACAATCGCCGGAAGGCGGCGACGATGCGACTTCAACTCGTTCCCGCGCTCGGCGCGATCGCCGCACTCATCGTCGGCCTCGGGACTGCGACACCGGTGTCGGCCCATCTCGCCCCCGGCGCCGCCGCACCGCCGTTCACCGCACGAGTTGCGCGCGGCGGAAGCGTCTCGACGTTCGCGGTGCCCGCGGCGCTGGCCAACGGGCCGGTCATCCTCTACTTTTTCCCGAAGTCGTTTAGCAGCGGCTGCACCGCAGAGGCGCACGACTTCGCCGACCATGCGGCCGACTTTACCGCGCTCGGTGCGACGGTCGTCGGTATCTCCGGGGACACGATCGAAACGCAAACAAAGTTCTCGACACAAGAGTGCCGCTCGAAGTTTTTGGTCGCCGCCGATCCGGGCTTGACGATTGCGAAATCCTACGAAGCGACAATCCTCAATCTCTACGCTGACCGCACATCATACCTGATCGCGCCTGACGGGAAGATCGCCTATCAGTACACGAGTCTCGATCCGGACAAGCACGTCGCGAATCTGCTTGCAGCGCTGCGGGCGCTGCGTTACCACGTATCGGGAACCGGGTCCGCGACGGCCGCTTCCAGCGTACGAGCGCGCTTGTAGTGTGAGGCGGGGCGCGTACGGCCGTCCGCGCCGATCTGATCCATACCGTAGTAAATTTCGAAGAGATAGCCGTCGGGATCGAAGAACTCGACGCCGATGTTGCATCCCGGGCCGCGGCGGCCTTCGTACTCGATCGGGATGTTGCGGTTGCGCAAGAAGTCGCGCGCCGCATAGAGTTGCTCGATGCTGTCCACTTCCATCGCCAGATGGTGCATCTGTAAACCTGCCTCGTCCGGCGGCCGCAGCGCCTTCTTCGAGGGCACGAGCGCGATCGAATGATGATCGCCGGCGCTACGTAGGAAAATCATGCCGAGCTCGTTTGTATCCGAGACGGTGAAGCCCATGATGTCGGTCCAGAATTCCGTCGAGCGCTCGACGTTGCTGACTTCATACACGAGATGGCCGAGTTTACGAACGGCGATCGGCGTCGTGGTGATGGTCCCCTCGGACATGTCTTTCCCCTCTCTTAGGCGACGTCGCGCCACGCGGATAAACGGACTTCGAACGTGCGCAGGAGCGCGGTAAGCGTTACACCGGCGACGGCGAGCGTGACAACCGCGACGAAGAGCGTCGGCATATCGAACACGCTGCTGGCGGAGGTGATGATGTTGCCGAGCCCGGCCTTCGCGCCGAACAGTTCTCCGACAACGACGCCGATCAGCCCCTTTCCGACGGCTTGGCGCATGCCGGCGACGATGAACGGCGCAGCCGAGGGCAGGGACACCGTCACGAACGTCTTCCAACGGCTGCTGCAAAACGACTTCGCGACGAGGAGCAGGCGGCGATCTACCGACTCGAGCCCCGCCTGCGTGTTGATGATGATCGGAAAGATTACCATGATGAACACGACCGCGACCTTCGATGCGGTCCCGATGCCGAACCAGATGATCAAGATCGGCGCGAGCGCCACCATCGGTGCCGCATAGAGCGCCGCGATCCAGAGTTCGAGCGCGTCGTTAACGCCGCGCCATTGCACCATCGCCGCGCCGACGGCAACGCCGAAGACGACACCGAGAACGAACCCGATGAGCAACTCTTGCAGGCTCACCCAGCCGTTGTAGATCAGCGACCCGTCCAGCACCATCTCCCATGCCCGCACGGCGACGGCCGAGGGGGCGGCGAGGAACGCGCTATTGTGAACGACGACCCGCGCGACGAATTCCCAAATCGCGAGACCGCCGATCAGCGAGAGCAGTGCGCGAACACCGCGCGACTCGAAAACGTTCGCGGGCGGCTCGCTCGGACGTTCGACGAGCGCGACCTCGTCGAGCAGCGCGGGCTGCGTGATGAGCTGCGTCATGCGAGCGTCGCCCGGTCGTGCTCCATGAGCGCGCCGATCTCGGCTTCGATCGCAAACATGTTGGGATCGCGGCGCGCGCTCGCGGGGCGCGGCCGCGGAATGTCGACGTCGACAATCGCTTTCACGCGTCCGGGCCGCGGCGACATCACGACGACCCGATCGGCAAGATACACCGCTTCGCTGATTTGGTGCGTGATGAAGACGGCCGTCTTTTTCGTCGCGTCCCAGACGCGCAAGAGTTCGGTCTGCATCGTCTCGCGCGTTTGCGCGTCGAGCGCGGCGAACGGCTCGTCGAGCAGAATGACCTCGGGATCGATCACGAGCGCCCGAGCGAGGTTCACCCGCTGCTGCATTCCGCCCGATAATTCGCCCGGATGACGCCCCTCGAAACCTCCGAGGCCGACGAGATCGATCATCGAGCGTGCTCGCGTCAGCGCGTCGCGCAACGCGACGCCTTGCATCTCCAAACCGTAGGTCACGTTGCGCAACACCGTTCGCCACGGCAGCAACGATGCCGACTGGAAGACCATCGCACGGTCGGGTCCGGGTGCGTTGATCGGCCGGCCGTCGAGCAAAATGCGGCCGCCGGTCGGTCGCTGCAAGCCGTCGAGACAGTGAAGCAGGGTCGTCTTGCCGCAACCGCTCGGGCCGACGATGCAAATGAATTCGCCGGCTGCGATGCGCAGTGACGTACGATCGAGGGCCAGCGTTTCCGAGTGCGCGCGGCCCCGATACTCGACCCGTACGTCGATCAGCTCGATCTTCGCGACGGCGCGTTCCGCTGATCGCTTGGGGGCAACGACGGCCATTCGATTCCTTACGGCATCACGCGGCACGATACCCGTGGAGGCTGCATACGCCGAACGCAAAAGAACGCTCGGCTACAGCATCGATCGGGAGAAGAACCATGAAGATTGCGCGATACAACGGCGGCCGGATCGGCGTGATCGCCGGAGATCGCATCGTCGACGTGAGCGCCGCGTGCGGCGTCGACGCAGCCGAGTGGCCGCCGGTCGGAATCAACCGTCTCATCGCTTCGTTTGCGGCCCTGCGCCCGGCGATCGAGGCGACCGTTGCGCAGGCCGAAGGCATCCCGCTCGTCGACGTCCGGCTCGAGACGCCGATCCCTTGGCCGCATAAGCTCCTCGCCATGCCGAACAACTTTGCAGCCCATGGCGCGGAAATGAAGGCCAGCAGCTTCGGCGGGGGCGGCGCGAATAGCGTATCTGCCGACCAAGCGGGTTTCTTCATGAAATCCAACGCGTCGTTGATCGGCCCGAACGACGCGATCGTTCTGCCGGACCGGCCGGACCGAGAGTTCCATTACGAGTGCGAACTCGCGACGATCGTCGGAACCGGCGGAAAGGACATCGCGGTAAGCGACGCGCTCGATCACGTCTTCGGGTACGCGTGCTTGGTCGACGTCACGATGCGCGGCGCGGGTGAGCGCGTCATGCGAAAGTCGTTCGATTCGTTCACGCCCGTCGGTCCCTGGATCACGACGAGCGATGAAGTCGGATTACCGGATGACCTCGAATTGCGGCTCTGGCTCAACGGAGAGATGCGCCAACATGCGATCGCGCACGAGATGGTCGTCGGCATCCGCGAGCAGATCGCGCTGTGCTCGTCGGTCACGCGGCTCGAACCGGGCGACATCATCGCGAGCGGCACGATGGCCGGCGTCGGCGCGCTCGCGCCGGGCGACGCGGTCGTAATCGAGATCGACCGCGTCGGGCGCATGGAGCTTACCGTAGCCGCGCCTGTGCGCGCGTGACGCGTCTCCTTGCAATCGTCGCTGCGGTCGCGTCGCTGGCTGCCGCACCGCCGTCCGACAATTCCCCGCATGCGGCCCACGCCGTGCCGCAACCCTTGGAGCAGACGGCCATACAGTTGCGGTCGACCATCCCGCTCGCGAACAGTACGAATCCAACGTGCCCGCGCGTTCATGCGACGTTCAACGGCGCGAAGCTGATCGGCGACCCGAAGCTGATTACCGTGAGCATCGACGATTTGAACGTCGCGACGCGCGCGCAAGTCACGCGCTCGTCGGTTGATTTCCAGCCGCACGGCGGCATTTGGAAGGGCAAACATTTCGTGTTGATCGGCGGCACCGACGTGCACCACACGCCGTTTGCGCTGAAGTTCACATTTACGTGTACGAACGGTCCGCCGGCTCCCCTCAAACACTGACGAGAGAAGAGCCGGATTAGACGATTCACGTTCCGTGAATCTGTCGCGTTTGGGCTACGCCGAAGCCGCCGCGTTCGCGCCGTTTTGGACCGAGAGTTCCCAGCGGTAGCCGTCGGGGTCGTGAAACCACAGCGCGAGATGCGGCGAACCGGGGGCTTCGGGACCAATCTCATCGCCGGGATCCTCGAGATCGACGCCGCGGGCGCGCAGGTCCGCGAGGGCTTCCCGCAGCTCGCGCATCGAACCGAGGTGGAACGACATATGGCCGAATGTCGCCGCGTTCGGCACGCCCGGGTGAAGCGCAATCGTTATGGCATCGTTCCCAATCGCCACCCCGTCACCAAAATCGAATTGATGCTCGAGACCGATCGTATCGATCCACCAACGTGCGCTCTTCTTCGGATCGCGAACCGCAAGTCCGAAGTGTCCGACGGCGCCGATCTGCCATGCCATAGACGTCAGATACTACCACGTGCAAGATCGCGCATCGCGGCCGTCACGTACGAGTTGTCGTAGACCGCCGTCGTCGGGGGCGCGCTGATCTGCTTGAGCTTGATCAGTGCGTCCATAACTTGCGGGAAGTCATCCTTTGAAAAGCTGCCGACGTCCGGCAAGAGACGGCCCGGAAGGACGTACGTGGCGTAGGTTTTCTCGGCGACATCCGGTGTGACGCCGGCGGAATCTTCGAGAATTTGCAGGGCGCGCACGCGATTTGCCGGGTTATAGAGCCAACGGACGCCCTCAGCGAAGCCGGCCAAAAAACGCACGACGAGATCGCGGTGGGTTTGCGCCCACAACGTGCGCACCGCAAAGCCGCTCGACGGGAAGTGTGGGAAATATTTCGGCACTTGATCGAGCACCGGATACCCCGCATCGAGTGCGCTGTACGTTTCCGGCGGGAGCAGCGGCGTCGCGTCGATCGCGTTCGCAACGAGGGCCTGGTAGCGCGTCGACGGTGCGCCGGCGTAGGTGTAGCTAAAGTCGTTCGCGCCGAGACCGTACGTTGCGAGAATTTTGTCCATGAAGACGCGCGTGATGTCGGAGGGGCCGCCGATCATGATCGTCTTTCCGCGCAGCTGCGTCATGGACGTGAGGCCCTTGCGGCCGACGATCGTATATGGTGTCGTCGTGACATTTTTGAAAATTTCTTGAATCGGCGCGCCACCGGCAACAGCGAGCACGACCTGCGTGGTCGAAACGGATCCGACATCGACCGAGCCGGCAGCCAACTGCTGCGCGACGCCCGCCGACGATCCGATCACGATCGGTTGGGCATCGACATTCCGCTTCGCGAAGAAGCCGAGCTTTAGCGCCACTTCGATTCCCCAGTCGGTCGCACCGCGCGACGTCAAACCGACGGCGACCGGCTCCGTCGCCATGGCAATCGAAGGAACACACAGAACAGCGAAAACGAAGGTCAGTGCGAGGAGACCTATGCGTTCTCTCACGGCAGTGGAAATTGTTTCAGGTACGGGTAGTACTCGTCTTCGAGATCGACTTCGAACGTTTCCAGGAATCGGACGGTGGCCGTGTAGGAGATGATGGCGATCACCAGATCGATGAGGATCTCGTCTCCGAACGCCGCTCGCAGCGTGTCGAACGCGTCTCTCGCTACGGCAAAACCGCTCGTCAAATCTCGCGCCGCTTGCAACGTCGCTCGCGTCACCTCGTCGAATTGCGTCGGCCGGCCCGCCGACTCGTCGGCGATCGCCCGAATCTCGGCGGCAGTGACGCCGGCGCTCAAAGCGGCTTTGAGGTGATGCGCGTACTCGTAAGCACAGCGAGACGTAAAGCCGATTTGAACGAGCGCCAATTCGCGCATCCGGGGCGGAAGGTCGCTCTCGTCCCGGGTATACCGCGTAAGGTTACGAAAATGCGAAAGTGCGCGCGGACTCCCGGCCATGACCTTATGCAAATTGATACCACTCGAAAGCAAATGACGCTGGTCTGCGGGAATATCTTCAACTTGGAGCATCGGTATGCGCGACATTACTGAATTTTGCGTGCGGCTAGAGGCGACGCCTTCGCCGCGCGTTGGATCTTTGTCTTATCGTTCCGAAGGAGCAAGCAACACGCCATGATCGTTCGAGACGAACCGGACGGTACAACGCTTCTCATCGGACAGACCGACCATTCGCGGCTCGTCGGACAATTCGGCGCCCATTGGGGCAACGAGATGTTTGCTCGTCCCGAGCCGTTCGATTCGATTGCCCGCGCCGCCGCATTTCACGATTTTGGCTGGCTTCGCTATGAAACGGCGCCCGCGTTCGACGTACCGAGCGGTGGAACGCCGAACTTTCGCGCAATTCCGAGCGACGAAAGTAAACTCGAAGAGTATCAGTGGTGTATCGATTGGTTCTTGGCAAAGGACCCCTATGCCGGCCATATCGTCGGGATGCACCGCACGGGTCTTTGGCGCGGACGCTACGGCGCGATCGCGCACCCGGAAGCGTTGACGCGTACGCAGCCGGATATCGTGGATGCGTTCGTCGCAAAACACGAAGCGCGGCGTACGCGTGAGCTGAGCGATCACGGTTGGGACGCGCAGCAGCTGCGAACGAACTATCGACTGCTGCAAGTGTGGGATTTGCTGGGGCTCTACTTCGCCTGCCAGAATCCGTATAACGACTATATCGATCCGGTGCCGGTGACGTACGCGACGGCGGAAGGCGAAGGCGTGAAAATGACGCTGGCGCCGCTCGGCTCGCGTGCGGTGCGCTTCGATCCGTTCCCGTTCGACCGGCAGCCGTGTCACGTGCAACTAGCAGCGCACCGGCTCTCGCAGCAGACGTTTTCCGACGAAGCGTCGTTCCGCGCGGCATATTTCAAAGCGCCGCTCGAAATCTTGGATTTCGAGCTGATCCCCTAATGCACGATCGCCGTGCGTTTCTCGGCGCGCTGAGTGCCGCGGCACTTGGCGCAACGAGTTCGGCGCTCGGCGCCGAAGAGCGAGCGGATCACGTCGTTCGCATCGAGCGGGCAACGCTCGAACTGGCGCCGGGGCGCCACGTGACGACCACGACGTACGGGGGAACATTTCCCGGGCCCCTTTTGCGATTGCGCGAAGGCCGACGAATCGTCGTCGATATTCACAACGACACCGACGTTCCGGAGCAGCTGCACTGGCATGGACAGTTTGTCCCGCCGGATGTCGACGGCGCCGCCGAAGAAGGCACGCCGTACATTCCGGCACGCGGGATGCGCCGGATCGCGTTGACGCCCAAACCGTCGGGGTTCCGCTTCTATCATACGCACGTTCGCGCCGGCGCCGATCTCCAGAAGGGTCAGTATACGGGCGAAGTCGGGCCGATATACATCGAACCGCGAGACGAGCCGGGCGCATACGACCGCGAAATATTTCTCACGCTCAAGGAATTCGAACCGGCGCTCAATCACGGCGGCGACATGGCGATGCATTTTCTCGCCGGTTCGCGCATCCCTGACCTCACGAGCCGTGGCGAACGTGCGATGCAACGCTCTCTGGCAGCCGGGATGCCGAAGGGGAACGAAGTCGGCTATGCGAGCTTCACGATCAACGGACGCATGCTGGGTCACGGCGAGCCGATTCGCGTGAAACTGCGCGAGCGCGTTTTGCTGCACGTGCTCAATGGTAGCGCGACCGAGATTCGCAGTCTCGCTCTGCCGGGGCACACGTTTCGTGTCATCGCGCTCGACGGCAATCCCGTACCGACGCCGCGCAACGTTCCGGTCCTTTGGATCGGGACCGCAGAACGCGTGGATGCGATCGTCGAAATGAACGAGCCCGGCGTCTGGATTCTCGGCGATACGAGCGACGATGACCGTCGTCACGGCATGGGAATCGTCGTCGAATATGCGGGCAGCCGGGGCAACCCGCAATGGCGGCCGCCCCCGACTTCGACCTGGGATTACACGTGGTTCGGGGCGGCGAATGCGCAACGTGCCGAGCCGGACGAAACGATCGCGTTTCGCTTTGAGAAACGCAACGCGGCCGACCGTGGCTTCAACGTATGGACGATCAACGGAAAGCCGTACGGCAACGGCGTTCCGCGCACGATGGACGACATGATTTCGAGTGCGCGTCTACGCAAAGGGCGCCGCTACCGGATCGTGATGCGCAACGCGAGCGACGATATTCATCCGATTCACCTGCACCGGCATAGCTTCGAACTCACGCGCGTCGCGGGCAAAGTAACGGCGGGGATCGTGAAAGACGTCGTGATGCTCGGCGGCTATCAGGAAATGGAGATCGATTTCGTCGCCGACCACCCTGGGCGCACGCTGTTCCACTGCCACCAGCAGCTGCACATGGATTACGGATTCATGACGCTATTTGATTACGCTTAGCGGGCTGCGAGTCCGCGCTGTTCGTAGACGCCCATGACGTTGCCGCCACAATCCGCAAACCAGGCTGTGATTTCGCCGGCGGCGGGATCGATCGGCTTGACGATGCGACCGCCGGCGGCAACGATCGAGTCGCACGTCGCCGCGGCGTCAGCCACCATAATCGAGATAATGAGCCCGGCTTCCGTGGCGGCCTTGCGACCGGAAACGAACATCCCGCTGACCTGACCGACCGTATCGTCGAATGACAGCGAACCATCATCGTGTGTCCGCAACGACCAGCCGAAAACTCGATGGTAGAAATCGGCGGACTGCTCAGCATCGGTCGCGGGAATCTCGATGTAGCAGATCTTTCCGTTCGCGTATTGAGGCTCGGTTATCGACGGCAGAAGCGTCATATCGTCCGGCATCGGCGTCACCCGTAGGTCGTCGCTTGGGGAAAGCCTATTTGCGGCCGTTTTGCCACGCGACCTGCAGGTATATTGTCACGGTGGTTGTTGCAGATATAGCAGATAGCAGGTAAGATCAATATTATGCCGCGCAAAGGTCTGGAAGTCATCGACGCGGATCGACCGGGATGCCCGTTTGGCCAGCTTTCGGGGAGCAGCGGCGGCGAACTCCCAATAGCGGGTCGCGCGGTTTGGGGTCAAAAACATTGCTTACTTGTTTGCTGCTATTTCATACCACTGGCTGCAAGCGTGAGTGACGACTACTTCGTCGTGCAGGCCGCGCCTGCAGCGCTGCACCAAGCGAATCAAGTAAGCATGGTGCCCTCTCCTGAATATCACATAATGTAGATTTCATGATATTGCTTTTATCGTGGAGGTCCGCTCCACGTGCGGAGCGCCAAAAACCGTGTTCTCAATGCATTCTGGTCAGACTGACTAGATTATGATAAACTCGAGCAATGACGTCCACATGGCAAGTACAGGAAGCGAAGGCCGCTCTCAGCACACTCATCCGGTCCGCGGAGACCGACGGCCCGCAGACGATCACGCGTAACGGCAAAACGGTAGCCGTCGTTCTATCACACGCTGACTTCGAGATCCTTGCCCGGGCACGAAACGCACGACTCGGATCGATCATCGACTTCTTCGAGTCCTGGCCGAAACTCGAGTTATCGCAACGCGACAATCAAGACCGCGGCCGCGAGGTCGACTTCTAATAAATCGGCGCGCAACGCCGGACGAGCTCATCGCCGGAACGACGCCCTTTCTCGTCGATACCAACGTCATAAGCCATCTGATTCGTCGAAAAGGCGAAATCGATCCCGGCGTAAGACGCTTCTTTGAACGAGTCTCCGAAGACCGAATGTATCTCACGACGATCACGATCGGCGAAATCGAAAAAGGGATCGACCTCATCCCCTGGCCGGATGCTCCGAACGAGCGCGAAGAGCGATATCGGCTCCAGGCACAACTCGAGCAAAAACTCGAAGCGCTATGTGACCGTTTTGAGAAACGTATCGTGAGCATTAACATACGCGTTGCGCGGCAATGGGGCCGGTTCCACGCAGAGCGACAACGCGAAGGGCGCAAAACGCCGGTCGTGGATACGATGATCGCAGCGTGCGCTCAGGTTCACCATCTTGCAGTCGCCACCGCCGATAGCGACTTTGCCGCCTTCGGATCAGCTCTGACCGTCTATAACCCGCGTACGCACGAACTTTTCGGCCACGCTTCGATCGCCGACATTTAGGCGATTCGGTCGGGGACCATTTGGGGACGCAATCGGCATGGATGCTGCTATTAGCCGCGCTGTTATGGCGCTCACGCTCGGCCAGGATTCTCAGCGCCATTTCGACCTCGCTGCGAAGCGTATTCAAGAGTCTCTGCTCGCCGTGTCGATACCGGCCATGCCGGGTTTCGATCTGGGCGTTCGCGCCGAACCGGCACGGCTCGTCGGCGGCGATTACATCGATCTCTATCCCGCCGGCGACAAGCTCGTTTTCGCGTTGGGCGACGCGTCCGGTAAGTCGTTGGCCGCGGCGCTGACGGCACTGATGCTTCGCTATCTCGTCCGCGGACTCGTGACCGCGCGGGGCACAACCGATCTCAGTGGGCAGCTCGGCCATATCAACCGCGTCGTGTCCGAGGATCTCACGGACGGCGCGTTCATCACCTTTATCTTAGGCGTCATCGACGGAGCGGCGGGTACGCTTCGCACCGCCAACGCCGGCCACGAGCCGCCGCTCGTGCTTCGCGCGGAAAGCGCTCGGGTGACGACGATCGACGCGCACGGCATGGTGCTCGGAATCGATGTCTCCGCAACCTTCAACGAAACCGAATGCGAACTGGCGCCGGGCGATATCGTCGTCATCTATACCGACGGTCTCACGGAAGCGACCAACGAGCGCGGCGAGATGTACACGATCGAGCGACTCTGCGAGGACATCGTGCGCAATCGCGATCTCAATGCGGCGGAGCTTGCCAATACGATTTTTGAAACCGTGCGCGAATTTGCGACGGGTGAACTCAAAGATGACGCAACGATCCTCGTCATCAAGCGCAGCGGCCTCGCTTAGCGCTTCTTCTTTAAGAGATTGTCGAGTTCGTCGTCCAGCTTACGGCTGTCGAACTTCAACACGGTCGCCCGCTTCCTGCGCACCGGCATACGCCGTTTCACTGCGCTCGCGACGTTCCCGAAGGAAACTCCTCGCACGCGCGAACGGACGATCAGCGCCACGATCACGACCATCGCCGCAATGGGCAAAACTTCGCCGAGAAGCTTCACGTTGATACTCTTCCGCCAACGCCGCAGATGTCATGCGTCGCTGCGCTGTCGAGGCGTCAAGCCAGCATGACCTCTTCGTAGGCAACCGGTCGCGCGATCATCTTGAATTTTGCCGCAGCCGCGAGTTGCGGCTCGATGTTCGTCCGCTCCGCCCGCTCCGCAAACACGGGTTTCACGATGGCAGACGCCCGGGATCGCCCGCACGTCGTCTTTGGCCGCTGTCGCGAACGGTTCGACGATATAGGCCACCGGCAAACCAACCTTAACGATTGTAACCTTTATTGGACAGGAGTGCAATAAAGAAACTTCTTTCCAATGTCAACCCAGTGGGGGGCGGTAGGCGAAGCGCGCGTGCGGCACAACCAAAATGCAATGGTAATGCGCCGGGCGCATCCCGAGGCAACGGAACGCGCGACCGCGAGCCTGCAATCCGGCCGTGTTGCGCAAAAGGCCCGGACGCGCAAAGCACTCGTCGACGCAGCGCTCGCGTTCGTGCGGGACGGACGTGATTTTTCGGTTGCGGACGTGGCCGACGCGGCGCTCGTCGGACGCGCGACGGCGTATTGTTATTTTAAAACGAAAGAGTCGCTGCGCGCGCAGGCGGTGTTGACGTTTGTAGCGAGCACCGACTTTCCGTCCTTCGATGAAGTGTTCCGACGAACGCCCGGTGCAGCGGCGCGCGTGCAGGCCGTCGTCGATGCAAGTGACGCGTCGATTCGGTTGCACGAAAAGCAATATCGTGCGCTCTTGCGGTCGTCGCTCGATGACGGAGAGCGACCAAAACTTCCACGTCGCCCCGCCAATCGCAAACAATGGTTGACCGAGGCGCTCGAACCGATGCGGACTACGCTAGATCGCGCTTCGTTCGAGCGCCTCGTGGGTGCGTTGAGCCTCTGCGTCGGCATCGAAGCGCACGTTACGTTGCGCGACGTTTGCGGTTTTAGCGCGACCGAAGCGCGCACGATCAAAACGTGGGCGGCAGCGGCGCTGATCGAGGCGGCATCCGCGCCGACGTCATGAACGCGCGTAGGAGGTCTGGGTCCCGCGCCGAGTGACGGAATCCGCCGCGTATGGAACGGCGACGTCGATTGCCGCGCGAATGTCTTTCCCGCCGGCCAGAGCGTCGACAAAACTCCCGACGAATGCGTCGCCGGCGCCGGTCGTATCGACGGCGTCGACGATGACGCCCGCGACGTGATAGACGGCGTGCGCATCGACGAGTAACGCGCCGTCGGCACCGAGCGTCACGATGACGCACGCGGTACCGCGTGCGACGAGCTCGCGTGCGGCCCGGACGGCGTCGTCGCGTGTCGTTACCGGCATATCAGCGAGGAAGGCGAGTTCCGTCTGGTTCGGCACGAGAACGTCGACGGCGCGTAAAACCGCCGGGTCGAGCGCAGCGGCAGGCGCCGGATTGAGGACCACTCGCAGCCCGCGCCTGACACCAAGCTCGACCGCCGCGTAAACGGTCGGCAAGGGTACTTCGAGCTGCACGACGAGCACGTTGCACAACGCGACGTCGTCCTCGGCGGCGAGGATATCGGCCGGGGCGAGCGCGTCGTTTGCACCGCGTACGATCAAGATTCGATTCTCGCCGTTCGGCTCGACGAAAATCGGCGCCACGCCGCTCGCGACGCCGGTGACGACGCGAACGTGACCGTAATTTATCCCGCGAGCGCGGAAATTCGCGAGAGCCGCTTCGCCGAACGCGTCGTCGCCGACGCAGCCGACCATCAGCACCTCGCTCCCGAGCAACGCCGCCGCGACGGCTTGGTTCGCGCCCTTCCCTCCGCACGCGATCGCAAAGCTTGGGGCGTCGAGCGTCTCGCCACGTTTCGGCATGCGCGTGACATAGGTGACGAGGTCGGTCATGATGCTACCGACGACGGCAATCCGTCCCAGTTCAGTCCTCCGTCAATAACGCCGTTCGAAACCGGCGAACGCGACTTCCTCGTTCCATTCGAGCATTGCGCGTGGGCTCGCGGCAAGAAACGCACGACAGGCCGCGGCGAGCGGCTGCGGCGCGAGCGTTTGTCCATTACAGGCGGGAACCATAACGTCGAATCCTTCCGGCGCGCTCCAGAGATCGGCCCCACCGATGAACGCGTGTTCGAGGCTATCGCGAACCATCTTCTTGAGCCCGTAGTAATCGACATGGTAGAGCTGCACGACTTGCGCAAACTGCGACGTGAGGTCGATACGGCCGACGCCTTCATCGTCGGTGGCGATCGACACCGGGACGCCGGCCGCCATATAGATCGGTAGCATCGCGCGGCCGCCCGCGACCTCGACGAGAACGTGTTGGTGCGCCATCATCGCCAGTAACGCTTCGGGATCGCGTTCGTAGAGGACGTCGAGTCCGTGACCGATTCGCTGCGCGCCGGCAACGTCGATCGCCTCGCGGATTTCCGAGGGGCTCTCCATATCTTCGGGGCGTACCAGCCCGGGTCGCAGTTCACCGGCATGCATCGTAAGTTTCACGTTCGGATACAGCTTGTGAAAGTAGCCGAAGATGTGCATGTGGAGGTCGTAATCGCGCAGCGCCTTGTAGTCGTCTTGCGATTCGACGGGATTGACGGACACGACGCGTGGGTCAGCGTTTGCCAGTTCGAACGCTGTCTGAATTTGGGCGAACACTTCCTCCTTTGGTCGATCGCGCAGCACCTGAAAGATGAAGCGCATCGTCAAGCCGCAGCCGACATCGGGTTTCGCGCTTTGACATGCGAGAATTGTGCGGCTTCCCGTTATTCCGTCGTCCAGATTCTTGCGGCTCTTGGTCACCAGCGCCGGAACACCGGCCGCATCGAGCTTTGCGCGCATCGTATCGAAATTCGGATTCCACCCAACGTGATCGCCGAGCTCGAGCGACTTGAATTTATCCGGTGAAAGGTCCGTTTCGATATAGAGCTCGTGTTCCAACGCCGACCGGTGCTCGACTTCGGCAAGCTCTTCCGCCCAATGCTTGTTGACGACGAGATCGAACTTGAAGAACGTCTCGAAGAAGTGCACTTCGGGACTGGCTTCGCCGTTGCCGGCAACGTAGTTGCGCGCCGAGAGAACGTCGATCGTTTTGTTGCGGAACTGGAAATCCGTGATCGCGTGCGACGCCGGCCAACGGCCTTTGAGCGGATCGCAAGGCGGGGCGACGATCGCAAACGTGTCGTCGATGCAGTCGCCATCCTCGGCCGCGTAGTCGATGTAGCTCTCCGCGTACACGGCTCCGGTCAGATGATGGTGCAAATCGCCGCCCTTCGGAAGGTGTTCGAGGAACAGCGTTAACTTCGTCGGATTCTGCGGGGCCACGGCAACGGCTGCGACAAGCGCGGCTTCGGTTCGGGCTTGCGGGATTATCATTGCCGGCTGTGGGCTCGCTGCCGTCTCACCGGTGAAGAGCAGCGCGAGGACGCCGCACGCGCGTAGGAACGCGTCGCGACACGACATCACGCCGCGCCCAACAGACGGACGCGGCCGTTCGTGAAATCGTACTCGGCCGGAACGACGCGAATATCGCCGCGCGCGATCGCAGGCCCCAAGACGGGCGACCGCGCGAAGCGGCCGGCTTGCGCCTTCGCGTTCGCGACGACCGCCGCATGCGTCGTCCCGCGTGCTGCGACGACGGCGTCGATACCCGGCGCAATCGCATCTTCAATCACGTCGAGATTGCGCGGAAGCCGTTTCTTATCGCGGACCGCGCTATACGTCGCCTTGACGGCTCCGCACTCCTCGTGTCCGACGACGACGAACAGTCGTATTCCGAGATTGCCATAGCCGTATTCCATGGTTCCGAGAACGCCGCCGTCGACGAAGTTTCCCGCATTGCGAAAGACGAACAAGTCGCCGACGTTCTGATCGAAGATCAACTCGGGCGGCACGCGTGAATCCGAACACGAGAGGATCGCCGCGAACGGCGCCTGATGACCCGCTAGCGCGACGCGTCGTTCCGCCATCGTGCTTTGCTGGCTGAGCGTGCCGCCGACAAAACGCGCGTTCCCTGCCGTGAGTCGCGCAAGCGCGACGGCTGGTGCGACCGGCGCCGCTGCGGGTGCGGCTGCAAATGCCCCCGCAGGTTTGAGAGCCGCGAGGACAGATGCTGCCGCCCCAAAGCGAAGAATGCCGGCCCGTGAGGGCGCGCGACACGTCGGTTCCATCGCTTCTTCTTCGCGCACGAGCAACGAGGTTCTCCCTCAATATGGTTTAACCGCGCGAGACAACATGCTTGATTTGCACATGACCGGGAAATCGGTTCTCATCACCGGCGCATCGCAAGGCATCGGTGCGGGCGCCGCACGCGCATTCGCCCGCGAGGGTTGCCGCCTGCGCCTGACCGCGCGAAACGTCGAACGGCTAGACGCCCTCAAGGTCGAAATCGAGCGCGACATCGTCGGCGCCGAGGTGCTGCTGTATCCAGGAGATCTGACCGAGAAGGGCGCCCCCGAACGGCTCGCCGCCGGAGCCGGTGACGTCGACATCTTGATCAACAACGCCGGCGCGATTCCGTCGGGCTCGCTCTTCGATATCGACGAGGATGCATGGCGCGCGGGTTGGGACCTCAAGGTCGTCGGCTACGTGAACATGTGCCGGCTATACTATCCACGCATGAAGGCGGCCGGCGCCGGTGTCATCATCAATAATATCGGGAACGGCGGCGAAGTGACCGACCCGCGCTATATCGAAGGCGGCATGGGCAATTCGAGCCTCATGCACTTCACGCGATCGCTGGGCGGCGCGAGTCTCGCCGACGGCATCCGCGTTCTCGGCATCAATCCGGGGCCCGTCGCGACGGATCGCATTTACTCGATGCTCAAGAAACGGGCCGTCGCGTTGTACGATGACGAGAATCGTTATCGCGAACTTGAGGCGACGTATCCTCTGGGTCGACCCGCGCATGTTGCCGAAATCACCGACGTCATGTTATTTCTCGCCTCGGAGCGCGCCGCGTACATGAGCGGAACGATCGTTACCGTCGATGGCGGTATCGCGTCGCGCCGTTCGATCATCTAAGGCCGCACGGCGTGAGGAGAATCGGCCACATCACGCCATCGAGCAATACCGTTCTCGAACCGCTCGTCGCGCGCATGAGTGCAGAACTTGCGGAGGCGGCGACGCAGCATTTCACGCGTCTCGCCGTTCGCGACATCGGCCTCGACGGACCTTCGACCGGTCAATTCGCGCTCGACGGGTTGCTCAATGCCGCAACATTGCTCGCGCAAGCGCCCCTCGATGCGATCGTATGGAACGGAACCGCGGGCAGTTGGCTCGGCAGCGCGCACGACGAACGTATCATCGACGCGATTCGGGCCCGGACCGGTCTTCCGGCAACAACCGCGACGCGCTCGATCTTCGCGACGTTCCGCCGTCACGGTTGGACGCGCATAGCCCTCGCCGTCCCCTACACCTCCGACGTCACGAAGCGTATCGTGGACGAGTACGCGCATAACGGAATCGACGTCGTACACCACGTTTCCCTCGAACTCGTCGACAACATCGCGATGGGCAACGTCGAAGAGGCCGGCGTCGCCGACCTGGTAACGCGTGCGTATCATCCGGACGCCGACTGCATTGCCGTCGTCTGCACGAACGTCAGCGCAGCACGGCTAACAGCGGCGCTGGAAGAGCGTCTCGGATTACCGATCGTCGACTCGGTAAGCGTCACGTTTGCGGAAGGTTGCCGGCTCGCCGGGCTCTCGCCGCACCTCGACGGCTGGGGATGCATCCTCGAAGCCGAAGGTGGGAAGGACCATTAAATGCCGCATCACCTTTTGGCTATCCTTGCCGCCGGCGCCATGGCCGCGAGTCTGCCGCTCGCTGCCGTCTCCGCAACCGATACGGCGACGCGCATCGGTGTTCTCGGTACCGACGTTTCGTCAGGACCGTTGTACGCCCAGGCATCCGGCGCATTCGATCGCGCCGCCCTTCCGGTCGACGTGCAATTTCGACGAACCTCGCTTGACCTATTGAACGGGTTGCGCGACGGCACGCTCGACGTCGCGTTCGTCAACATTATCTCGGCCGTGCACGAAATCGAGGGCGGTGCAGCCTTCACGATCGTTGCGCCGGCCGCGTTGTACGAAGCGTCCCATCCGATCACGGTCATGCTGGCGCCGAAGGCGCGACCCGTTCACAGCGGCGCCGATCTCAACGGGAAGACGATCTCGGTCCCGGCAGCCAACGATTTAGGCGAGATCGCGACGCGGAACTGGGTCGACCGTCACGGCGGCGATTCGAAAACGGTTCACTATGTGACGAATGTCGGCTTCACCGACGTCGCCGACGCGCTTAACAGCGGTAAAGTCGACGCAGCCGAAATGTCGGAGCCGATCAAGACGGAGATCATGCCGTCGGTCTCGTTCGCGGCCGCCACGTTCGACGACATCGCGCCGCGCTTTGTGATCGGTGTGTTCGTCGCGCGTACGGCGTGGCTTCAAAGCCAACCGGATGCCGCGCACCGGTTCGTCGTCGCGATGGCGGACGGCGATCGCTGGGCAAATACGCACCGCACGGAAACCGCGGCCGTCCTCGCAGCGAAATATCACACGAAGCCGGAGGTTCTGGCGACAATGGTACGCGCGACGTATCCTGAAGCTCTGACGGCGGCGCTCATTCAACCGGTCGTCGACGTCGCGGCGCGCTACGGGGTCGTCGCACCGATCCGTGCGGAGTCGCTGCTCTCCTACCTGTCCGCCCCTGCCCACTGACTCACGGGAGCGACGATGCGCATTCTCATTCAAACGACCATTCCGTTTGTCGCCGACGATTGGAACGCCGGCCGCTTCTCGTTGCTTGTCGAAACGTTGCGCGGCTCGGCGCATAGCCTGGGAAGTCAGGAGCGGCGGGCGCGAACGATCCAAACTCCGGCACCGAGCGAAACGCCCGCCGGCGAATCATGTTCTCGAAACGCGACAGCGATCGCGCTCGCAACGGCTTCCCGTTCGCGCGCGGTCGCAGCGGCGTCGACGAGTCGCGAGACGGGGCCGATCTGCGTGACGAAGTCGACCGCGGCCGCGCAGCTTCCGAGTGGCAACGCCGTGTCGAACGCCTCGAGCTCGACGTCGACGAAGCGCGCGTCCGTAAGAATCTCTCGCACGCGATCGGCGTTCGCAAACGCAAAGGGGCCCGGTGCGTCGGGATCGCGCTTCGGTTGCGCGGGAACGTGCGGCTTTACCGCATCCAGCGGCAGATGGAACCACGGATTGTCGGCCAGCCTCCGCCAGCACGCGAACGTCAAGCGCCCATCCGGGCGAAGCGAACGCCGGATATTGGCAAACGCCTGGACGGGCTCGTCGAAGAACATCACGCCAAACCGCGAGACGGCGACGTCGAACGCGTCTTCGTCGAATACGTACGTCGATGCATCGGCGCACACGAAGTCGACATTGGATCGTTGGTGGTCTCCGGAACGCCCCGCCGCCAAGGCGAGCATCGGTTTCGAAATGTCGACACCGGTGACGCGCCCGCGCGGCCCGAGCCGTTCCGCTAGCGCGAAAACCGTTGCGCCACAACCGCAACCGACGTCGAGGGCCGCCTCGCCGGCTTGCGGCCGAGCGCGCTCGAGTAGAGCAGCGGTGATCGGCGCAAACGCGGTATCGACGCGCTCGTACAGGGACGCCCATCGCGGACCGGCGCTTTCATTCCAGTACGCGGCTTCCTCGGCATTTTGCATTCCTTCATCCTGTCTTCGGCCTGACGTCGTCCAATGGGCGTGAAGAAGTTCAACGTTGGCGTTGCGATGGTCGCGGGCTTCGCCGGGTCGTTCCTCATGGACGTCGTCCAAGATGGATTCGCAACCGTGTTTGAGCGCAACCGCGAAGCGAACGACCGGGACGAAGAGACTGAGGCGATTGTCGCCGTCGTCCGGCGCATCGCGCCGCTCGTTCCGGGCGGCCTCGCCCGGCGGTATCCCGGCGTCGTCGGTCGTGTCATCCACTACGCATTCGGCAGTGCGTTTGCGCTCGCGTACGCCGCTCTACGCGAGCGGCGCCCCCAAATCGCTGCGGCCAACGGCGCCGTATTCGGCGCCGCGCTTTGGTTTATCAGCGATGCGGTCCTCATACCGGCAGCCGAGTTGGGCCGGCCGTGGTTTCGTCACTCGCCCGCGCAGCGTGCAAACGCCGTCGCGTCACACCTGACCTACGGGACGACGGTCGAATATCTGCTGCGGCTCACGCGGTAGGAGTCGCCTCAGAGAAAGTTGTTCGGCCAAATGACGGTGCGCCACATGTGAGCGACGGGCGAATCATCAAACCCCAAACCGGCGGCGGGCTCGCGAAACGTTCGGCCGATGAGTTCGGCGAAGATTTCGGGATCGATCGTCTCACTCCGGTCGAAGAAGTACGTATCGTAGAGCGTCACCAACCGGGCGGTCATGTACCACGGATGCTTTTTGGCCGCATCAGCGTCGCGCCGGATGTAGTCGGGCGGCACGTAATCGGCGCCGAAGAAGCGGTCGTACGAGTCGGGATAGGTATAGCCGACGCTCTCGTCCGCAAAATAGCGCAGCGCTTGGTGATTGCGAACACCCCAGGCGACTTCCTCACTCACGTACGGAGCGATCATTTGCGCGCCCCAATAGCCATGGTCGGGACGAATCAGGCAGCCGTTCGAAATGTCGTGCAAGAGGCACGCAAGGACGACCGTATCGTCATGACCCGCATCGCGCGCGCGCTTTGCGCTGACGAGCATATGTTGGAACGAGATATCTTCGCATCGTAGGCGGAAAAAATCGAGTAAGCGCGGCTTCGCGGGCATTCGCGGCAACGCCGGATTATCGCCCATCATCATTACGGTCTGGGCGCCGAGTTCTGAGAGCATACCGGCTTCGGGGCTCGCTGAGACGCCTGCGCGGCCGACCGGCGAGGGCAAGATCAATCGCCGCCGCCCCTGCTGCGGTAACGTATCACCCTCTTCCGGCGCAAGACGATCCAGCGGCACTGTGCAACCATCGCCGGATGGCCTTCCAACTTCCTGCTCACGGCAGCCGCGGCGCGGAGTGAAGTTCGGTGAAGAATCGCAGCGCCTCCGTGATGCGATCGCGCCGGCGTTTGCGACGTGCGACTCGCTCGAGATGTGTGCGCAACTCTTCACTCGCCGCATCTACGAGGAGTACGCGCAGTCGGCGGTCCTCGTTCGCCTGTTCGCGACACTTCGTTTCGAGCAACTGCAGTCCAAGGACCGGTCGATCGCACGCGATTTCGCCGAGCAACTCGATCCCGGAACGCACATCTCGGATTCGAGCCACGTTCTCACCCTGCTCGGAACCTATGGCGTCGAACCGCGGTGGCGGAAACGTACCCTCTCGCGCGGACATCGCGCGATTCCCTTACTCTCGCACATGTTTGTGGCCGAGATACCGATGATCGCGCGTTTGCTCGGCGAGATCGGATTCGACGAACTCGGGCGGAGCAACTCGGCTTGGCAATACGTGCGTCGCGTTGCCGGTGACTCGGGGCTCTTCTTCGTCGGCGACGCACGCACGGCAACGGATGAGCGCGGCAGGCGAATCATTCCGGCAACGGACTTCATCGACGCGCACAACGTACGCACGGTATTCGGATTCGGTAGCCCGGGGGCGGATGCGGCGAGCTTCATCGCCGTCATCGTATTTTCGCGCGATACGCTGTTGCGTTCGGATGCGCAGCGCTTCGCGACGTTCGACGAAACGCTCCGTGTCGCGGCGGCTCCGTTCGTCGAATCCGGTGCGATCTTCAGCTCCCGCGACGGTCGGCGTCCCGAACCGCGCTGACGACGAGGATGGCAACGTCGTCCTGTGCGCTCTTTCCCTCCAGAACGTCCGCAAGGAGCGCGGCGGCCGGCCGGCGTTCGACCAGCGGATCGATGCGGGAGATCGCGTCGTGCAACCGCTCGTAGCCTTCGTCGAGGTCGCGAGTCGCTTCGATCAACCCATCGGTAAAGAGAACGAGCGCGGTATTCTCCGGCATTGGTACCTCGACGATGTCGCGGTCGTGACCCGTGCGCAAACCGAGCAACATTCCCGTCCCTTGTACTTGTCGGACGACTCCGTCCGCGCTGCGCAGCATCGGACCCGGGTGTCCCGCGCTCGCGACGATCGTACGGCTCGTCACCGGATCGTAGATCGCGGCCACGGCGGTCGCATAACTGTTCGGATCGTGACGGCGCAACATCGCGTCGGCAGCATCGAGCATGACGTTCGGATCGGCGTCGAGGTACGCCGCCGTCTGCATTGCCTGCCGTAACTTCGTCATCGTTACCGCAGCGTTGAGGCCGTTGCCGAGAACGTCGCCGATGGTGAACGCGTACCGCCCGTCTTCCAGCGTGAAGGCGTCGTACCAATCGCCGCCGACCGTCGCCTCCGAATTTCCCGGCCGATACTCGGCGTCGAAACGAAGAAACGCGGCGTCGGGAAGCCGGCGCGGTAACGACGCTTCCTGTAGTACGATCGCGATGCGGTGTTCGCGCTCGTAACGCTGCGAGTTGACGATCGCGACGCCCGCACGTCGTCCGATTTCTTCGGTAAAGAACAAATCCTCGACATCGTACGCGGTGGCGCGCGCCGGCCGTTCACGCCGTTCATCGCCGAGACCGCAGAGCAGCGATCCGACGATGATGCCGTCCGCTACAAGCGGAACCGCCAGTAACGACCGGACGCCCAGTTCGCGATAGCACCCGGCTTGCGCGCCGGATACGGACACGCGTTCGATCCAGTCGGCGTCGACCCGGGCGACCAGTGATGACGATCCGTCACGCACGATCTGCGCGACCGGATGCGATCGCGCGTCGTGCGGAACGACGCACCCCGCGAGACGGTCCGTCGTCGCTTGCATGTCCCGGTCGACATGGAGCGCCGCAGCGCCGGCGACCGATACACCGCCGGCTGCGTTGCGTGCGAAAAGCTCGACGACACAAAACGTCGCCAACACGTCAACGATCAATTCGCACAGATTCCGCAAGGTCTGCACGGATTCGAGCGAGTGCGAAAGCGTCGCTCCGGCATCGACCAGACCGCGCATGCGCCGTTCGGCCCGACGGCGCGCGCTGATATCCCGTGCAACCACCGCGATTGCCGAACGTTCGCGTGTAACCGGATCGGTCGTAAAGTAGATGCTGCAGTCGGCCGGAACGAAGGTCGCCACGGAGTTGCGGCGCAAGCGGACTTCTCCGTTCCAACGGCCGTCGTCACGAACGCCCCTCAAGACCACATCCCGGATGAACGTGCCGTCCTCACGCCAGAACAGATCCTCGATTGCAGCGCCGCCGAGATCCCGAGCGTCGGCGCCGACAAGCTTGCCGCCCGCCGCGTTGACGTACGCCACGCGGCCGTCGAGCGATGCAAACGCGATAAAGTCGTCGCTGTTGTCGATCAGCGAGACGAAGGCATCAGGGGCAAGTGCCGCAGCACCAAGTTGGATTTTGGACATGGGCGAGATCGATTCGTTCGGCAGGCGGCGAGGCGCAACCGGCAAGGTCGTCAAAGTGAAACGGACATGATCGCGGCACTGGTGCGGCAAGCGGCAACCCTCGCGGCGAGCGTGTTGGCCGGCGAACTGCGGAAACCGGAGAACCAAGAGCGGATCGCTGCGGCAGCGCGTCAGGCTGCGGCGAAAATCCGCGATCCGGAAACCTCGAAGCAGCTCGAGTCGCTGGCAAGCACCGGCGCACGGGCATTGGGACGCGCGTTCGGCAACATCAAAAACCGCTGAAGTGCACGAGAACCGCCCGGGCCTCGGTCAGGCCGGGTAGCCTCTCGCAGCGAGTATCGCATCGACGTTCCGACGATGGTTTGCTTCCCAGTCGTCGAGCGTTTGGGCTGCTTCCTTCTCCTCGAGCGCTTGTGCCTGTGCAAACCTATCCATCGCCGTGCTCAGCGGCAACACGACGATGCCTTCTTCATCAGCGATGACGATGTCGTCCGGCGCAACGGCGACGCCGCCGCAACGGATCGTTGCGGCGAGCGTTCCCAGCGCGTCTCGCGTGCCGGGTTTCGGAATCACGCCTCGGGCGAAAACCGGAAAGCCCAGTTCGCGAATTTCGCGCAGATCGCGCACGACGCCGTCGACGACGAAGCCCGCAATGCCGTTGCGCTGCGCGACGGCGCACACGTTGCCGCCGGCCAACGCGTAGTCCACGTCGGCAGCAGCGACGACGACGATCGAGCCGGCCGGCGCACGGTAGATCGCCGCGTGCAGCATCAGATTGTCGCCGGGCGCGCAACCGGCCGTGTACGCCGGTCCGGCTATCCGCGGCATACCGGTCCAAAGCGGGCGAATCCCGATGTCCATCACGCGATCTCGGTCCAGGACGTTCGCATAGGCCGTCGTGGCGAATGAGCCGTACGGCGTTGCACTCAACATAGGGAACGGATTTCTGAGCGCGGCCGATAACGTCCCTCGTTCTCACTCGTCTACCGGAGCGCATTACGTTGTTCGCTTTTCTCCGCCGTCGGCTGAGCGTCGTCATCGCGCTCGGGCTGGCCGTTACGTTCGTAACGGCGCCGCCGCTTCGAGCGGCTCAGCCGTACGAGATGTACGCGATCCTCGCGCTGACCGGGCCGTTCGCGTTTCTCGGAAACGCGGAAGCCGCATCGCTTCGCATCGTCGAAACCATCGTCAACAAACAGGGCGGCATCAACGGCCAACCGATTCACATCAACATCGCCGACGACACCTCGCAGCCGGCGGTCGCGGTTCAACTCGCAAACGGCATCATCGCGAAACACGTGCCGGTCATGTTCGGGCCGACCTACGTCGGATCGTGTCTCGCGGTCGCCGCGCTGGTCAAGGCGAACGGCCCCGTGCAGTACTGCTTTGCGCCGACGATTCATCCACCAGCGGGAAGTTATACGTTCTCGGCGTCAGCCGCGAGCGGCGATCAAGCAACGGAAACGCTCGTCTTCGCGCAGGCGAAGGGCTGGCACCGCCTCGGCTTGATCGCCACGACGGACGCGACGGGACAAGACATCGAAGGCACGTTCACGACGGCGCTCGCAACCGGAAAATTTCCCGGCATCACCATCATCGATCGCGAACACTTCGCGCCCGGGGACGTTACCGTCTCCGCGCAAGTCGCGAAACTCAAGGCGACCAATCCCGACGCGATCCTCGCGACGACGGTCGGGACGTCGACCGGCACGGTGCTCCGGGCGCTCAAAGACAAGGGCCTTGACGTCCCGGTGATCTCCAACCTCGGCAACTTGCAGCACGCGCAACTCGACGGCTACGCCGGCATTATGCCGAATCAGATGTATTTTACGGCCCCGCGCTTCGTCGCCCGCGACGTTTCGGGGAAAGGCCCCGTCCGCGACGCGCAGTTGCAGTTTTACAAAGCATTCAACGCCCAAGGCATCGATCCGGACGTCGGCAATAACCTTGCTTGGGACGTTGCGTTCATCGTCATCGACGCGCTGCGGCACGTCGGAACGAACGCGACGCCGAAGCAACTGCTGGACTACATGGAAGGCGTTCACAGCTACGCGGCATCGGACGGCATCTACGACTACCGGAACGGCGACCAGCGCGGCGTCGGCCTCAACTCGCTCGTCATTGCGCGGTGGAATCCGGCGCGGCGGACGTGGTCGACCGTCAGCCAGCCCGGCGGCAAGCCGCTGACGAAATAACGGCACGTTTTTGGGGCAGAATGCGTTCTAGGAAGTGAAAGCCATGAACAACCGTTTTGCTACCCTCACCCCGTCCGTCGTGCGTGCCGCGTTCGGCGCCGTCGCCCTAACGGTGGGCGCGTCCGGAATCGCCGGCGCACAGACCGCACCGGCGATGAATAATCACCCGACGCCGACCTACGCAACGCCTAGCGGCGACGAACAGATTCGCGGGCATATCAGCGCGGTTACCGGTAAGTACTCGATCCAGGTGCGCGACAACCGCGGTTACCTCGACAACGTTACCTTGCATCAAGGGACGGTGATCAACCCCACCGGTTTGACGCTCGCTCCCGGCATGCAAGTGACGATCAGCGGATTGAACGCCGGTGCGACCTTCGCGGCGAACGAGATCAACACGCCGTATACCGTCGCCCTCGTGCAGCCGTACTATGGCGGCTACGGCTACGGCGGCTACGGCTTTAGCGGGTTTGGCGGATTCGGCGGGTACGGACCCGGGTTCGGGTTCGGCGGCTTCGGCCCGTTCTATCGCGGCGGCTTCTTCTGGTAGTTCGCGGCCACGAGCGCCCGGTCACGAACGCCCGAAGCGTTCTCCACGCGCCTGGCGTTTTGCCTCACGTACGAGGGTCACTAGGACGAGTTCGCGCTCGTCCTCACCGATTTCGTCACCGGCAACGGTGCGGTTGATAACGCTCGCGAGCGCCCGCGACGCGTAGTGGTTCGGGTAGGACTGCAAAAAACGGTGAATCTCCGCGGCGATCTCCCGTAGCACGGCAGCGTCGTCGACATTCTCGGAACCGGCCATACCCGTAGATATCGGTCCAAACTCGCTGCATCGTCCCCCTTGCGAAGGGGCACAAGCGTGCGAGCCGGTATTTTGAGTTTCTTGACGTTCCATTCGTACACCGTACCGGAGTTCACGGCGGACGAGGACGTCCGCGCCCGCTATCGCTCCGTCGCACGAGAACTGATCGGCGCCGCGATCGCCCGCGCGGTCAACGACGTGCGGCAAGAGTACGCGATCTTGCGTCAGCAATTCACGCGAGCCGCTCGGCAAGCGGAGGCAGCGCAGCTCGCCGCCGACACCGCCGCGCACCTCGCTCGGGCGAAGTATGCAAAAATCGTGCCGAAGCAACGGACGGCCAGCGGTATCGTGAAGCCGCCGACGTTCTTCTTCGACATCTTGATGTCAATGGGCGCCGCGAACACGTACTACGCCGAGGCGCTGGAAACCGCTCAGAGAAAGCGCGAAGCGGCCGAGGCGGCGCGCATGGCGTTCGCCGAACTCGAGCGGCTCAAGAGCAAGGCCGACGCGGCGGTCGTCGTTCGCGAACTCGACGTTCGGCGTTACTACAAAACGGAGAACGGCCGCTCCGAACTCGACGCCGATTCGCGTCTGCACGACATCGCGCTACAGTGCGCGGCCATCGAGAACGAACGGAACGACTTCAAAAAGCGCGTCGAAGCCGGCGAGGTCAGCGACGAAGAACTGCGTGATCGAGCGATGGCTGAGGAAGGCACACGCTATCTCGACGGCGATCGAGCGGGTCTGCACTGCTTGCGCGAGCGCGACGTGCGATTCGGAATGCTTCGCTATTTCACGTTCCGCGACCGCGACGGGCACATCTGGCTGCTCGACTACAGCGACGATTTGCGCTTGCTGATGCACACGACGTTCGACGTCGTCCAGACGCATGACCGTTACGTTATTTCGCGTTCGGCGAGCGATGGGACGCACCACACGAACCGTTCGGCCGGGCCTCTCGCGGGCCCCGATCCGCGCGCCGCGAACGGCGTCGCCCCGACGTTGATGCGGGCGATCGTCGATTTCGTCGCCCGCGAACGCATGACGCTTTAAGGGCCGCGCCGTCGGTCGCGCATACCGTCGTAACGGCGCGTGGTGAGCCAGCCGTTCGTCACGCGGCAGCGCGCTTCGAGCGCAGCGAGCGTCGCCGTCGCCAGCGGTCCCCCGCAGCGCTCGTTGAGCGTTGCGTGAATCCACTTGTGATCGACGCCGAAAGCAGCGCTGACGCGCGAGACCAACGCGCCGACATCGCGTCGGAGATGCGCTTTGCGTTCGACGTGCGTGAGCCCGTCGTGAACCTCGGGCGCCGCGGTGAACGCGACCGGCGGCGTGTCGAGCGACGCCGGATTGAAGAGCGGGCCGAAGTCGAGCGTCTGCGACTCCGTCGCAACCGCGTGAATCGACGCGTACAAGCCTTCGTCGCTAACCCGGTCGGGGCGACGCGCATCGGCGAGCGCGGCGATGTCGTCGGGAATATCGCCCTGCGGTCGAACGGCCGCACGCACGTCGAGGGTGATGCGGGCGGCAAGCGCGCGAATTCGCGCGTCGTCGGGCACGTACACGAACGCCTCACCGTCGTGACGATGTCCGCTCGTGCGCACGAAGCGACCGCAGAACTGACGAAAGTACATCTCCGTGACCACGTTGCTCGCAAAGAGGCCCACGCGCAGGCGTGGAATGTCGACGCCCTCCGAAATCATGTGCACGGCGACGATCCACGGATCGCGCGACCGTGCGAACGCGCCGATGCGTCGCGATGCGTCGTCGATGTCCGAGACGACGATCTCGGGCGTCACCCCGATTCTGCGTTGCATGAGACCGGCGATGAATCGGGCGTGATCTTGATTCATCGCCGCGACGAGACCGCCGGCGTCGGGATGACCGCCCATGCGTAGCGCCAACAACTTCAGATGCGCCTTTTGCAGCACGTCGCCGACCCAAGCCGGTTGAGTGAGGGCCGTTCGCAGTCGCTCGCTCTCATGGCGGCGCTCGAGCGGCGCATCGAACGACGCGCGCATCGCTCGGCCGTCACGACTGATCCACTCGGCATCGCCGCCGTGGAGCGGAAAGACCAGCGCGCGACAGACGCCGTCGCGCAGCGCCGCGCCGTAGTCGTACGCGAAATCGGCCCGCGAGACGCCGGCGTCATAGCGCACGAACGGAATCGGCGAGCCGTCGGACCGAAACGGTGTTCCCGAGAGCGCGACGCGAAACGTGGCGTTTTCAAACGCGTCGCGTAACGCCTGACCCCAGGTCGCATCCTCGCCCGCGTGATGAATTTCGTCCAACAGCACGAGCGTCGGAACGCGGCCGAGCGCGCGATACACGCGCGGCGCGAACGCGAGTTGCTGATACGTCACGACCGCACCGTGGACGTCGTTTGCCAGGACACCGACCACATTGCTAAAGTGATGGTCGAGCTCGACACCACCCTGCGCCATCGCTCGCGCCGTCTGCGCTTTGAGATGCTCGCGCGGCACCACGACGATCACGCGTTCGACGTCGCCGCTCATAAGCAGCGCGTGCGCGAGCCGCGCGGCGAAGCGCGTCTTCCCAGCACCGGGGGTCGCGACGATCAGCGAATCGCGCGCGCGCGTGCGTGTCCATTCATCGAATGCATCGCGCTGCCACGCTCGCGACGGAAGCCGCCAACCACCGATACCAACCGTCACGAGAACGTCTCCATTCGAGCCGGCGAGCGCGACGACTTCAAGGAATTTCGCACGGTTCGTCGCACGGCGAGCGCCATGACGAGCAGCACCACCACGATCGTTCACACGGCAAACGGGGACGTCGGCGGAACCGGCGGCGACGTGCGCGTCTATCGCGGCATTCGGTTCGCGGCGCCGCCCCTCGGTGCGCTGCGCTGGAGACCGCCGCAGCCGGTCACGCCGTGGCGCGGTGTGCACGACGGCTCCGCCTTCGGTAACGATCCGATGCAGATCGTCGACCCGATCCGCGCCTCGCGCGCCCAACGGGTCAGCGAAGATTGTTTGACGCTCAATATCTGGGCGCCCGCGGCCGTTCCCGCCGGCGGTGCACCCGTGCTGGTTTGGTTCGACGGCGGAGGCTTCACGGCCGGCACCGGGGCGCGTGCGAGTACCGACGGCGAACGCTTCGCGCGAAACGGGGCGGTCATCGTCACCGTCAACTATCGGGTCGGTGTCTTCGGCTATCTCGCGCACCCGCTGCTCACCGCGGAATCACCGCAGCAGGCATCGGGCAACTACGGGTTGCTGGATCAAATCGCTGCGTTGCGCTGGGTGCGCGACGAGATCGCGTCGTTCGGCGGTGATCCGACACGCGTTACCGCGTTCGGCGAATCGGCCGGCGGCGCATCGGTGGCGCTCTTGCTCGTATCGCCGCTCGCGCGCGGTCTCGTCGACCGCGTCATCATGCAGAGTCCGGGATCGTTTCGTCCGCTGTGTTCGCTGGCCGATGCCGAGCGCGCCGGACTCGTCGTCGGCGACGACCTCTCGACAATGCGCGCGCTGCCGGCCGACGCCCTGCTCGCGACAAATGCCAAGGTCAATCCGGCCGTCCGGGGCTTGACGATCCCGCGCCCCTTGCGTCCGATCGTCGACGGTTGGGCGATCGACCGCGATGAAGTCGAGGCATTCAACGCCGGAGCGTTCCACGCGATTCCGGCGATCGTCGGCAGCAACGCAAACGAAGGCGGCTTCTTCACACACGCGATTCCGGTTACGTCGGTCGCCGAGCTACGCGCGTACCTGACGACGAATTTCCCGGGGGCCGGAACCGAAGTTTGGTCCACCTACGGAACCGACGACGAAACGGCCGTGACGCAAGCCGTCGCCGATGTTTTCGGCGACGCGCAATTCTCGTACGGCGCACGCGCGCTCGCACGTACGATTTCGGCCAAACAGCCGAAGACGTTTCGCTACGTGTTTACGCACGCGGGCGCGCAGACGCAGACGCAACCCGTGCACGCCGACGAGATTCCCTACGTGTTCGGTACCGGCGAACTCGCAGCTGCGGACCGCGTGGTATCGGATATGATGATGCGGGCGTGGGTCAACTTCGCGGCTACGGGCGATCCCAATGGACCGGACGTACCCGCATGGACGCCGTATAATCCCGCGCGCGACAACGCGTTTACGTTCGGCGCGGAATTTGCGGAGCAGACGGACTGGCGTGCGCGAACGCTCGCGTTTTTGGAACGCTATTTCGCGGGGCGGGCGCGCGCTTAACGCGAGCGTTTCTTCGCAGCTGTGACCTTGCGGGCCGGCGCTTTTTTTGCGGGCGCCGATTTTTTGCGAGCCGGCGCTGAGGTCTTTTTTGCGGGGGCTTTCTTCGCGACGGCTTTTTTCGCCGCACCAGCGCGGCGCGGTGGCGTGCCGACGGCTTCTTTGAGCGTCCGACCGGCGGTAAATTTCAGAACGCGCTTTGCGGGAACGTTCACCGGCGCACCCGTTTGCGGATTACGCGCGATACGCGCAGCGCGGTCGCGGATGCGAAACTGGCCGAACGGCGTGAGCTGCACCTTATCACCGGACTTCAAAACGTCGGTGATCTTGTCGAGCATGGCCTCGACCATTTCGGTCACTTGGCGTCGAGGAAGCTCGAAATCCTCAGCGAGTTCCCGCACCAATTCCGATTTCGTCATGGATTCCTTTCACGTGTACGAACGTATTGCTGGACGCAATTTTTCACGAGCACAAACGTCGCCTCTATTCCGCTGGAAGAGCGGCGATCCCGACACGTGCGATGCCTTCATCTTCCGCCGACGCACGGCCGGAAACCCCCACCGCGCCGACACAATTCTCGCCGACCATGACCGGCAACGCGCCTTGGATCAAAATACTATCGGGGTACGGATAATGCAGGAAGGCGGGACGCTCGACGACGCGCGCCTCGAGTTCCTTGGTCGGTTTCCGGGTCAGCGCCGCAGCGCGCGCCTTGCCGATCGCGACGTCGGCCGTTGTGGGGCCGGCGCCGTCGAATCGATCGAATCGTAACAGGTATCCGGCGTCATCGACGATCGCAATCGCGACCGGGTTTCCGCCGCTCGCGTACGCTTCGTCGCGCGCGGCGGTCATGATCGCCGTAACGTCATCCGACGTCAGCATGGGTCGTTGTCGCATCGCTTCCTCTTTCTGCCGGCTGCATTTCGCGAGCGCGAATCAGCCGGAACATCGTCTCGTTATAGGGTGTCGGAACGGCGGCGCGGCGCCCCGCCGCAACGACCGCACCGTTGATGTGCTCGATCTCGGTTTTGGTACCGTTGTCGATGTCGGCGAGCATCGAATTACGCATGCTGCCGGTCTGTTCAACGATCGCGCGCACGTAGGCCCAGGGATCGCTGAACGGCAACGCTATGCGCATCGCGCTTGCGACCGTTGCGCCTTCTTGCGCGAGCGAACGCGCGACCTCACTCGCATTCGGGTCGTCGAGCACGACGGAATTCGGCCGATCGAGCAGCGTCGCGACCGGATTGATCGCGGCGTTCGCGATGAGCTTCCCCCACAGGTGCGGGCGAATGTCGTACGCGACCGATGCCGGGAAACCGGCGTCGTTGAGCAGCCGCGCGACGCGCGCGCACACGTCGGGCGAAGCACCGCCCGGACCGAGTATCGTCGAACCGGTGCCGACGCGAACGGCAACGCCCGGCGCAGTGCTCAATGCCGATTCCGTTGTCGCGCCCACGACCAGCGCAACGTTGCCGCCAAGGACCGCCTTCACCGCGTCCTCGCCGCCGACGCCGTTCTGCAGCGAAACGATCGCGCACGACGGATCGAGGTTACGCGTAAACGGCCGGAGCGCGCGCAGCGTATCGGTCGCGCGAACGAAGAGAAAGAGCACCTGCGACGAGAAAAGATCGCGCGCGTTGGCCCCGATAACGACCCGGCGCGGCGGTTCGCCGGCGAGGCGCAGACCCTCACGCTTAACGGCCTCGACGACGTCGCCACGGATCTCGAGCATCGTCACGTCGTGGTCGCCGGCGAGGCGATTACCGAACAGCGTCCCGAGTGCGCCAGCCCCGAGAATTCCGATGCGCATCAGAGCTCTAGTACCAAGAGCGATTCCGTATTCCCGCGTGCGGACCGCGAAAGAATCCGATCAGCAGCACGCCACAGCAAAATCCGCCGATATGGCTGAAGTACGCGACGCCCCCGGCATCACTCGCGCTCGGAACCGAGAGCTGGCCGAAGCCGTTTACGAATTGTGCCGCCGCCCAGACCCCGATAACGAGGACCGCGGGCAACCGGAACACGAGTGAGGTCGGAAACGATACGATGTAGGCGCCGAGAACGCCCGCGATCGCGCCCGACGCGCCGATGGCCGGGAGATGGCTGCCGGGGCCGATCGATATCTGCGCGAGTTCGCCTGCGAATCCGCAGCAAAGATACAACGCGGCGAAGCGGACGTGGCCGCAGAGTGATTCGATCGACGGACCGAACGCAAAGAGAAAAAGCATGTTGAACGCGATGTGGGTGATACCGGCATGCACGAACATCGCGGTTGCGATCGTCAAGAACGCCGACGGCGGGCTCGGCGGCGGTAAGACGATGTGATGCGTGATGTTGTAGGGGACCGCGGCAAACGCCCCGATGAACGCGCCGGCGTCCGGTGCCCGGAGTTCTTGGACGAACACCGAGACGTTGGCGGCGATCAAGAGCCAGACGACGACCGGAACGGCGCCGCCGGGCAGAATCAAAACTGCAGCTGAAGGCCGAAGGCGCTGCGCCGCCCCGCATGCGTGATATCGCGCTCGCCGCCGAAGACTTGCACGCCTTTTCCGACGTTGACCGTTCCGTAGGCGTCGAGCGTCGGAAAGCGCAGGTCGTACACTCGCGCTTCGAGGCCGACGACGCCGGGCGTATATTGAATGAGGCCGCCGAGATTTGAATACAGCATGCCGCCGCCGACGCGGAGGTTGCGCGAGAGCCGCTGTTCGAGCACGAAGTTCGCCGACGTCTGCGGCGTTCCGACGTCGTTGGCGCCGCCGAGGACGGAGAATTTTCCGGTCGGTAAGAGTTGCAGGTTGAAATCCGCTTGTGGACCATTGCTATTTGTGACCAGCAGCGGTTGCGTGAATTTCGATGCATCGTACGGCCCGAGTTCCGTCAAACGAATCTGAAACGCGATCAAGTTTCGCGTTGCGGCGGCAAGTCGCTGACGGATCGCGCCGAGCGCCTGCGGTTGGGGCGACGAGAGCACGACGGGCTGCGCCGATTGCACCCCGATCCGCTGCGGCGCCGAGGTCGCCGGCGGTCCGGGCGGCGGTGCCGCCCCCGGGACGCGGCCCGGCGTGACGACGCCGCCGGCCGGTACAGCCGGCGGCGGCGTCGCATTGGGATCGATGCCGTAAACGCTACTGGTCGCGCCGAATTGGGCGAGCAGCGAGTTCAGTTTCTGCGTCGCGGCATCCACGTTTGCAACCGTGTCGCGCAACTGTGCTTGCGTCTGCGGGTTGCTGGTGAGATTGTGCAGATCGCTCGTGATCGCACCGATCGTCGTCGCCGTTTGCGCTAGCCCGCGCGTCGTGTCGATCAGGTTTTGCCGAACCTGCGGATTCGAGGCGAGCGTTTTGACCTGGTCGACGGTCTGGTTGAGCGAGACGGATGTCGCGTTCAGTTGCCCCAAAAGCCGATCGACGCGCGGACCGCTCCGGCGAACGTCGGTGTCGAGTTGTGAGCTGATATCGAGCAGATTTCCGCTTCCCGCGTCGAGGGTGCGCTGGAGTGTCGCCGTAAGCGTATCGAATCGGTCGACGAGCGCAAAGAGCCGGGCACTGCCTTGGGTCGTAAGATGGTTCGCGCCGTCGAGCGTGGACTGCAGCGTATCGAGCAGCTTCGGCTCGCGCTCTTCGAGCTGCGAGAGCATCCGGTCGAGGCGATGGACTTCACCTTGTCCCTGTTCCAGCAAATCGCTGAGCGTTGCGGGATTGGTGCCTTGCGGCTGCTGTTCGATCGGCAGCACTTCACGCGGGAGCAACGCGACGGCGCTCGGCGCCGGCGTCGGTTCGACGATTCCCGACGGGCGCGGCGCCGGCGCCGGCGGCAGAATCTCGACGGACGTATCCCCGGTTAGCGGCGCGGCGATCAGGAACCGCGCGTCGCGCGGAATGTCCACGTTGTTATTGATCCCGAGGATCACTTCGACCGTAAAATCTTCGGCCAGCAATCGCGTCTCTTGCACGACGCCGACGACGACGCCGCTTTCATAGACGAGCGCGCCTCGATGCAGCCCGGCTGCCGACTTGAAATGCACGCCGATCGGATAACGCCCGCCGGTGCCGATGTTGCGGATGACGAGCAGAATCGCAAAGAGTCCGACCAGACCCAAGAGAGTAAAGAGACCGACGATCGCTTGACGATTCATATCCTAGTGTCGTGAACCGGAAGTTCCGTGCAAAAGATCACGAAGGATTTTTGTACGAATCGAGGAGTGATGAGGGAGCAACGTCGCCGCGTTGTGATCGAAAAACGACGACGAGTCGTGCAAAAAGACGAGTGAGATTTTGTGCGTGGACTTTCGGTTCATGACACTAGATCGGGATCGGCCCGACTTCACTCCCTTGCAAAAATTGCTGCACGATCGGATTGGGCGAATCCCGAATCTCATCGCAGGTCCCGTACGCGATGATCGCACCCTCGAAGAGCATCGCGACGTAATCGGCCATTTGAAAGATGCTCTCCAGATCGTGGCTGACCACAACCGCCGTCCCGTTGAGACGCTGGCGCAGGCGTACGATCAGGTCGGTGAGGACGTGCGTGATGATCGGATCGAGCCCGGTGGTCGGCTCGTCGTAGAGAACGCACTGGGGATTCGAGACGACCGCGCGTGCGAAGCCGGCCCGTTTGACCATGCCGCCGGACAGTTCCGCCGGGAAGCGATCGATGACGTTACCCAGGCCGACGCTCTCGAGCGTTTCTTCCACCGTCGTGCGAATCTTCGCCTCGGGCATCTTCGTGTGTTCGCGCAGCGGTAGCGCAACGTTTTCGAAGATGGACAGCGAATCGAAAAGCGCCGCGAATTGAAATGAAAAACCGATCGTTTGCCGCATGTCTACGAGATCGCGTTCGCGGATCGTACTGATATCGCGACTCTGCAATAGGACGCGGCCCTCATCGGGCCGCTTGAGGCCGTTGATCAGCCGTAGGATCGTCGACTTGCCCGCGCCCGAGAGGCCGATGATGCAGGTGATCGCGCCCTCGACGACATCGAGCGAGAGATTTTGCATCACGACTTTCGGGCCATAGCGGACGCCGATGTTTTCCAACCGCGCGTAGATATTCGGCATCGTCGTTATTGGAAGAGAATGTACGAAAGCGCGAAGTTGAAAATGAAGATCAAAATGATCGCCGTCACGACCGCACCGGTCGTTGAGCGTCCGACACCGGCAGCGCCGCCGCGCGTGCGCAACCCGTTGTACGAACCGATGATCGCGATGATGATTGCGAAGACGATCGACTTGATCAGCCCGCGCAACACGTCGGAGAAGGGCACCGTCGCTCGCGCAGAGTTGATGAACGACTCGTAGCTGATGTGCGCGTAAATCTGTGCGATGATCATGCCGCCGAGCGTCCCGATGATATCGGCGAACACGGTGAGCAGCGGGAGCATGACGATGAGCGCGATCAGCCGCGGCACCACCAGCATGCGTACCGGCGAGAGCCCGAGCGACTCGAGGGCTTCGATCTGCTCCGTGACGACCATCGAACCGAGTTCGGCCGAAATGGCTGCGCCCGAGCGGCCCGCGACCACGACGGCCGAGAGCATCGGACCGAGCTCGCGGACCATCGTGAACGTGACCGCACCGCCGACCAGATTACCGACGCCGTACTGCACCGCTTGGACCGCGGATTCGAGTGCGAACACCATGCCGGTGAAGAGTGAGGTCAGAATGACGATCGCCCAGGACTGCACGCCCAGCAGATACGCTTGATCGATCGTCTCGCGAACGCGGATACGAAGGCGGCTGATGAAGCCGACGGACTCACCGAAGAGCGACGCCGCTCCGCCCGCGTACGAGAAAAATCCCGACGTCGAGCGCCCGATGTCTTCGAGCACGTTCATTCGGGCCGCAGTTCCGCCAGCGTGGCGAGGACGCCTTGCACGGCCTCGATCCGCTTGACGGCGACACCGCGTTCGGCGGCAAGATTGTACTGTCGCACGTAGAGCCCGTCGAGATCGCGGTCGACGCTTTTCAACTGCGCGTCGGCGTCTCGCGCGAAACCGGAGAAATAGTTTCGTACCGCCCGGAGATACGAAGCGACTTCATCCGCCTCGGGTTGCCCGCGCCGCAGAGCCGCCGCGAACGACTTCTGCGCGCGCGCCATCGCACGGTCCGTGATGTGAAACGTACCGACGCGCTCGGCGAGCTCCCGTACGCGTTCAGCGCGAAGTACCCGGGTCACGCAGCCGGTGTGAGGACACCGAGCGCACGGCGCTGCGCCTCGAAAAGCTCGCGAATCCCGCCATCGGCGAGCGTCAACAGCGCGTCGAGCTCCGCGCGCGCAAACGGCTTCCCTTCGGCCGTACCCTGCACTTCGACGAACGCTCCGGCCGCCGTCATCGCAACATTCATGTCGACGTCCGCGCGGCTGTCTTCTTCATACGGTAAATCGAGCACCGGAACCCCGTTCACAATCCCGACCGACACGGCCGCGATCTGGCCGACCAGCGGCCACGTCTTCGCATCGCCTTCCTTGAACGCCCCGCGCAAGGCCAGCGCGAGTGCGACCCATGCCCCGGTGATCGACGCCGTGCGCGTTCCGCCGTCAGCTCCGATCACGTCGCAATCGATCGTGATCATGCGCTCGCCGAGCTTCGCCGGGTCGACGGTCGCGCGGAGCGCGCGGCCGATGAGCCGTTGAATCTCGTGCGTCCGTCCGCCGAGTTTTCCTTTGCTCGCTTCACGCTGCGTCCGCTCGACCGTGGCGCGCGGCAACATGCTGTATTCGGCCGTCACCCAGCCCGTGCCGCGACCGCGCATCCACGGGGGAACCCGATCTTCGATCGTTGCCGCGCAAATCACACGCGTGTTCCCGACCGTGATCAAGACGCTGCCTTCGGCATTCGCCATGTAGCCCGGTTCGAGCGTTACCGGACGCAACACATCCGGCAGACGTCCATCCTCACGCAGCGCCACGCAGCTATTCCACCGTGACCGTTTTCGCGAGATTCCGGGGTTGATCGACGTCTTTGCCGTCGATATCGGCGATGTGATAAGCAAGCAACTGGAGCGGGATGACGTTGACGATCGGCGAGAGCATTTCGTCGACTTTCGGCACCCAACAGACATGATCCGCGATCGCCGCGGCTTCGTCGTCGCCGTGGTTCGCAACGAGGATGATCGGTGCTTCACGCGCTTTCGCTTCGGAAATATTCGAGAGCATCTTTTCACGAACGCGGCCATCCGTGACGACGCCGACGACGGGTGTTCGCGAATCGAGCAGCGCGATCGGTCCGTGCTTCATCTCGCCCGCCGCGTAGCCCTCAGCATGGATGTACGAGATCTCTTTGAGTTTGAGTGCGCCCTCGAGCGCCGTCGGGTAGTTCACGTATCGTCCAAGGAACAGCACCGAGCGCGCCTTGCGAAGTTTTTTCGCGACTTTTTTGATATCGTCGCTCGAATTGAGCGCAACGTCGATCGCAGCGGGCAACAACCGGGTCCCCTCGGCGATCTCGCGCAACCGCTCGATCGGCGTCGACTTGCGGATACGGGCGAGATACACCGCGAGCAGCGTCGCCGCGATCGCTTGGGCGACGTAGGTTTTCGTTGCCGCGACGGAAATCTCCGGGCCGCCGCGGGTGTAGAGCGTACCGTCGGCGAGGCGCGTGAGGTGCGAGCCGACGACGTTGCAAATCCCAATGATCGGCGCACCGGCTTCGCGCGCGATCTTTACCGCTTCAATCGTATCCGCGGTTTCGCCCGACTGGGACATCGCGACGGTCAGCGTTCGCGGGTCCATGGCACGGTCGCCATATCGAAACTCCGACGCCAATTCCATCTCGACGGGAATCTTGCACAACGAGCGCATGAGATACATGCCGACCATGCCGGCATGAAACGCCGTACCGCAGCCCGTTATCGAAATCTTGGTCATCGCGCGCAGCACGATCTCTTCGATCTGCAGCTCCGCGGCGAGCTGCACGTCGAGCGACTCGTCGATCCGGCCGCTCAGCGTTTCCTTGACGACGTTCGGCTGCTCGAAGATCTCTTTGAGCATGAAGTGCTTGAAGCCGCTCTTCTCCGCCGACGACGCGTCCCACGAAATCTGGCTTACTTCGCGCTCGATCGGCCGGCCGTCGAACGCCGTGAGCGCGTAGCCGCTGCGTTTCACTTCGACCACCTCGCCTTCTTCGAGCACGATCACCTTGCGCGTGTACTGCAGCATCGCGGGGATGTCGGAGGCTACGAACATCTCGTCGTCTCCGATCCCGACGATGAGCGGCGTCGCGCCGTTACGGGCGAAGATCAACCGGTCGGGTGCGTCGGAAGAAATGACACCCAGCGCAAACGCGCCATCCACTTCGGAGAGCGTATGCCGCACCGCCGCGACGAGATCGCCGTTGTACTGGCGTTCGATCAAATGCGCCAGCACCTCGGTGTCCGTCTCGCTCGCGAACTTATGGCCCTCGGCGATCAGCTTGGTCCGGAGCGCGGCGTAGTTCTCGATGATTCCGTTATGAACGACGGCAAACGTCGCCGAGCAGTCGAGATGCGGATGCGCGTTTTCGTCCGACGGCCGGCCGTGCGTGGCCCAGCGCGTGTGACCCACGCCGACGTGGCCGTGGAGCGCCTCGCCGTTCGCAAGCCGCTCGGCCAGCCGGGCAAGTTTACCCTCGGCTTTCGACCCGAGCAGCGCTCCGCCGTCGTCGATGACGGCGATGCCCGCGGAATCGTAGCCGCGATACTCGAGTCGCCCGAGCGAGTCCATGATGACCGGGACGCTATCGCGCGCGCCGATATACCCCACGATGCCGCACATGAGAGATTCGTTCGTCGCCTGTAGCGGGCTTCCGTTCCGCGGTTGCGTGGACCGCAGCGTATCGCCGCGCCGGCGGCGAGGAGTCGAGGACTACGCCTATTTTATGCCTTCGCGGGTGCGGGTGTACGGAATGCGGCCGTCGCGGACTTCGTTGAACGCCGTCGAAACGGGCTTGTTCGGATTGACGCGGTCGGTCAGGGGCGGTGCCCCGTTGTTGAGTTGCTTTGCGCGTTTCGTCACGACGTTGACGAGCGAGAACTTCGAGTCGACGTGATTGAGCAGGCCGTCGAGATCGCCGAATACTGAGTCACTCATTAGTTTTCTTCGATTTCCTTGATGCGGGTGTCGGGGTACCGGTGGATGCGCATACGTTCCGCACGGACGATCGCTTCGAGATCGGCGACGGCAATGCCGGGTTGGGCTTCTTCGTTGACCAACAGATAGTCGAAGCGGCGAACGTAGCGCAACTCTTCGTGGGCGATTGCGAGGCGTCGAGCAATGATGTCGTTGGTTTCCGTTCGTCGCGCTTCCAGTCGTATTTGCAGGAGCGAGAAACGGTCGGGCACGATGAAGATCAAAACCGCGTCCGGAAAACGCTCCTTGATCGCAATCGCCCCGTTGACTTCGGGTTTCATGATTACGTCGTAACCGGCCAGCAACGCCTCGTTGATGAACGAGCGCGGCGTTCCGTACAGATTATCGTTGTACACGCGATGTTCGAGGAAGCCGTTGTCGAGAACGCGCCGTTCGAATTCTTCGCGGGTGACGAAGAAATAATCGATACCGTCACGTTCCCCCGGCCGCGGCGCCCGAGTAGTCACCGAAACCGAGTACAACAATCGTTCGTGACGCAACCGGAGCCCATCGACCAGCGTATCTTTGCCGGCCCCCGAGGGGCCTGACACGACGAACAACAGACCCGGACCGGTCAGAACGATACTCCTCGCACCGGCGTACGGACGAACCAACTTCAATTCAGAGGGGAAGCACGACTGTCCTCTTGGAATCGGTGGTCCCGCGATGCTAACCGACTGGATGCTGATCCGTCGTGCCGCAGCGGAGCTGGAGCGTGAGCTGCGCGGCGCGCGGGTTTCCGACGCCGGCCTCCTCGACGACGGGCGCTTTGCCCTGCGCTTCTCCGGCCGGCGCGGCCGCGGCGACGTCACGCTCGCGGTCGATCTCTTCGGTTCGCCGCCGCTGGTGACTCTCGTGGAAACGGAAGTTGCGCTCGGCGGCGATCCGAGCTGGACGCGCGCCGTCGCGACGGCGTTGCGTGGGACGCGCGCCGGTGCTGTCCGCAGTCGCTATGGCGACCGCGTACTGGTGATCGATTTCGGCACGACCTCGCGTTTCGGCGTCGAGTCCGGGGCGAAGCTGGTCCTCGAACTCATTCCGCGCTTCGGCAACGCCCTCGTCTTGCGCGACGGAACGATCGTCGCGGCCGCCAAGCAATTTTCACCGGCTGAGAACGAGACGCGCAGCGTCGGTGTCGGCGGACCGTACCGGCCGCCGCCGCTGCCCGAGTCGCGCCTTGACGCGACGGGCTTTGCCGCGGCAACGATGCAGGCCGAGCGTGCCGCGATCGTCCGCGCGTTCGGCGCAGTCCGGCCGCTCGTGCCGAAGCTCGTCGCCGAGTCGTTCGTGGCCGAAGCAGAGCTCCTGCCGTGGCCCTCGCCCGGACGGCGCGCCGCGTGGCTGATCGAGCGGAGCGACAACCTTCTCTCGACGCTCGAAGGCCGCGCGGACGGCCTCGGTCCGATCCACGTGTATCGCGACGCCGAAACCATCGTGGCCGCGCACGTCATTCCGCTCGTGCAGTTTGCGGCATCACGGCACATCGAGGAACCGCTGTTGTTGCCGATCTTCGCCGAGGCCCGCGCCACGTTTGCGGGTCGTCGTTCGAACGACGCAGGGGAGCGGCGCCGCGCGGTACTCGCGACACGGATCGCGCGCCGCCGCACCGCGGTCGACGACGAACTCGCGCAGGTCGCGACGCGCCGCGCCGATGCGGCCGGACGCGACGCGTTGCGGGCGGCGGGCGACGCGCTGCATACGTACGGACTCCTCGTTCCGCCCGGCGCGACGCGGTTCCGCACGCCGGACGATCCGGTGCTCGACATCGTTCTCGACCCCGAACTCGACGCAAAGGCCAACGCGGCCCGCTATTTCGCGCGCTACCGGAAGGCCGCCGACGCGCAGCCGCATCTCGAGCGCCGCCTCGCGCTCCTCGAATCGCGTCGCGGCGCGCTCGACGAGCTGGCGTTCGAAACGGAACGTGCCGACATCCCGACCTTGGTCGAGCTCAGCGCATCGCTCGACGAACTCGAAGGCCGGCCGCCGACGAAAGCTGCGGCGCCGGTCCGCGTTCGCAAACCGCTGCGCATCGAGCGTCCCTCCGGCGCGCGCATCTTCGTCGGCCGCTCACCGCGCGAGAACGTCGAAGTGACCTTTCGCATCGCGCGACCCGACGATCTGTGGTTTCATGCGCGCGGTATCCCGGGCTCGCACGTCGTACTGCAGCCGCCGCCCGGCGCGCCGCCGAACGATGCCGATCTCGACGCTGCTGCGGATCTCGCCGCCCGGCACAGCCGCGGCGCACTGGCACCGCGCGTCCAGATCGACTTCACCGAGCGCAAGTACGTTCGCAAACAGCGCGATGCCGGCCCCGGACTCGTCTGGTACACGAACGCCCGCTCACGCGTCGGCCGGCCCGAGGCCGCGCCGGGATAACGTCCTAAGTACCGGGCTTTTTCGAACCGTACACTTCCGTTGCGACGCGCGCCGCGGTGACCGCGCACGGCCAGCCGGCGTAGAACGCGACGTGGGTGATCATTTCGCCGAGCTCCGCGGTCGAACAACCGTTGTCGAGCGCGCGCTGCAGATGCCCGCGCAGCTGTTCGGGCCGGTAGAGTGCGGTCAGGACCGCGCATGTGACGAGGCTGCGGTCGCGCTTCGAGAGCTGCGGGCGCTCCCAGACGTCGCCGAAGAGCACCTCTTCGGTGAGCTCGTTCAGTTTCGGCGCGATTTCGGCGGTCGGTGAGGGCACGCTGGCCGGTTGTGTGTCTGCCATGATACCCGCACGTTTTACGAAGCGGGTGCCAAGTCCGGGACCTCGGCGCGAATGTCCAGCAAGACGGGCATCGCGTCCCGAAACGCACCGACGATCTTGGGCTCGAAGCCGAACCCCGATTCCTTTTCGATCTGCTCGACCGCGATGCTGACCGACGCCGCTTCGCGCCATGGGCGCCGCGAGGTTAACGCCGAGAATGTGTCGGCGACGGCAACGACCCGCGCGAAGAGCGGAATCGCGACGCCTTGTAGCCCGACCGGATACCCCGTTCCGTCGAACCGCTCGTGATGGAAGTGCGCGATCTCGGCAGCGAGTTTCAACACCGGCGTCGTGAACGGCGCGAGCATCTCGACGGCTTCCGTCACGTGCTTCTTCGCCGCGTTGCGCTCGTCGCCCATCAGGCGTCCGGCCTTGTAGAGGACGCGATCCGGCATCGCGAGTTTCCCGATGTCGTGCAGGCGTGCCGCTTGCGCGAGCTGTGTCCGTTCGTTTTGCGAGAGGCCCATGTGCGCACCGATCGCATCGGAAAACAGGGCGACGCGACGGCAGTGGTCGCCGGTCCGCGGATCGCGCAGGTCGATAATCTTTACGAGCGCTTCGATCGACGCGCGCTCCTGCGCGGCGACGGCCTCCGCGAACGCGTGTTGGTCGGCATGCGCCGCACCGGCCTTCGCCATCGCGTCGTAACGCGCACCGCGCAGCGCGATGAGGTTACGCGCCAGCGATACGAAGGCGACCGGGTCGACGGGCTTGTTCAAGAACGCCGACGCCCCGAGCTTGAGTGCGTCACGTTGCAACTCTTTGTCGGCCGTTCCCGTGATCATGACGATCGGCGTCGACGCATTACCGCCGCGGCTGCGTAACTCCGAGATGAACTCGAGGCCCGAGAGTTCGGGCATGTTCTGATCGACGATGATCAGCACCGGCTCGTTCGTCGCGCACCACGCCAGCGCATCGCGCGATGCGCTGAAGCAGACGGCTTCCGTTTCGGGAATCTGCGTGACGACGCGGGAAAAAACGGCGAGGTTCGTTTCGACGTCGTCGATGACGAGAATCTTGGCGAGCACGTGCGAGTTGTTCATGCGAGGCTCGCGCGATAGCCGACGACCGCCGCGCGCAACCGGTCGTACGCAGCATCGAGCGCGACCGCATCGGTTTCGATCCCGTTCCACGTCTTCGCGCGCGCGGCCGCTTCGATCCGGCCTGCGATCGCCGCGACTTCATTGCCGCCGATGTTCGCCGAACTGCCCTTGATCGCGTGTGCGGCGCGCATTACGTCGTCGAGCGTCCGGCTCGCGATCCCCTCACGCAACGCCGCTTGGTGGCCCGCACCGGTCTGCATCGCGGCGTCCAGCAGGTCGGCGATTCCGTCGGTGTCATCCTCAAAGATCTCCTCGAGACGCGAAATCTCCAGCGTGGGTGTGTCCGCCATGCTTCCTCAATTCGACATCACGGGGCCCGCTCCGCGAACATTGCGTCGCCAAATGAGAAGAATCGGTATTTTCTTTCGATGGCCGCCGCGTACGCAGCTCGTATCCGGCCGTGACCGGCGAAGGCCGAAACCAGAACCAACAGCGTCGACTTCGGCAAGTGGAAATTCGTCAGGAGCGCGTCAACCACGCGGAAGCGGAAGCCAGGCGTGATGAACAGCGTCGTCTCGCGACTTCCCGCTCGCACCCTCCCGTCGTCGACCGCTGCGGCCTCCAGGGCACGCACGACCGTCGTGCCGGCTGCGATGATGCGCCGTCCCTCGGCCTTCGCGTGCTCCACCGCGGCCGCAGTTTGCGGCGGGATCGCAAAGCGCTCTCCATGCATCCGGTGTTCGGCGATCGCGCCGTCACGCATCGGGCGAAACGTGCCGATGCCGACGTCGAGCGTCAAACGCACGATTTCAACGCCGCGGTCAGCGATCGCATCGAGAACACCGCCCGTGAAGTGCAGCGACGCCGTCGGCGCGGCGACGCTGCCCGGAACCCGCGCGAAGACGGTCTGGTAGCGCTCGGCTCGCGCCGCATCGCCCGGGCCGACGTACGGCGGCAGCGGAAGTTCGCCGGCTCGTTCAAGCAACTGCGCAACGTCGATGCCGTCATCGAAGCGCACGATCCGGCCTCCGTCGTCCGTCACGGCGGCAATCGTCACGCCGGCATCGCCGATCGTTAATCGCGTGCCGAGCGGCAGACGCTTCGCGGGCCGCACGAGCGCGTGCCACAGCCGTGCTTCAAACGCGAACGCATCCCGATCGGCGGGCCGCAGCAGCAAGATTTCGGCACCGCCGCCGCTCGGGCGACGCATGAGCAGCCGCGCGGGAATCACGCGCGTCTCGTTGAGCACGAGCACGTCACCGGGGTGCAACAGCGAGGGAAACTCGGCGAAGGTTGCGTCACGTACACCGTCGCCGGCGAGGACCATGAGACGCGCCGCATCGCGACGGTCGGCCGGCGCGCGTGCGATGCGTTCGTCGGGCAGCACGTAATCGAACGCGCTGCTGTGGGTCAGATCTTCTCGGTGCGTTGTTTTTCGAAGTCCAGATACGTCGCGATGCGTTTCAAATCGTCCGGCGGCACGTCGAGGAACTGAATGCCGACCTGGAACTGGGGATTCGCGCCGGGACGCGGACTCGCGTCCATCTTCACCCAACGCACTTCCGCCTTGAGCGTCAAGTGCGGCGTTTCTTTCATCGTGACGATCCAGCGCGTTCCGCGCGAGAGATATTCGCTCGTAATCAGCCGCGCGCCGGTGGCCGAGATGTCCGCGATCGACGCGCGAAACAGCGTGAACGTGAGCTTCTCTTCGACGCTCACGGGAATGTATTTGCGGAGGCGGAGTGCACCGACGGCCTTGCGTTTGTCTTGATCAGCCACCGGTCACCGCGGCGCCCGGGAAATAGAACCCGAGGATCGTCGAAGCGTCCGCGCCGCTTAGCGCCATTCCGCGAGCACCCCATTGACAAAGCCCCACACCGTGACCACGACCTGAGCCTTCGATGCGCACGAACGGGGCGGCCTGCGTCATCTCGATGCTGACGCGATGCAGCCACGTGCTGCGAACGACGTCCGGGCCCCAACGTTTGCGCAATTCCGATACCGGCATCGCGGCGACTGTGCCGCCGTCGCACCGGATCGTCGCCGTACGCGGTCGGCCCGACGAATCCGGATCGTCGAGCACGACATCGGCGAGCGCGCCGCTGACGCGGTCCGCGACGGCCGCACGTGCGCGGTCGATCGGCATCGTTCGCGTCCACCGGTAGTCGGGTGCGTCCACGCAGTTCGGGTCGGCCACACCGCGCAGATACGGTAGTGCGGTACGTCCCCACACTTCCGCAGCATCCTCGGTATGGCCGCCGCAACACGAACTGTAAAAAACGCTCGCCGGGCCGCCGGCGAAGCGAATCGTCAAACCGCGCGTCGCGTCGACGGCCGCGGACGTCGCGGGGCGTTCGGCCTGCGTTCCACCGTACCGCTGGTCGCCCTCGGTCGTCACGAGATCGTACGCGCGCGAGAGCGTCTTCTTGGACAGTGCATAGGTCCGCGCGATGATCGCCTGCGCTTGCAGCGCGGCCGCCGGCCAACTCGCCGATGATTCGATCGGAACGACGCCGCGCAGATACGTCTCGACGTCGAGCGTCATAACGCTTCCGTCGGTCGCCGCGATCCGAACGAGCGGCGAGGTTTCGACGGGCGGCGGCACCGGAGCGGGCGACGACCAGATGTCGAGACCGCCGGTGGCGATCAGCACGGCCTTCAAGAACGTCGCGCGCTCGATCACGAAAAGAGTCCCGGCTGCTCGCGCCCGGCGGCGACCTGCACGCCAAGGTGCGTGAGTGCGGCGGCGGTCGTTTTGCGGCCGGTCGCCGTGCGCTGCACAAAACCGATCTTGAGCAGATACGGCTCGACGACGTCTTCGAGCGTCTCCATATCTTCCGTGAGCGTTGCCGCGATTGCGTTGATGCCGACCGGTCCGCCGCCGTAGCCCTCGGCGATCGTCTGTAAATACGCGCGGTCGAGCCGGTCGAGTCCGCGCTCGTCGACGCCTTCGCGCCGCAGCGCTTCGTCGGCAACCGCCGCGGTGACGACGCCGTCGGCGCGCACGTCGGCGAAATCGCGTACGCGACGCAGCAAACGATTTGCGATGCGCGGCGTGCCGCGGCTGCGTTCGGCGATCGTGCGAGCACCATCGTCTTCGATGCGCACGTCGAGGACGCGCGCGCTGCGTTCAACGATCTCGCGCAAGTCGGCCGGCTCGTAGTAATCGAGATGGTACATCAGGCCGAAGCGGTCGCGCAACGGCGCCGAGAGCATCCCGGCCCGCGTCGTCGCGCCGACCAATGTGAACCGTTTGAGCGGCAACTTCAACGTTTTCGCATAGGCGCCGCGATCGACGACGAAATCAATCTGGAAATCTTCCATTGCCGGATAGAGATACTCTTCGACGACGGCACCCAGCCGGTGAATCTCATCGATGAAGAGGACGTCGCCCGCGTCGAGCGCGGTGAGGATGCCGACGAGATCTTTGGGCTTCTCCATCGTCGGTCCCGACGATGCGTGCAGTGTCCCGCCGAGTTCCTTTGCGATCAAATTGGCCAGCGTCGTTTTGCCGAGCCCCGGTGGACCCGAGAACAGCACGTGCTCGAGGGCTTCGCCGCGCCCCCGCGCCGCATCGATCGCGATGCGCAGATTGTCGACGATGCGGCGCTGCCCGACGTAATCGCCGAATGTACGCGGACGCAGGGTCGCACCGTACACCGCATCTTCCATCGTGCCGTCCGCATCGAGCACCCGCGGCACGTCGCGCCGCGCATCGTCGGGCCCCACGATCTTTTTGCGGATATCGGTCACGGACGGGCGACCTCGCGATTCCGCAAGCGATAGATCTCCGCGAGAAGTGTTTCGGCGTCGCCGACCTCCGGTGCGGCCGCGAGCGTTTCCGCGATCATCGCTTCGGCTTCACCGCGCTTGTAGGCAAGCTGCAGCAACACCGCGAGTGCTTCGGTTGCGAAATCCGGCATCGCGGCGGCCTCGGGGACGCGCACCGGCGCGTCTTGAATCAGCAAGAAGCGACCCACTTTGCCTTGCAGCTTCGCCACGATGTCGCGTGCCTTCTGCTGCCCGATACCGGGCAGGGTCTTGAGAAACGTGTGGTCGCCGTCGTCGATCGCTCGCGCGATGCGCCCCATCGAAGCCGAGAAGGCGCGCGACGCGGCTTTGGGACCGATGCCCGCGACGCTTAGCAGCGCCTCGAAAAATTCCCGTTCGACGGCGTTGGTGAACCCAAAGAACGTGTAGCGCCCGCTGTTTCCGTCGATCGCGAGTTGCGCGTAAATCTCAAGTGCGATCGCCGATCCTGCCGGTGCCTCGATCTTCGCCGCAATGCTCGGCGGCACCACGACGTCGTAGGATAGACCGCCAACTTCGACACGAACCGTTTCGGCATCGCGTTCGAGCAAGGTTCCGGCGATGCGTGAAAACATCGCTACCGGCGCTGCACGGATGCAAGGAGCGCGATCGGCGCCCGCGCGCGCAGTGCGAACACGAGCGCGAGTGCAAGCGCGTCGGTGACGTCGTCGGGCTCGGGCGCGACGTGTAGCCCGAGATGCGTGCACACCATCGCTTTGACTTGCGCTTTACGCGCACCGCCGTGCCCGGTGAGGGCGCGCTTGACCGTGACGTGCGAAAGTTCTTCGAACGTCACCGCGCAGCGGCCGGCGGCGAGCGCGATCACGCCGCGAGCGTGGCCCATCAGCACGGCGGTCGGCGGATGCTTCGGTGCCGACCAGAGTTCTTCGACCACCATGCAGTCCGGTCGAGCCGCGCGGACCACGTCGAACATTGCGTCGTGCAACTGCGTGAGACGCCGTTCGAGCGGCGCCGACGTCAGCGGCCGCAGCACCCCGCCCTCGACCAAACGAAACGACGTGTCCGCGACCTCGATGATTCCGTACCCCGTTGTCCGAAGGCCCGGATCGACCCCCAGCACACGCACTATTTCGTTGCCGGAACGGGATGATAGTAGATCGTCACCGCTTCGCCCGGCCGCAGCGACGCGTTCGCTTCCGGTTCGGTTCGCACGACCTTGCTCGGATCGCCGTCTTGCGTGATCGCCACGTTTCCGACGGTGTAGCCGTTGGCAATGATCGCGTGCTTTGCATCGTCGAGTGAAAGATTGCCGACGTCGGGCACCGTGCCCGCGACGGCGACGCTCAGCGTCACGGTCGACCGGCGCGGAACGGTCGTTTGTGCCGGCGGATCTTGGGTGACGACCGTGCCGCTTGCGTTCGTCGCATCGACGATGTACTGCAGTCGCGGCACGAGACCCATCGTCTGCAGCAGCGCCGCTGCATCGGCGGGCGCTTTTGCTCCGATATCGGGAACCGCGACGAGCGCGGCGCCGGTGCTCAGCGTGACGCCGACCGTCGATCCCGGATCGACGTTCGTTCCCGCCGGCGCGCCCTGCGAGATGATTGTGTCTTTCGGAATCATGTCGTTGGACGTTTGCTGATCGACATTGATCTTCAGGTTGTTTTTCGCTGCGAGGTTGCGCGCCGCGTCGAGCGAGAGCCCGACGAATTGCGGCGCACTGATCGGCGCCGCGCCGCGCGAGACGACGAGATCGACGATGCTTCCTTCGGGCGCGCGCGCGCCGACGCCGGGACGCACGCCAACGACCGTGTCCTTCGGCGCCTTCGCATCGAAGCGCGCGCTGACGCGCGTTTTGAATTTTGCATTGGTGAGCGTATGCTGCGCGTCGGCGACGGTGAATCCACTCACGTCCGGGACGGTCGTGAGCGGTGGCCCGCTCGAAACAAAGAGCGTTACGACGGCGTTGCGTGCGACTTTCGTGCCCGCCGGCGGGTCCTGACGCACGACGCGATCCGTCGGAACGCTTGCACTCGCCTCCGTTTTTACATCGGATGCAAGTCCGGCCGCGACGAGCGACTGTTGCGCCTGCATCGCACTCTGATTCGCGAAGTCGGCGACGGCGATGTCCCGCGGTGCACCCAGGCCGTGGACGAACGCGTAGCCGGCGACGATCGCGAGCACGAACGCGACGGCGGCACCGGCGAGCCAACGCACATTGGGACCTCGACGTTCGTCGTCCTCGTTGTCTGCGACGGCGACCGTCGCTGCCGTATTCAGCGGACGGTCGGGCGCCGCGGACCTGCGCGGCGGCGGCGGCGGCGGTACACGAACGGCGGCGAAACTCGACGTCGGATCGTCACCGTTCGCGCGGCCCCCGACGGCGACGGTAAGAGCCGGTTGTTCGCGCGATTCGCGCAACGCCCGGCCGAGTTCCGCCGCCGAGGAGAACCGGTCCGCCGGGTCTTTCTGCAACAACTTCACGACGATCGACGCGAGCGCCGGACTGATCCCGAGTGCCGCGGCGTCGACGTTCGGAACCGGTTCCGTAACGTGCTTGAGCGCAACGGTGACGGGCGTCTCGCCCAAAAACGGCAAGCGTCCGACAACCATCTGGTAGAGGACGACGCCGAGCGAATAAAGATCGGAGCGCGCGTCGAGTTCCTTCCCCTGCGCTTGCTCGGGAGAAATATAGGCGACGCTTCCCATCACCATTCCGGGCTGCGTGACGCCGATCGCGTTTTCCGCAACGGCCCGGGCAATGCCGAAGTCGCCGAGCTTCACGACGTCGTCGTGCGTGACGAGAATATTGGCCGGTTTGACGTCACGATGCAGCAACTCTTGCCGGTGCGCGAACGCGAGTCCGGCCGCAATCTGTGTTGCGTAATCGATCGCGACCGATTCCGGCATCGGCTCGCCGGCGTGCAGCATGGCCGCGAGCGTTTCGCCCTCGACGATTTCCATGACGATGAAATACGCGTTTCCTTCGCGTCCAAAATCGTACACGTTGACGACGTTGGGATGTGAGAGACGCGCCGCGGCTTGCGCTTCGTACTCGAACCGTTTCACGAAGTCGTCGTCGAGCGCGAATTGGTCGCGCAACACCTTGATCGCGACGCGCCGGCGCAGCAAGAGATCGGTCCCGCGATAGACGATCGCCATGCCGCCGGTGCCCAGACGGTCATCGACGCGATAGCGGCCGTTGAAGACGTGTTCGAGTTCCAACGTTAGCGCTTACGTTCGCGTTCGGCGGAGCGCGACCCGTAGGACGTCACGCGCAATCGGTGCCGCAACATCCGCGCCGTAGCCTGCATTCTCGACGATAACCGCGACTGCGACGCGCGGCGCATCCGCGGGCGCAAAGCACACGAACCACGAGTGCGCCGGACCGTGCGGATTCGTCGCCGTGCCGGTCTTCCCGGCGACGGTGATCCCAGGCAGGGCGGCCGCCGTTGCGGTCCCGCTGCGAACGACCGCGACCATCATGTCGCGGACGTCGCCCGCGACATCGCTCGCGACCGGATGTGCCAATTGCTCGGGTTGGGTGGCAAGCCGCGTTTGCGCGCCGGCGATGCTGCGGACGAGAAACGGGCGCGGCATTCGACCGCCGTCGGCGATCGTTGCCGCGACGAGGGCCATCCGTAGCGGGGTCACGAGCAGCGATGCTTGGCCGAAACCGAGTTGTGCCAGGACCGACGGCGTGACCTCGGCGCGCGCCGGAAGGCGGTCGCGCGCAGAGGGAACGTCGAAGTCCATCGATTCGCCGAGTCGCCAACGCGCCGCGCCGGCGAACCAGCGGTCGACGCCGAGTTGCAGCGCGATCGAGGCGAAGTCGACGTTGCTCGAAAGCGCGAACGCCCCGACGAGTGTCTGTTCCCCGGTCACTTCGCCCTGGTCGTTGCGCACGGTAAAATCGCCGACGCGCAGGCCGCCGGTATCGACGAATGTCGTCGCCGGCGTGACGATGCCGGCGTCGAGCGCCTCGGCCGCGGTGACGATTTTGAACGTCGAGCCCGGCGGATACAGGCCGCCCGTACTGCGGTCGAGCAATGGACTCGCCGGATCGTGGACGAGCGTACTCCAATCGCGATCGAGTTGATTCGGATCGAATGACGGCACCGCGGCGATCGCGAGGACGGCGCCCGTCCGCGGATCGAGCACGACCCCGGCCGCGCGCGCGTGCCGTGCGAGCGCCGACGCGAGCGTCTGCTGTACGCCGAGGTCGAGCGTCGTTACGACGTTCGCGCCGCGCGGCGCAGCGTTGGCGCCGGTCAGTAGCGACCACATCTCGCCGAACGGTCCGCGATCCGCTCGTGGCGCCGCGAGTACCCGATCGAAGGCATCCTCGATGCCTGCCGTTCCGAAGCGCGCGGACGCGTATCCGACAACGTGCGCGGTCGCTCGGCCGCGCGGATAGACACGCCGTCCGTTACGTGTAAGGGCAAGCGGTGTCCCGTCGGTCGTCACGATCGACCCGCGGCCGTCGGCGATGTCGTGACGACGCGGATTGCGCGGATCGTCCACGAGTCGCGGCCCGTCGACGACCGCGATCTGTAATTGGCGCAGCGCGAGCAGCGCGAAGAGAATGAAGAACAGCGAACGCAGACGCCCGATCGCGCGATCGGTCAGGATTCACTCCCCGATACGTCGCGTTCACGCAGAACGGTAAATCCGCCGGTCGTGCTGACCGCCAGGTGCGCGCGTTTGCGGTCGGCGCCGATCACCGTGTTGATCAACTCGTGCGCGAGCGGTTCGTCGAGCCCATCGATGGCAAGGACCGGATCGACCGCGACATCGTCCAGCAGCGGGTGCGCAACATAGCGGCACGCGGGAAGCGTCGCGAAGAGCCGCTCTTCGTAGGGCTCGGTGCGCCATGGGCCGCGCTTGCCGAAGACGGTCGCATGATAATCCCACGCGCACAAACGACGTTCGTTCCACACGAAATGGTCCCGCACGCACGTACGCCGGCAGATCGCACACTGCACGAGACTTTCGGCCGGGTGCGCGAACGCGTCGAGCAGATCTTCGGGAAGGTCGTCCGGATTGATGACCGTCGCATCGGTGAGCTCGGTCGGCACCGGCGCATGCCAACCGATACGCGCGAGCATTTCGAGGTCGCGCATCGACGAGACGAACGAGCGTTCATCGTCGGGCGGGAACGTCGAATCGGCCCACGACGCGAGGTTGTCGCCCGCGATGTTGACGCGTTGCCAGTTCTCGCCGAGCACGACGCCGATCGGGGTCCATGCAAGCGGGACGAGCCACGCCGTAATCTGCCGATTGTCGGGCACGAGACTCGCGGTGAACGCAAGCGTGTTCGCGTTGCCTCCGAGCACGAACGCCCGCGGCTCGGCGACGGCGACGGCAACGGCGATATCGTCGTCGTTCATCGCGCGGCCATCGCCTCGCGGTGCATCGCCTGATACTCTTGCAGCGAGCGCGGCGGCCCCGCTTCGGATTCGAGCGCCGTGACGAGCGCGGCTGCCGTGTCGAGACTCGTAAGGCACGCGATAGCCGCTTCGACCGCGGCACGCCGGATACGGAAGTTGTCGGTGAGCCCGCGCGGACCGCCCGCGTTGTTGATGACGAGGTCGACCGAACGCGAAGCGATCAGATCCAGCACGTGCGGCGACCCCTCGGCGATCGTGTTCGTCGTCTCGGCCGGGATGTTATGACGTTGCAGCAATTCGTAGGTCCCTTTCGTCGCGACGAGGGAGTGGCCGAGCGCGACGAGCCGGCGCAAAAGATCGACGGCGGCGTTCTTCTCTTCGTCGCTCACCGAAACGAGTACGCGCGCGCCCTCGCGCGGCAACCTCACGCCGGCGCCGACGAACCCTTTCCGCAGAGCGCCTGCGTACGTCTCGTCGATGCCGAGTACTTCGCCGGTCGACTTCATTTCGGGGCCGAGCACCGTTTCGACGCCGCGCATTTTGGCGAACGAAAACACCGGAACTTTGACGACCGTATAGCGCGGACGCGGGCGTAGTCCGAGGCCCCATGGCATATCGCGCAATTTTTCACCGAGCGCGATGCGGGTCGCCGCGGCGACGAGATTGATGCCGGTCGCCTTCGAGATGATCGGCACCGTGCGGCTCGCGCGCGGGTTCGCTTCGATGATGTAGAGCCGGCCTTCGTGTACGACGAACTGGATGTTGATCAAACCGCGTATGCGGAGTTCGCGGGCGACCGCTTCCGTGACCTCGACGATGCGCGCTTCCATCTCGTCACCGACCGTTTGCGTCGGAAAGACCGAGATCGAATCGCCGGAATGAACGCCGGCGCGCTCGACATGTTCGAAGATACCCGGTACGAGGATATCGTCGCCGTCGAACGCGGCATCGACCTCGACTTCTAATCCGCGCAGATACTTGTCGACGAGCAGCGGCGCACCGGGCGTGATCGGCGGTGCGCTCTCGACATACGAAGCGAGTTGCGCTTCGTTATAGACGATTTCCATTCCGCGTCCGCCGAGCACATACGACGGGCGCACGATCACGGGAAAACCGAGTTCGCGCGCGATTGACCGCGCCTCGCGAAACGTCTTCGCCGCGCGGCCCTGCGGCCGGGCGACGCCGAGCCGCTCGAGTGCCGCGTCGAACTTCTCACGATCTTCGGCGACGTCAAGCGAGCGTTGATCGCTGCCGATGATCTTCACGCCGCGGCGCGCCAAATCATCGGCGAGGTTGATCGCCGTTTGGCCGCCGAACGCGAGCATGACGCCTTCGGCACCGGTGCTGCGATACGCCGATTCGACCTCGTCCGCAGCGGGCGGTTCGAACACCAGAATGTCGGAGACGTCGAAGTCGGTCGACACCGTCTCCGGATTGTTGTTGACGACGACGGCCGAACGGCCCGCCGCGCGCAGCGCCCACGCCGCATGCACACATGAGTAATCGAACTCGATCCCTTGGCCGATCCGAATCGGGCCGCTGCCGACGACGACGACGGCCGGATTCGGCGGCTTGCGCATCTCGTCGCCTTCGCCTCGCGAGAGATAGTAGTACGGCGAACGCGCGGGAAACTCGGCGGCGGCCGTGTCGACCATGCGGAACTGGCCGCGATCGTTGACGCTCTTGAATTCGCCGCCGAAAAGCGAATTGATTCCGCGCGTCGCGTAGCCGCTGACGATCGCCTCGCGAATGAGCGCCGGCGGCGGATACATCGGCGGCCCTCCGCGCTTGGCCTTAAAGGATCGCAACTGGTCTTCGAGCCGCACGAGCTCCTCGAATTCCCACAGCCAGAAGCGATCGATCGTCGAGCGTGCGTGCAGATCGTCGATGCCGCGGCCGCGCCGAAGCAACTCGCAGATTGCAAAGAGCCGATCGTGGGTCGGTTCTTCGATGGAACGTTCGAGCTCTTCGTCGCTCCAGCCGGCGAACGTGCCCCCGGTGAGCGTTTCGAATTTGAGGTCGAGTCCGCGAATCGCCTTCATCAGCGCAGCGGCGAACGTGCGCCCGATCCCCATCGCCTCGCCGGTCGACTTCATCTGCGTCCCGAGACGAAAGTCGGCCAGCGGAAATTTGTCGAACGGCCAGCGCGGAATCTTCACGACGCAGTAGTCGAGCGTCGGCTCGTGGGCGGCTTTCGTGATGCCCGTGACCGGATTGGGAATCATGTCCAGCGTCTGGCCGAGCGCGATCTTCGTCGAGATTTTTGCGATCGGATACCCCGTCGCTTTCGACGCGAGTGCCGACGAACGTGAAACGCGCGGATTCACCTCGATGATCTGATACTCGCGCCGATCGGGGTGCAGCGCGAACTGAATGTTGCACCCGCCTTGCACGTTGAGCGCGCGAATCACGTTGATGCTTGCCGTGCGCAACATCTGGTAGTCGAGGTCGGAGAGCGTCTGCGACGGAGCGACGACGATCGAATCGCCGGTGTGCACGCCGACCGGGTCGATGTTCTCCATGTTGCAGACGACGATGCAATTGTTCGCGCGGTCGCGCAGCACTTCGTACTCGATCTCTTTCCAACCGAGCAGTGACGTCTCGACGAGCGCTTGATGGATGATGCTCGCGTCGAGTCCGGTTGCGAGCGTCGAGCGAAGTTCGGCTTCGTTACGCACGATGCCGCCGCCGGTTCCTCCGAGCGTGTAGGCGGGCCGTACGATCAACGGGTAGTCATGATCCGCCGCAAACGCGACGCCGCTTTCGATGTCGGTAACGACGGCGCTCGCCGGCACCGGCTCGCCGATCTCGATCATCTTGTTCTTGAAGCGTTCGCGGTCTTCGGCCAGTTGAATCGTTTCGAGCGGCGTCCCGAGCAACTCGACATCGTACCGTTCGAGAACGCCCGCTTCCGCCAGCTCGACCGCAAGATTCAAACCGGTTTGGCCGCCGAGCGTCGGCAACATCGCGTCGGGGCGTTCGCGAGCGATGATCGCTTCGACCGACCGCACCGTCAGCGGTTCGAGGTACACCGCATCGGCGATTTCCGGATCGGTCATGATCGTCGCCGGATTCGAGTTGACGAGGACGACGCGGTGGCCTTCCTCGCGCAGTGCACGGCATGCCTGAACGCCCGCGTAATCGAACTCGGCGGCCTGACCGATCACGATCGGACCGGAGCCGATGACGAGGATGGAACGCCGGGACATCCCGCCTTGCATTGGGCGGTGGGGAACGGGTTCCTCGGCTGCGGCGTTTAACACGGCGGCGTGCCTTGCCGAGGGGTCGTAACGGCCGGCGGGCGCGTCGACGGCGCGTTCGCCGCGTTGATAGGAACGCCGACGAAGGCGCTTGCGCCGTTCGGCGGGGGTGTCTTGATCGATCCGATCCTGCACGCTCTGCACGAATGCGGCATCAGCGAGATCGCCGTTGTCGGCGGCGCCGACGTTGGGGCACACCTTCACGGACGCGGCATTCGCATGATCGACGCGGCGGCCGACGGCGCGACGAACGTTCTACGCGCACTGGCGGCGTGGACCGACGGTGATCTCGTGTACGCGACGAGCGATCTCCCCTTCGTCGATGCAGCCGCGCTCGGCGCGTTCGTCGTTGCAAGTCCGCCGCACGCGTTGACGATGCCGCTCGCCGCCGGCACGGCATACGACGCCGCCTTTCCCGGCGCGCCGCCGCATATCACGTCCCTGGGTTCCGAGCGCGTTGCCAACGGCAGTGTGTTCTACCTGAGCGAAGCCGCTCGCATTCCGCTCCGTCGCGTCGCGGCACGTTTTTTCGACGCGCGCAAGAGTCGTATCGGGATGGCGCGGCTGTTGGGTCCGGGGCTCCTGTTGCGGTTTCTCATCGGGCAGTTGCGTATCGCACACGTGGAAGCTCGCGCACGCGCCACGCTGGGCGTGAACGCGACCGCGATTCGCAACTCGTCGCCGGCGCTGTGCTTCGACATCGACACCCTCGACGATTACCGGTACGCGTGCGCGCGATTGTAGTCCGGACCGCGCAGCCGGCGCGGATCGCTGCCCTTTGGTTCGGAATCCAGGCCGTGTGGAGTGCGATTCTCGGCGTGTATTTGCAGAGTCGCATCACCGGCCTCGCCCCGGGCGACGCGTTGCGCGTCTACGGGATCGTCGCCGCGTCCGGCGCCGTCGTGGCCGCAATCGTACAAGTCGGGATTGGCCGCTGGTCGGACCAACGGATAGAAGCACGCGGGCATCGGCGCGAATTCTATCTAACCGGCGTTGCGATCGCGATCGTCGCGCTGGGCGCCTTTTTCGGCGCCCGTTCGGCCCTGACGCTCTCGCTCGCGTTCATCGCATTGCAGATCGGCATGAACGTCGTCGGCGGTCCGTACCAGGCCGCGATTCCCGATGCGGTCCCGGCCGCGGCCGGCGGCCGCGCGTCGGCGTGGATGAGCACGCTTTCGTTCGCAGGTAGCGTCGCCGGCTTGATCGTCGCAGCGACTTCCGACGGTATCATCGCGGCGCTCGCGCTCATGCTCGCGCTCGGTGCCGGCGCGGCGATCACGCTCGCGCACGTGCGCCGGCTCGCGCCGATCGCCGTCCGCGGGACTTCTTTTCGCTTCACGCGTGACATCGTGACGTTGTTGATCTCGCGCGGCGCGATCAACGTCGGATTCTACACGCTCTTCGGCTTCCTATTTTTCTTTGTCGGTGAATCGTTGCACGTCACCGATGCACGCACCACGACCGGCCTCCTTTTCATCGTGTTCACGGTCGCGGGAATCGCCGGTGCGGCGATCGCCGCGCGCCCCGCCGACCGCTACGACAAACGCGCCGTGATCGGTGTCGCCGCGCTTGCGATCGCCGTAACGGTCGGTGTGTTTGCCGCAGCGCCGAACGTCGGCGTAGCGTACGTGGCGGCCGCGGCGTCGGGAGTTGCGTGGGGGGCTTTCTTCACCGCCGATTGGGCAATCGCATATGTCGTCTTACCGCGCGGTGCGATGGCGACTGCGCTCGGTGTATGGAATCTCGCTGCGGCGATTCCGCAAATCGTTGCGCCGGCGCTCACCGCGCCGCTGGTGGCGGCGGTCAACGCACGCTCGCCGGGCAACGGCCCGCGCGCCGCACTCGCCCTCGTGATCGTCGAGTTTTGCATCGGCGCCGCACTCGTCTGGCGCATCCCCCGCGGACGGCTCAGCTGAGGAGACCGGATGCGCCGGCGCCGTCGCGCCGCAGCCGGTAGAGCACGTGCCGGCGCAAGCGGTGTCCGGCGTCGACCCACGGATGCTCAAAATCATCTGCAGCGGCGTGCGTCATCCCCAGACGTTCCATGACGCGGCGCGAGCGCACGTTGATCGCCGCCGTCATCGCGACGACCTCCGCCCGATCGAGACGCTCGAATGCGAACGCGATCGCAGCGCGCGCGCCTTCCGTTGCCAGGCCGTTGCCCCACGCGTCAGGATGCAGGCGCCAACCAACTTCGAGCGCAGGGGCGCAGGGAGCGTCGAAGGGCACCTCTTGCAACGCGATGACGCCTGCGAATTCCGGCCCGTCCTTCCGCTCGAGAATCCACCAGCCGTAGCCGTCCGAATTGAGCCGCTCGCGCATACGCTCACCTTGCAAACGGCCTTCGGCCCGTTCGAGCGGCGCGCGAAAGAACTCCATCACGCGGGCATCCGCGCAAAGGTTAGCCCAAGCTTCGATATCGCTATCGCGCCACGCGCGTAACCGCAAGCGCGCCGTGTCCAGAACGGGCGTCACGAGCCGCTGCGTCAAAACTATATTTTGGGCATGAGTTCGGATGCCAGGACTCGGCGCGTGGTTACGCCGGCGCTGGCCGCGAGATCGAGCGGCGGTTGTAACCAGTTCGCATCCAATGTTTCCGCATAGGTCGCACGCACCATCTGACGCGCGGTTTCAGCACTTACTTTCGAGTAGCGGGCCAGGATTGTCGCCGATTCGTTCTGATGCGCGTTCGCCCACCGGGCGGTTTCGTACATCACCTTCGCGTAGCGATTCGCCAAATCACGATGTGCTTGGAGCCAGGCACGTGTCGTGAACCAGCCGCTGATGTAGAATCGTTTCGCAATCGCGTCGAAGACATTGGAAAGCTGACGCACGTCTCCCGATTCTTTGGCGGCCGTGAGTGAAACGAATGCTCCGTCATGTGAGGTTGGCGATAACCGTTGCTGCGTCGAGGGGCTTCGGAACCAGCTTATATTGAACGGCGACGTCGATGACCGGCTGGACCAACGACGGCACGAGCTCAGTCGAGAACGCGACGCGGGTAATGCCGCGCATCCGTTCCGGATCGACCTTGAGATACTTCACCAAAATCGCGAGCGACTCGTCGTGGTGCGTATTTGCCCAGCGAGCCGTTTCGTAAATCGCGGTGGTGAAGCGTTTCGCGCCGGCCGCATTTTTGGCCAGCCATGCCCGTGTCGTGATCCACTGCGAAATCAAAAAACGGTCGGCGACCGCATCGTACGGTTTCCCGAATGCGCGTACGTCGTTTTTGGCATTGCTCAGAAACGGTTCGGAGATCGCGGCAGCGGCGATGGTGCCGCGCTGGAGAGCCACGCGCATCTCCGGCTGCGGCATCTCGATGAAACTGATCGTGCCGAGGTCGGCCCCGCTTTTTGAAAGCCATGCCTTTGTGGCTGCGGCCGCCAGTCCGACAAGCGTAACGATCGCTACGGGCTTGCCGTTGAGATCCTTCGCCGCGGCGAGCGGCGAATTCCGACTCACGCAGAGAAGCGTCGTGGGAGCACTAGCGACGTACAGCCCGGCGCCGGCGAAGACCACGAGCGGAATGCCGTTCTCGATCGCGTCGGCGATACCGACGATGTCGCCGAGTCCGATATCGATCGTTCCGCCGGCGACGGCGGCAACAACTGCGCCGGCGTTGTTGAGGATCGATATCTTCGGGTCGAACCCCGCCTTGGCAAAGAACCCCATATCGGTGCCGAAGAACGGCTGGGCGAAAGCGTCCCCGCCCGGAGTCGCGAGATTTACGGGCGTGAGCGCAGACTGTGCCCGCAGCGGCGCCGTGCTCGCCGCGGTTGCCGCGCCCGCGAGCAATGCGAGCGCCGCCGAACGTGAGAGCGGATAATGAAGCTTCGGTGACGCGGACCGCTGCAGCATGCTAGAAGCCTCCGAAACACGCCGATGTATGTTCGCTTTCAACTGCCGCTCGCGATCATCTCGGCGGCATTGAAAGGAGCGGCAATGACCTTGTAGCGGACACACAAGTCGACCACCGGTTGGATCAGCTTGGGGTCGAGGCTCGTGCCCATCGTAGCGCGCGTCATTTTGGCGACGACCGCGCTCGGAACGTCGGTGAACGCTGAGAGGACATCGACGGTATCCGACGTGTGAGCGTTGACGTAAGCGGCGGCCTGACGTTCCGCCCGCGAAAAAGCGGCAAGTGTCGGGCGATGGCCGTCGATGTAGCTGCTCGACGCGAACCAAGCGGTGTACATGAACGACGGTGCAATAGCGTTGAACATATACGCGAGGACGCGAAACTTGCCGGAATCGATAGCCGCCTGAAGGGATGGCGTTGCACTGCCGCCGGCATCAATGCGGCCCGTAGCGAGCGCGCCTTCGACGGCGGAAAGCGGCAGTTCGACGATCTTCAGGCTCGACGAGTCGCCGCCGTTCTTATCCATCCAAAGTTTGATTCCGAGCGTGTAGAGGTCATCGAGCGAGGAAACGCCGAGGGTCTTGCCGTTCATGTCTTCCGCTGTTCGCATCGGCGCCGTGGCGCTTACGATCATCGCAATATGTGGTTTTGCGGCGCTGTACATGCCGCCCGGAGCGACTAACTTGATCGGAATATTCTTTGCGTACGCGGTCACGAGAGGTATGATGCTCGACTTTCCGACCTGATAGGACCCGCCGACGACGCCTGCAGTAATCACGGCGCCGCTACGCTGTGCGCTCAAATCGACGTCTAAACCGGCGGCTCGGAACATACCGCTCTTCTGGGCCCAAAGAACGGGAGTTGCGGATTCTTCCGGCACGCCCGCCGCGCGCAAAGGGACCAGGTCTTGCGCGCCGACAAACGATGGAGAGCTCGCGACAGATCCGAGTAGCGTAAGAGCAGTCAATCGCTTCATTTCAAGAACTCCAGAGCGCAGCTACTTAACGTCGGGAGCATGGGTAAGCATCTCGCGCGCAGGAAACGCGTGCGAGATCATGTGATATTTTGCGGCCTTGTCGATGATCGGCTGAAAATCGGCGGCGATCGTCGCAGTCGCTCCATCAACGCGGGGCATTGCCGCGATAACTGCCGTCGGCACCTTTGTCACCTCCGACATCATCTCGGTCGTTGCCTCGTGATGCTTGTTCGTATACGCTGCCGCAGCGTACAAGGCGCGCACGAACTTTGCAACGATGTCCGGATGCTTCTCCGCGTAATCGGAGTTCGTGAAATAGGCCGCGAATACAAAACGGGATGCGATCGCGTCATAAGCGCTCCCGAGCGATTTCACCTGTTTGATCGACAGCGCGTCGGCAAGGCGGGGCTGCATCAAAACTGAGGCGTCGACGCGTTTCTGAGCAATCGCGTCCGCCGCAACGGCGAGCGGAAGCTCGACATTATGGAGCTTTGTATAGTCCCCGCCGTGCTGGTCAACCCACGCATCAACGACGAGTTCGTTTAGGTCGTTGAGGGACGGCGTTCCGACGGTCTTCCCGTCGAAATCCGAACCGGTCGATATCGCCGAATCATTAGCGACACACATTGCTGCGAACGGAATCTTCGTGTCGTAGGTCGCCCCTGCGCCGATCACCTCGAGCGGAATCTGCTTCAAGTGCGCGTTGACCGCCGCCAGAAGGCTCGACTTTCCGAATTGATACGTCCCGGCAATCACGGCAGCCGCCATCGCCGTTCCGCTGTTCGACGGAACGAGGCTAACGTCGAGCCCCTCCCGGCGGAAATAGCCGGCCTTCTGAGCATAGAAAATCGGCGTCATATCGTCAGAAAATACGCCGCCCACCGTAATGGTGGTGAGCGGTGATTGCGCGCTTACTGGCCCAAACGTGAGCGCAATCATTGAGGCGGCTCCAAAACCGCGCAACCAGCGAAGAATCTTCACGCGAATGAACTTCCTTATGAAGATTCTCTTCATCGCGGTTCGATCAAAGGAGCCCTTCAATTTCACGATGTGGCGTAAGATCGGAAACGAAGCAGTTCGCCGTCGAGGCGCTTGAGGTTCCGGCGAAGCATGCGTGACGAAGCCCCGCCGGCATGCACGCTAGCGCGACGTCGCATACGTTGGCTCCCGCCGCCAAGCCAAGCTCGTCCAAGCGTCCGCCGGCAAAGCTCAAGTGACTCCGGCGGCCCGTCGACATCAGGAGTCGTCCTCGTCGATCCCGTCCGCAGAGTGGTGTGCCGCGTCGAAGATTGAAGCGCTCCCGCCTCGGAACGACCCTGTCCCTTCGGCCAAGAACGCCGCGCGTTTCGTTAGCTTCGCAAAGTTCTCAAACGGAGATTCGTCGCCGAAACTCTCGGATGGTGTCGGTTCACGGTGCGAGGCGTTCACGGGTCCAGCGCTCGCCGTGCAACCGGTACACCAGCCGGTCGTGAACGCGATTGCGGCGCCCTTGCCAGAATTCCATCGCATCGGGAACGACGCGAAAACCGCCCCAATACGGCGGCCGCGGCACCTCACCGGTAAAACGCGAATCGACTTGTTCCATCGCGGCTTCGAGCACGGCGCGGTCGAGCACGACACGGCTCTGCGGCGAAGCCCACGCGCTCAAGCGGTGACCGCGCGGCCGTCGCTCGAAATACGCGTCGGACTCTTCGTCGGTCAAGCGCTCCGCGCGCCCGTCGATCCGCACTTCGCGCTCGAGCACATCCCAATTGAACAAGAGCGATGCATACGGATTTACTGCGATCTCGCGGCCTTTGCGCGATTCGTAATTCGTGAAGAACACGAACCCGCGCTCGTCCCAGCCGCGCAGCAGCACGATGCGCGACGAGGGCCGCCCGGCCTCGTCGGCTGTCGCAACCGCCATCGCGTTCGGCTCTGTGAGCGTCGAGTCGAGCGCTTCCGCAATCCATCCGGCGAATTGCACGAACGGATTCGCTGCGGCGTGCGCCTCATCGAGTTCGCCCCGCTCGTAATTCGTGCGGCGATCGACGATCGAATCAGTCATGCGGGTTCGACTCCAAATCATGGGAAACGGCCGAGCGCGAGGGCGACGAGCGCGGCACCGAAGGCAAGGAGACCGCCGCCGACGGCGATCGGCAACGCGAGTTCGACGTGACGCCGTTCGTGCACGCTCGTTTGTGCCAGGGCGCCGAGCCGCGCCTGCAACGCGCTCGCGTCGGCGACGCGCGCGTAGCTGCCGTTGCCGGCCGTCGCGATGTCGCGCAACGCGTCTTCGTCGATCTCCGCCGATTCGCCGGTTCCCGGGATCAGTTCGCCGCTGCCGCTCGTTCCGATCCCGATCGTGAAGATCGTGATGCCGGCGGCGCCGAGCGAATGCGCGACCTCGAGCGGATCGCGACCGTGATTGTTCACGCCGTCGGTCACGAGCACGATCGCGCGCCGTCCGGCCCGCGGCAACAGGGCGGCGCCCGTCGCGAGCGCATCGCCGATCGCCGTCCCACCGTCGGGCCGCGGAAGGCGCCCGAGATCGTCCTGTGCCGCGAGGCGATCGTTGGTGAGCGCGCCGAGCGGTATCGCCGACGTGCTAAACGCGACCAAACCAACGCGGGTGCCCGACGGAACGCCGTTGATGAACGTCAGCGCCGCTTGACGGGCGGCGTCCGCACGCGTCGGCACAACGTCGGTCGACGCCATCGAACCGGACGTGTCGATACACAACACGACCGCCGCATCGCGCACCGGAACCGACGCGACGATCGCCGGCCGCGCGAGCGCGATCCCGCCCGCGGCGATCGCAACCGCCCACGCGCCGGCGAAGAACGTCGTCCACGGAATCCGGCCCGTGACCGACTCGAGAAACGCGAGCTGCGAATACGCAAGCGCCGATGCTCGCGAGCGACGTTCGGAGCCTCGAGCAAAGAGCAGAAACGCAAGCGCCACGACGACCCCGGCAACCGCTACGAACGGATACGCGAACGTCATCGAACGCCGAACGTTCGCTCGAGCGACGCAGCGCCGTCGCGCTCGTCGAGCGTTCCGACGCGCCAGCGTGCTCGCCGGAAGCGAACGCGCAGCCGGTCGTCACGCTCGCGGCTCGCCCGCACGTAGCGTTCGCGCGCACGCGGTCCGACGAGAAGCCGCTGCGTGCGCCCGGTTTCGGCGTCGCGCATTCGCACGAAACCGTGCACCGGCAAGCCGTCGATCCACGGATCGCTCGCGAGCAAGACCGTTGCGTCGAATCGGCGAGCGACACGTGCGAGCACGTCGTCGCCGGCGGCCGAATCGAGGTCTAAGCCGTCGGTGACCAGCAGCAACGACGCACCCGCCGGCAGCGCACGAACGGCGAGTTCGAGCGAACGTGAAAGATCGAACGTCGAGGATGCGCGAACATGGAGCGTCGCTCGCCGGTCGCCGACGAGCCGTTC